>JBPRGD010000217.1:0-1985 GCA_051428125.1 Candidatus Wenzhouxiangella sp. M2_3B_020
TAGAGCTGCCGCGCCTCGGGAGACATCTCCTCCGTCATCCCGTCGTAGGCGCTCATCATCTGGCCGTACATCCGGCCGATCTCGTCGTACGTCGCGCGAAGCTGCGTCGTGTCAGAGGTCGCCACGCCGTCCATGCTGCCCTCCGGCATGCCGCCGTACATCTCTTCCTGCGCGTCGGCCTCGACATCCTCAGCAGGATCGACATCGCCGCCACCCTGACATGCGGGTAGCGCAACGAGCATGAGGGCCGCGAGCAGCCATCCGGTCTTTCGAATCTGGCACATTGCGTTCGTCATAACTGTCGGTCTTCGCCTGTGGTTGAAGGTGTTCATCGCGCAGCACGGAGCGTCGCTAGCGGCCTTTCCCCTGCAGCCGGCTCTTACGCTCCTCGTACTCCTCGGTGGTGATTTCGCCGTCGGCGTAGCGCCGCTCCACGATCTGAAGCGGCGTCTCCCGCTGGCCTGTCGGCGCCTCCGGCCGCGAGGTCCACTGGGGCAGACCGCGGGCGACGGCCCACACGATGACGACGAGCAGCAGCACCCAGAAGATCATCCCGAATCCCATTACAACCTCCTTCGCCTATGACGATTCTCTTTCAAGACGCGGCACAACCGATCAGCCGAGCCGGCTCTTGCGCTCCTCGTACTCCTCCGTCGAGATCTCGCCCTCGGCGTAGCGGCGCTGCAGCCGCTCCAGCGGCGTCTCCTCCCGGGTGCGGCTCTGTCGCCTGGATCCGGCGGAGCGGCTCACGGCCCAGATGGCGAAGACGACTAGGGCGACGAGCAGCACCAGGAAGAGCCACCAGCCCCAGTGCATGCCCCAGTCCATGCCCCAGCAACAGCCGTCGTGCATTCCGTCGAACATGGCGTACCTCCCATTCGGTGTGCGTGTGTCGTCAGCGGTTCTGCCCCTTCGGCCGCATGGGCATCTTCTGCTGCATCATGCCGGGCTGCATCATCGGCCTCCCGTCCATCATGCCGCCTCCCATCATGCCGCCCATCATCATGCCACCGTGCATGGCGCGCATCATCTGCATCATGTCCATCATGGTCATGTTCGCCATCACCTGGCGCATCTTCTGCTGCATCGTCATGCCCATCAGCATCTGGCGCTGCTCCTCGGTCAGAACCTGCTGCATCTCGCGCGCCGTCTCGTAGAGGTCGGCCTGCTGCCGGGCCTGCATCTCGGCTCGCTCCACGAGGTGCCGGCGCACCTCCGCGGGCTCGGGCTGGCCAGCCCCTTCGAAGAGGGCCATCATCTGCTGGCGCCAGTCCTGCATCTCTTGCATCATCTGCTGGCGCTCCTGCATCATCGTGCGCTTGAGCTCCACGAGCTGCCCTCTCTGCTGGTCCGTGAGCTCGAGCGTGTCCGCCAGAGCCGGCAGCATGAAGGCCATCATGCTCGTACGGTGCAGCGGGTCCTGCATCATCTGCTGATGCATGGCCTGCATCATGGGCATCTGCATCATCGGCATGCCGTCCATCATCGGCATCTGCTGTTGCCCGGGTTGCTGGGCCCGTGCCGGCAGCGCGAGTACGAGCATGGCGGTAAGAAGCAGGGAGAAGAATGCTGGTCGGTATTTCATAGGTGGTGCCTCGTCAGTGGTAGGGTTTGTAGTAGTTCGCGCTGTTGCTAGAACAGTTGGGGGTAGGTTGTGTCAGGCGCTGCCTGCTGAGCGACGAGGAACGAGACCCGGGAATCGAAGCGGCAGGGCTGCGCCGCCGCCAAACCCGAGGTTCGACGGAAGCTCTAGTGGATAACGTCGTGAGGATCGTGCTCGCTGACAGGCATTGGCGCTGAAGGTTGTGGGTGATCATGCCGTCATCCGTGTGGGGCTTCTCCCACCTCGGGTAGGCAGCGCCAGCGGTTCTGTGGCCTGCGTTGCCCACCATATCGTCGATGCTCTCGGAAGCTGGCGCGGCTGGACGTCCGGCGACACTCTTGGCTATACATGTAATTACAAGTAGCTAATGCGGCTGGCTTGG
>JBPRGD010000218.1:0-1547 GCA_051428125.1 Candidatus Wenzhouxiangella sp. M2_3B_020
TCGAAGAACTTGCGACGGGCGTGTGACCAGCACAGGGCGGAAACGACGGCCCCCGGTGATCGTCTCGGGTCGTAAAGCTGGTTGTATCCTGCATAGGCGTCAGCTTGCAGAATGCCTTGCCATCCCTTGAGGTGCCCAGCCGGATGCTCCCCGGACCGATCGCGGGAGAAGCGGAAAGCCACCGCCGGCGGGGCGGTGCCGCCAAAAGGCCGATCATCCCGGAGATAGGTCCAGAGCCGAGCTGTCTTCGTTCCGCCCCTGGCCAGCAGCGGGACCGTCGTATCATCGCCATGCAATCGTTCCGCGGCCATGACATGGGCCTCGATCAGCACATGCAGCGGCTCCAGCAACTCCGTCACTGCGCCGACCTGGTCGGCGAGCGTGGAAAGGCTGAGCTCCACGCCCTCGCGGGCATAGCGTTCGGCTTGGCGGTTCAGCGGTTGGTGCTGCCCGAACTTCTCGAACACGATCATGGCCAACAAGCTTGGCCCTGCCCACCCCCGCGGAACGGGGTGGAATGGGGCGGGCGGCTGGCTGATCTTCTCGCAATCCCGACAGGTGAACTTCTCTCGGACGGTCTGGATCACCTTCCACTGCCGCGGCACCACCTCCAGCGTCTCGGTAATATCCTCGCCCATCTTCGCGATCCGGTCGGATCCGCAGCAAGCGCAGGCCGTCGGAGCTTCGACCATCACTCGTTCGCGCGGCAGATGCTCAGGGAACGCCTTGCGGACGGGCTTGCGCCGGTCGAAAGCCCGGACCTTCGTCGCCTTTTCCGCCGCCAGCTCGGCGCGAATGACATCTTCGGCCGCGGCCGTCTCCAGCTCCTCGAGCTGCAACTCAAGCTGATCGAGCACCCCCTCAGTCAGGGATGTTGTCGCCCGCGCTAATCTGAAAAGTGTACCCTGAGGCGGGCGGACAGGATGATGGATTGGCATACTCACCGGAGAGGAAGGCGGCGGTTCTGACGAAGATGCTGCCACCGAACAACAGGCCGCTGCGGCAGCTATCGCAGGAGGAAGGGATTTCGCGGGGCACGCTCGCCAAGTGGCGTGAAGAGGCGCGGGCGAAAGGCCAGTTCCTGCCCGATGCGAAGACGGGTCCCGAGGGTTGGACCTCAACCGACAAGCTCGCGGCAGTGATCGAGACGGCCGCGATGAACGAGACCGAGCTTGGCGAATACTGCCGCCGCCGGGGCCTCTATCCGGAGCAGCTCCGGGTCTGGCGCGAGGCTTGCGAGCGTGCGAACGACTGGGAGCGTGCGGCGGCGACGCGGGCCGCGCGTGAGACGAAGGACGACAAGAAGCGGATCAAGGCGCTGGAACGGGAACTGGCGCGCAAGGAGAAGGCGCTCGCGGAGGCGGCGGCGCTGATGATCCTCAGAAAAAAGGCCGAGGCGATCTGGGGCCGCGAGGACGAGGACGAATGACGTCTGCTTCGGATCGCCGAGACATCGTTGTCCTCATCGACGAGGCCGTGGCGGCAGGCGCCCGCCAGTCCGCCGCCTGCGCCGAACTCGGTCTCAGTGCCCGCACACTGCAACGCTG
>JBPRGD010000219.1:0-3729 GCA_051428125.1 Candidatus Wenzhouxiangella sp. M2_3B_020
TGATCGTGGTGACCCTGTCCATCATGGTCCACGGCATCACCGTCAAGCCGTTGATGGCCTGGTATTCGCGGCGAATCGGCGAGGCGGCGTCCCGCCAGCCCGGAGCCGGATGAAACGGCACGGAGTAACGCGACGAGGTGCCTGTCCTGTTTCGCTCGCTTCGCGGCCGTGGCGGCGGTCGCGTCGCCGCGACGGGATCGGAGCCGTCCCGCGCGGGCCGTAAAAGCCGGAAAGACCGGAAGACGGACTTTCCGGCGAGCCTGTACCGCGGGGCCTCGTTTCGCGCACCGCAATCGGTCATCGGCACGGAGGGGCGCCCTCCACACCGACCGGGATCTTCCAGATCCTGCCGCCGCCCCGGCGGGTGGAGGTTGCGTAAAGCGCACGTCGGTCGAAATCGCCTTCGCCGAACGCCAGACTGGCCACGTTCGGCATCCCCTGTCCGACCAACACGGCGCCGCTTTCCCGCGGATCGTAGCGCCAGACGACACCCCGGCCGTTGTCCGCGATATAAACTCGTCCGTGGATGTCGATCGCCAGGCCGTCGAAGCCGCCCTTGCGTCCGTCGTCCGGGCCTTCGAACACCGGCAGCGGCTTTCCCGCCCGCGCGCCGTCGCGTAGCGGCACCCGCCAAAGCCTGTCCTCCCGCACGACGGGGCCGATTCCGGAGAAGATCTGGGCGACGTAGACGGCGGTGCCGTCTCGGCTCAGCACCATGCCGTTCGGGTAAGGGATCGCATCGGTCCACAGCGAAACCCGACCGTCGGGTTCGACCCGGTGGATCGCATTCGTGCCGTCATCGGATACCAGGAAGGAGCGGTCCGGCAGCACGAGAATGGCGTTGGGATCGTCGATGCCGGTGGCTGCAAGACTCTTGTTCCCCTCGGGCGTGACTCGCCAGACCACGCCGTCCCCGTGCACCTGCTCGGCACCGTCGCGGAAAACGTTCGTGGGTCCGAAATCCGCGGCCAGCAGATCGCGAGGCCCGATCCCGGCCTGGCCGAGGTGTGTTTCCACGCCGACCACTCGATGTCTGCGACCATCTGGTTCCAGTCGCCAGATCGCCTGGTCCGCGCCGACGAAGAGGTCCCCCCGGCCGTTGAAAGCGATCCCCTCCGCCGACTCGAATGCGGTAACGAAAAGCTCGGCCTCCATCGGAAGCGTCGGCTCTTGCGACGGGGGTGGCGGCGCCGACGGGGTTCCTGTCGGGACGCACCCGCGAGCGGGAACCGGCCCGGTGCAGCCCGCGAGGAGAAAAGCCGCGGACAGGATCGAAACGATCCCAATCCGGACCATGGCCTGCATCCCATGGCGACCGGGAGGAAAGACATCATCGATCTCGGTGCTTCCGAGGCTGGAAACCGCTATGGGTCGCGAGCGGCCGAACGCATTCGGTTTCTTGCGGTCGGTTGTCGACGATCCCCGGATATCGCACGAGCGGATGCAAGCCATGGCCGCTTCGATCATATCGCCGACGATCCGGGTTTCATCTTCGTGCCGGGCGATGCGACGCGAAATGCCGCAGACGATCAAAGCCCGTCCCGCTTCCGGATCTCGCGGAGATCGCCGTCCGGGACTCGGTCCGGCGCGGGAACGGATGGAAATGATCACATCCGGACGCGCACGATCGGTCGCGTCGGAGAACGCCGAGCCACTTCCTGGAACCCGGCGGCAAGATAGGCGCCGGCCAGCCCGGTCCAGGCGAATGCGGCGGGAACCGGCGCGTCGCTCCTGGGTTCCACGGGGTAGGCCTCCAGGATCCGTCCGCCACGGGATGCCACATGATCCACCGCTGCGCGCAGGAGCGCGACCGAGACCCTCTGCCGACGGAACGGGCGGGCCACGAACAGACAGCTCACCGACCAGCACGGCTCGTCATCCACGGGCTTCAGGATCCGGGATCGGGCGAGGGCAGGGTAGTCCGCGCGCGGCGCCACGGCGCACCAGCCCACCGCCTCGCGATTGCGGTAGGCGAGCAGTCCGGGTACCATGCCGGCCTCGACCAATTGCTTCATGGCCGCCCGATTGCCCGGGCCCTTGCCCGCCTCGAATGACTTCGGAGCGAGGCGCCAGAGCATGCACCAGCATCCACCGCAGGCACCGCGTTCACCGAACAGCTGCTCGAAGTCGTCCCAGCGCTCTGGAGTGAGCGGCCGGCAGTCGAGTCGCGGCAGCGTGCTCATCGGGGGTAGACGCCCTCGTACAGCAGCGGATCCCCCGTGACAATGGCGCATAGGGCAGCGTCGCGTCAAGTCCGGTCGCCGGGTACCGGTGATCCGAGGAACGGTCCGGGGGTGGTTGCGCTCGAGGGCCGCAGACGCGCGGACGTGGAGGGTCGCTTCCGGCTTCGCGAGGCGCCCGCCGCGATTATCGTATTCTGGCCGGCGATGAAACGCATTGAATGCGGTCGAGCGACGGAGGGGGCCATGGTTTTCTTGCGAATCGCCTTGACGATGGCTGTTTGCCGGGCCTCTGCAGCAATTAGCGACGCGGGGCGATGCGAGCCGTTCGAAACGCGCATCCCGACTGTCGACGATGCGACTTCGTACGAAGCGCTCGCCGCGGTCGCGGAAGCCTGGGTTGAAGCGGAGCGCCGTCATTCCCGGTGTAACCGCCTGCTGAGCGGTCGGCGACATGGCGTCTCGGCAGCCCGGCCGGCGGGCTTATACTTTCGGGTTCTTCCTGCGTTCGGTGGTCCCGGACCCGAATGCAACGAGTCATCAAAACAGGATTTCGAGAATGATGAAATGGATCAATGCGGCGTTGATGGCGTCGATCGCTTCCATCGCCCCCGCTCAGGACGAAGAAAACCGGCAGCTGAAACAGGACGTAATCGCGTCAGTCGATACGCAGGCCGAAGCGCTGACCGATCTCAGTGATCGCATCTGGAGTTACGCCGAAATCGCCTTCAGGGAGACCGAGTCGGCGAACGCCTTGATCGAGCATGCGAAAGCACATGGTTTTTCGATTACGCGCAACGTCGGCGGAATTCCAACGGCCTTCGTTGCCGAATACGGCAGCGGAGAGCCGGTCATCGGCATCATGGGGGAGTTCGATGCGCTTCCCGGCCTGTCGCAGGAAGCGGTGCCGGAGCGGTCGCCGGTCGAACCCGGCGCGCCCGGCCACGGCTGCGGTCACAACATCTTCGGATCGGCCTCCCTGGGTGCCGCGATCGCGGTCAAGCAGCTCATCGAGTACGGCGAGATCGAAGGTACGATCCGCTTCTACGGTACACCTGCCGAGGAGAAGTTCTTCGGCAAGCTCTGGATGATCCGGGCCGGCGCGTTCGAGGGCGTCGACGTGATGATGGATTGGCACCCCAGCGATGAAATCGAGGCGTCGGTGCAGAGCTCCCAGGCGCTGGTCGACTTTCTCGTCGAGTTCGACGGCCAGTCCGCGCATGCCGCGGCCGATCCCTGGAACGGGCGCTCCGCCGGCGATGCGCTCGAGCTCTATACGCACGGCATCAACGCCTACCGTGAGCACGTCAAGCCGACCGTGCGCATGCATTACCACATCATGGACGCCGGCAAGGTGGTCAACGTCGTGCCCGATTACGCCAAGATCTGGGTGCGGGTACGGGATCGCAGCCGCGAGGGAATGGCGCCGGTCTACGAGCGGGTGAAAGCCATGGCCGAAGGCGCGGCGATCATGGCGAACGTCGACCACGAGGTCACGCTGATTTCCGGCGTGCACGAGGTGTTGCCGAACAGGACGGGCGGGGCGGCA
>JBPRGD010000220.1:0-1497 GCA_051428125.1 Candidatus Wenzhouxiangella sp. M2_3B_020
CGCATCCGGGATCCGGGACGTTCATCCGCGCCGTCAACCGCGTCGAGGATGCAAGCGAGCAGATCGACACGACGCACCGATATTTCGAGCGGGTGGAGGCCGGGTTCGACCAGGCGGCGTGACCGAGCCGTTCGATCGGTAGGTTGGAGCTACGTCCCCGACGAAAGATGCCCGAACCGCGATTCGTGATCGGTAGTCGGTAGTCGGACCATGGACCACGGACCACGGACTACGGGCTACGGAAACCGGAAACCCTCCCAGTTGCGACCCCGCCCGAATTCTGCTCCAATCGACCGCAATGCCCCCAGGAGCCCGCCCCATGCCTTCCATCCACGATCCCGACGGCACGCGACTGCCGATCAAGCTCGATTCCACCTCCAACGGCGAATACGAACCCATTCCGCTCGACGAGGGCGCGCAGCTGGCCAATCGCGTCGCGCACGAAGCCGCGACCGAGAACGCGAAGCGCCTGGGAAAGACCCGCCGCGATTTCCTGGTTTCGACATGCGGCGCGGCGTCGACGCTGCTGGCATTCAACGCCGCCCAGGCCGCGGTGGGGCGCACCGGCGGACTGTTCGCGCTGGCCGACGAGGCGGCCGTGGACGAGGGCGCGGCCAAGGCGGCGCTGGAGGGCGACTAGTTCATTCTCGATGTGCAGGGGCATTTCGTGAATCCCACCGGCGCCTGGCTGCAGCATGTGCCCGAGGACGCGAAGCCGCTGTCGGGCATGCCGGCGGCCGGCTGCGCGATGGGCGAGGGGCCGGGCGCACGCTCGTATCTCAAGTGCCTGGGGCCCGATGCATTCGTCAAGGACGTGTTCATGGATTCCGACACCGACGTCATGGTGCTGTCGTTCGTGCCAAGTACGCGCGAGGGCGAGCCGCTGACGATCGAGGAAGCGGCTGCGGCGCAGGAGATCGTCAACGGCCTGAAGGGAACGCACCGGCTGCTGCTGCACGGGCGCGTCAATCCGAACCAGGAAGGCGACGTGGCGGACATGCAGCGACTGCGCGACGATTTCGGCATCCAGGCCTGGAAGACCTACACGCAGTGGGGACCGGACGGCGAGGGTTACTCGCTGCTGGACGAGGGCACGGGTATTCCGTTCATGGAGGAGGCCGGGCGCCTGGACGTGCCGGTGATCGCCATCCACAAGGGCATCCCGTTCGGGCAGCAGAGCTACGAGCACTCGCTGTGCACCGACGTCGGGCCGGCCGCGAAGCGATATCCGAACCTGAGCTTCCTGATCTATCACTCCGGCTTCGTGCCCGGACAGTCCGAGGGCCCGTACGACCCCGAGCGCAACGAGGGCATCGATTCGCTCGTCAGGACCGTGGTCGAGAATGATCTGAAAGGGGGCAACGTCTACGCCGAGCTCGGCTCGACATGGCGCTTCCTGATGCGCGACCCGGACTCGGCCGCGCACGCGCTGGGCAAGATGCTCAAGTACATCGGCGAGGACAACGTCCTCTGGGGCACCGACTCGATCTGGTACGG
>JBPRGD010000221.1:0-2723 GCA_051428125.1 Candidatus Wenzhouxiangella sp. M2_3B_020
TAGGCGGCGGCGAACAGGATGGTCGCCGGTAACGCGAGCCTGCTCGAGCCCACCGCGACGATGCCCAGCAGAAAATAGCCGGACTGGGCGATCGACGAGTAGGCCAGCAGCCGGATGACGTTATCCTGCACCAGCGCGGCGAGATAGCCATAGGTCATGGTCAGAACGGCCAGACCGGCGATGATGGCGGTCCAGCCACTTTCCGGGGGAAGATCGCGAACGACCTGCGCGAGTGCGAACAGCGCCCCGATCTTGGGCACCACGGACAGGTAAGCCGCTATCGACAGCGGCCCGCCCTCGTAGGCATCTGGTGCCCAGAAATGAAACGGCACCAGAGATGCCTTGTAACCAAGCCCGATAACGACCGCCACCAGCCCGATGATGACGGCCATCGGCATGGCATCCGGCACCCGCAGATCAGCAAGCAGTGTGGAGCCGCCGGCAGCGAACCAGTAGCTCAGGCCGAAAATCATGATGGCACCGGTAACCGAACCAAACACGAAGTATTTCATGGCGGCTTCGGTGGCCGGGTCGGTGTCCGGATAGGCGACCAGGGCGAAAGTGGCCAGACCGGTCAACAGTGTGCCCAGCACCAGGAACATCGAATCGCCCGCGCCGGCCAGCACCAGGGCGCCGAAGGTGGCAAAGCACAGCAGGCTGTAGACTGTGCCCTCGCGCGCGGTGCCTCGCACATCCACTCGCGCCAGCAGCATGGAGAGCACGGTGGCCGGCAGCAGAATGAGCTTGGCCCAGACGCTCAGTTCGTCGATCCGGAAGCTGCCGCCGAACACCGTTGTATCCGCACCAACCAGGCGCAAGGTCAGCCCCGTGGCGGCGAGCAGGCCGATGACGGCGACCGCCAGCGCGATTCGCGGCCGACGCAGCATTTCCGCGACCAGCGCGCCGACAGCCGTCAAAAGGACGGCAATTTCCGGGATCAACAGTGCGAGATCACGGCCCATTACAGCACCAGTGTCGACGTGGTCCGGTGAATGATGTCCAGCACCCAGGACGGTGCCACGCCGATGGCGACGGTAAGCACCAGCAGCGGTCCGATGGCCAGCCATTCCCGCACGCTCAGGTCCGGCATGGCCTGCCAGCGCTGCCGGGGCTCGCCCAGAAAGGCCTCGCGCAGCGCCTTGAGAAAGGTGCCGGCGATAATGGCAATCCCCAGAATCACAACAACCGCTACGGGCGCGGCACTCAAGGTGGCGAGAAAGATCTGGAATTCAGCCGGGAAGTGCGCCAGCCCCGGCAGGCCCAGGGACGCAAAGGCGGCCAACACAAAGGACCAGCCGAGCATCGGGACGGTTTTGAGCAGACCTCCGAACTCGCCCATTTCGCGGGTATGGGCGCGGTCCTGAATCATACCCACGAGCAGGAACAGGGCGCCGGTAACCAGGCCGTGACTGAACATCTGCAACACGGCGCCGTCCAGCGCGACCGCGCGCACCGACGGGTCGAGAGTCAGTGCCGCCACGGCAACACCGACGATCACATAGCCCATGTGATTGATTGAGGTGTAGGCCACCAGGCGCTTGAGGTCGCTCTGAGCCAGGGCGGCAAAAGCCCCGTAGAGCGCGCTGACGACACCGAGAACCAGAACAACCATGCCCGCTTCACGGAACGCATCGGGGGTCATTTGCAGGGCAAAACGGACCAGCCCGTAGGTACCGAATTTCAGCATGATGCCGGCCAGGATGACGCTCCCGACGGTCGGTGCCTGGACGTGAGCGGCGGGCAACCAGGTGTGCAGCGGCACCGCGGGGATCTTTACCGCGAACGTGATCAACATGGCGACCAACGCCCACATGGCCGCCGCCCCCTCCAGCGGCGGATTCTCGATCCAGGCCCGCATGTCGAAGGTCGGCTCGGGACTGCCGAGGTAAAGCCCGAGGATAGCAAGCAGAAGCGGCAGACTTCCCAGCAAGGTGTAAAGGAAAAACATCAGCGCTGCCGGTTGCCTGTCTTCATGGCCCCACCCGGCGATCATGAAATACATGGAGACAAGGGAAACCTCGAAGAAGACGTAGAACAAAATCCCGTCAAGAGCCGTAAACGTACCGATGGCCGCCGTTTCCAGAAGAAGCACCAGGGCCACGAAGGCGCGCGGACGTTCGCGAAGCGACGATGAGTAGATGAACGCGATCATGAACAGTACGGCGCTCAGCAACACCAGCGGGAGGCTGATGCCGTCGACCCCCACCCGGTAGGCGGCACCGATGGCCGGTATCCATCGCAGCTCTTCGACCTGGGAAAAGCCCGCACCGCTCACACCCTGCAGGCACATGGCAACGGCGAAGGCCAGGGTCAGGAAGGCGGTGGCAATGCCGATGCCGTGCACGGTCCGTGCCGAGGGTCGTGGCAGGACAAGGAGCAGGGTGGCGCCGGCCAGGGGCAGGAACAAGGTGGTGGATACGAGTGGCAACATGAATATCGGATTCCCTTCAGAAACGCTACAAGATCACAAGCAGCACGACCAGCCCCACGGCCGCAACCGAGACACTGACGGCCAGCTCACGGTGGATCAGACCACTTTGCAGAGCGCGGGCGCGGTCCCCCAAGGCCCGCATGCCCGCCACCAGGGCGAAGATCATGCCATCGATGCGGCGCTCGTCGCTGGCGCGCGCCAGCCGCGCCACGGAGAGCCCGGCCCGGCCGACATCGAGGACGGCTGCATACAGACGCCCTTCCAGCCACTCACACCCCCGGGCAGCGGCCAT
>JBPRGD010000222.1:0-2257 GCA_051428125.1 Candidatus Wenzhouxiangella sp. M2_3B_020
TGGGACGACGGGGTCGAACTGGCCGGCAAGCGCGTCGCCGTGATCGGCACGGGCGCATCGGCGGCACAGTTCGTGCCCGAGATCGCGCCGGACGTCGCGCAACTCGACGTCTACCAGCGCACGCCGCACTGGATCCTCCCGCGACCCGACGCGGCGATCGGGCCGCGCCGACGCGCGCTGTACCGGCGCCTGCCGTGGCTGCAGAAGCTGGCCCGCTTCGGCATCTGGCTGGTTTCCGAGGCGCGCGTGCCGGGGCTCGCGTGGAGCACCCGTCTTGCCGCGGGCCACCGCTGGCTGGGGAACCGCCACCGGCGCCGGCAGGTGCCCGATCCGGCGCTGCGCGCGAAGCTCACGCCCGACTTCGACATCGGGTGCAAGCGCGTCATCCTGTCCAGCGACTTCTACCCGGCGCTGATGCGCGACCATGTGGAGCTGGTCGATGCCGGCATCGACCGCGTCGAACCCAACGCGATCGTCGACCGCGACGGCAATCGCCGACCGACCGACGTCATCGTCCTCGGCACCGGCTTCCGCGCCACCGATCCCATCCCCGAAGGCATGGTCACCGGTCGCGACGCGCGGGACCTGGGCGCGCTGTGGAAGCACGGACCCGAGGCCTGGCGCGGCGTTGCGGTACACGGCTTCCCGGACTTCTTCATGCTCATGGGCCCGAACACCGCACTGGGGCACAACTCGGTGATCCTGATGATCGAGGCGCAGATCGGGTTCATCCTGGACGCGCTGGACGAGCGCGACCGGCGCGGCGGGGCGCCGCTGGAAGTGCGTGCAGAAACCCAGGCGACATACAACCGATGGCTGCAGCGCAGGCTCAGCGGAACGGTGTGGAACTCGGGCGGATGCTCGAGCTGGTACCTGCACCCGGAGTCGGGTCGCAACACGACGCTGTGGCCCGGATTCACCTGGCGATACCGGGGGATGATGCGGCAGTTCGAGCCGGAGGCATTCGAGGAATCCCGGGCGTAGGGTTCATGACCCGGGAGTCGTGGCAGGTCGCGTCAGGAAAGGCGGGGCTATACCCCCCACTGCTCCCGGATCGATTCACCCGGCTCCGGACGGCCGAGGTAGAAGCCCTGGGCGTAATCGCAATCCAGCGCACAGATGAAATCCCAGATCCATTCGTCGGCCACGCCCTCGGCCGTGACCGACAGGTCGAGACTCTTGGCAAGTTCGACGACCGACTCGACGACCGAGCGCGATTCCTCCGATTGCCGCGCCGACATCACGAACGACTGGTCGATCTTGAGCTCCGAGAACGGCAGGCGCACGAGCTGGACCATCGACGAGTAGCCCGTGCCGAAGTCGTCGATGGACAGGTGGTAGCCGGTCACGCGCAGCCGGGTCAAGAGTTCCAGCGAGGCGGTCGGGTCGCGCATGGCGGACGTTTCGGTCAACTCGAAGATCAGCCAGTCCGCTTCGACGCCGAAGCGCCGGCAGTCGTCGGCGATGCGCTCGAGCAGGCCCTCGCGCTCCAGCATCCGCGCCGAAAGGTTGAGCGACAGGTGCAGCTGGGCGCCGGAGTCCGGCACCCGGCCGATGCCGCCGAACCAGCGAAGCGCCTTTTCGATGATCCGCTCGGTGACGGCGGCGATCTGCCCGGTCTTCTCGGCCAGCGGAATGTAGACCGCCGGCGAGATCATGCCGAACTCCGGGTGCGGCCACCGCGCCAGCGCCTCAAACCCGGCGAGGCGCCGGTCGCCGCAGTGCAGCTTGGGCTGGAAATGCGGCACGATCCGGTCGGCCTCCAGGGCCTCGGCGAGCATGGCCTCGGTGACTTCCGGCGCCTCGCCGGCGGCGTGCTCGGGGCGCGGGGAATCCTCGGACCGCTCCGGTCGACACGCCTTGTCCGAGCAGTCGCGGAGCACGCGACGGAGGTCGCGCTGCCGGAACGGCTTGGGCAGCACGCCGACGACCGTGAGCCCGTGTTCGTCGGCCGAGCGCTTGGCCGCGTCCATCACCCGCTGCCCGACGCCGCTGGTGAGCACGATGCACGCGTCGAACCCGCGCTCGGCGAGCTTGTTGAGCACCTGCACGCCGTCCATCTCGGGCATGACCAGGTCGATGGCGACGACGTCGGGATCCCATTCGGCGACCAGCTCGAGGAAGCGGCGCGGATCGCAGGTGAACCGCACGTCGTGCCCGTCGCGCTTGGCCATGTGCCGAATGGTCTCGCCGACGAACTGGTCGTCGTCGACGACCAGCAGCCGCAGTCCGCGCTCTTCGTGATCGGAGTCACTCA
>JBPRGD010000223.1:0-1674 GCA_051428125.1 Candidatus Wenzhouxiangella sp. M2_3B_020
CCGGAAAAGCGCTTCGAACCGCGCCGGAGGCTGTCCCATGACTCGATTGCTCCTGCTCGCGCTGTCGCTATCGGTGACCGGCTGTGCCTGGGTCACGCTCGACGAAGACGGCCGCGACGTTCTCGCCGCGGAGCCCTCTGCCGTGGAGGACTGCCGCCGGGTCGGCAACACCACGGTCTCGGTGCGCGACCGCGTCGCGGCCGTCCAGCGAAGCCCGTCCAGGGTCGTCTCCGAACTCGAGATCCTCGCCCGCAATTCGGCCGCCGACATGGGCGGAAACCGGGTCGTGCCTCTGACTCCCGTCCGCGACGGCGCCCGGGATTACGCCGTGTACCGCTGCGACTGATCGCATTGGCGCTTCTCGTTGCCACGCCCGGCCGCGACGGTCACGCGCTGGCCGAACGCCTGCGTGAGCACCTGCCGGATGCCGATATCCGGGTCTGGCCGGTCATCGGCGAACTGGGCGCGATCACGTTCGTTCTGGCGTGGAAGCCGCCCGAAGGGCTGCTGTCGCAGTTGCCGAACCTGCGGGCCGTATCGTCGCTGGGCGCCGGTGCGGATCACCTCCTTTCAGCCGAAATTCCGGACGGCGTCGAACTGGGCCGACTGGCCGGCTCCCGCCTGGCCGCCGACATGGCCGCCTACCTCGTCGGCGTGACTGCTGGGCACTGGAAGCGGCTGGATCGCATGCTGGTAGCGCAGCAAGAGCGGACCTGGCCTTCGCCATCGCCCGGCTCGATCCCGACTGTCGGGTTGCTGGGCACCGGATCGATGGGTACGGCGACGGCCCGTGCATTTCGCGCCCTGGAAGTTCCGGTCCACGGCTGGAGGCGCAGCGGGCGACCGGCGGAAGACCTGACCGTACACGCGGGGAGGAAGGGCCTGCACCGAATCGCCGGGCTGAGCGACGTGTTGATCAACCTGCTTCCTCTGACCGATGAGACGCGCGACATCCTCGGCGCCGAACTGTTCGCCGCCATGCGGCCCGGCAGCATGCTGATCAACGTGGGGCGCGGCGAGCACCTCGTCGAATCGGAACTGCTCGAGGCCCTGGACGCAGGAAGGCCGGGTTGCGCCGTCCTCGACGTATTTCGCGAAGAGCCCCTTCCGGAGGCGCATCCGTTCTGGACGCACCCCCGAATCCTCGTCACCCCGCACTGCGCGGCCGTCACGCGTCCCGACGAGGCCGCCGAGCTGGCGGCCGAAAGCTATCGGCGCGTCATGGCCGGCAAGCCGCCGATTGGGCGGGTCGATCGCAGGCGAGGGTATTGATCGCGCGATCTCCGCGCGTCGGGTTCCGGCATACATTCGGTGAGCCGACATAGGCAGACCATTCCGTCGGCGACTTAGCGCCGACCTACCGTGAGCGCGATGAAGGCGCCCGCTGCGCTGCCGTAGGTCGGGGCGCCGTCCCCGACGACCTGGTGTCGACGATCCCGATCTCGAAGAATCCCGACATCCCGTCGGCGACGTAGCGCCGACCTACTGGCCGTGTCCCGCGCTCATCTGCGGTCCGATTGCGCGTTTCCAGGGCTTCCCGGCGTTCGAATCACCGCTTGACGAATTTCAGCGTCATCCTGTCGCTTTCGCCGATCGCTTCGTACTTCCCGGGATCGTCGCCTTCCTCGACGCGCAGCGTGGGCGGCAGGTTCCAGACGCCGTTGGGATGATCGG
>JBPRGD010000224.1:0-9781 GCA_051428125.1 Candidatus Wenzhouxiangella sp. M2_3B_020
GCCGCGGCCGACGCAGAAGCGCCGATAGCGCTCGCGATCGCCGTCGCCGGCGTTGATTGCCGGAAAGTAGTTCCAGAGGCGAAGCGGGTAGCCGAAGCTCGATTCCTCGAGTCGGCCGATCAGCCTTCGGTAGATCCGTTCGGCGGTTTCCGCGGCGTCGCCGGCGGGATCGTCCGGTTCGCCGAGCACGACGGCCTGGATCTCCTCGCCGGGCGCGTCCCAGCATTCCTGCCTGAAATCGCCGCCGAGGAACCGCAGGCCCGGACCGTCCGGGCTGCCGCTTCCGTCCAGCGCCACGTGCAGGCGCGTGTCCGGGCCGGGCCGGGCCGAAACGGCGAGCCGGTATCCGGATGCGTCGGAGGGGTGATCAGTCATTGCGCGCGCGATTGGACGGAATCGATCGGCAAGCATAGCGGCAAACCGTCCTGCCCGCCGAACGCATCCGGGCCGGCGGAAGGCCGCCGGCCGCGGACCGGATTTCGCTCCGGGGCTATCGGCCGCCCGGAACGGGGCTTCCCGGCATCCACGGTGCCCTGGCGTCGAACAGGCGCTCCTCCAGCGACGGAATGCGCTGCTCGACGATGCCATTGAGTTCGTCTCGCACGTCGGCGAACGCCTGCTCGGCGATCTCGAGACTGCGCTCGTGGGTGGGCGTCGGGCCGTACGTGGACCTGCCCGTGCCGATCGTGGCGACGAAGACGCGGCCGGCGATCGTGTGCTGCGACTCGTTGAGGGTTTCCATCGACTGCTTGCCCTTGATTTCCTCCTCGAGCTCGTAGAGGCGCTGGTCGACCGCGTAGAGTTCGGCGTCGAGTTCGCCGGCCGGCGAGGTGCTGCGCGACAGGGCCGTGCGCATGGCGTCGACCTTCTCGCGCGCCTCGTCGACGACGCGGTTGGCCGCCGACAGCCGGCGCTGCATCCCGGACAGGCGTTTCCAGAAGGCGGCCACCTCTTCGGTGGGCGCGCCCTCCAGCGCGCCTTCGCGCATGGGCACGACCTCGAAGCGCACCGGCTCGGTCAGCGGCGAGACCTCGCCGTCGACGCGCTTGGCCAGCGTGACGCTGTACGTGCCCGGCGCGACCATGAAACCTTCCGGCTCGCCCCAGCCGGCGGTATCGCCGATGGCGTTGGGTGCCGGCATCTTCAGGTCCCAGGCGACCCGGTGAATGCCCTTCTTCGTCGGGCCTTCCAGGCGTCGAACGACGTTGCCGTTGGCGTCGCGCACCGTCAGGATCATGGCAGGCTCGGGCTGGCGAAGCTCGGCCTCGATGTCCTCCCAGCCGGGGAACGAAATGTCGCCGCGGGATTCAACCCGGTCCTTTTCCGCCTCCAGTCGCTCCTGCGCATCGGTCTTGTAGTCCTGCGCGAGGTGGTAGGTGAACACCGCGCCGAACGGCGGGTTGGGGGCGAGATAGAGCCCGTGCCCCTGCGAGCCGCGCTCGTTGTTGCCGAGCACCCCGCGTGGCATGTACCACCACGCGTCGCGAACGCCGAACATCGCGGCTTCCTGCCGCAACGCCTCTTCGTCGACCTCGCGCAGCACGCTGTAGTCGTCGAGGAACCAGAAGCCGCGACCGAACGAGGCGGCGACCAGGTCGTTCTCGCGGCGCTGTATGGCCAGGTCGCGGAACGAGATCGTCGGCGCGTTGCCGGTCAGTTCGATCCACTTCCCGCCACCGTCGATGGTGAAGAAGATGGCGAACTCGGTGCCCGCGAACATCAGGTCGGGCTCGACGTGGTCCTGGACGACGCGCCAGACGAGGTGACGATCGGGCAGGTCGCCGGCGATCGACTTCCAGCGTCGACCGCGATCTGTGCTCTTGAGCAGGTAGGGCTTGAAGTCGCCGTTCTTGTGGTTGTCCAGCGCGACGTAGACGGTGTCGGCGTCGAACAGGTCGGCCTTGATGTCGTTGACGAAGGCGGCATCCGGCACGCCGGGCAGGTCGCCGACTTCGATCTCGCGCCAGTTCTCGCCGCCGTCTTCCGAGACCTGGATCAGCCCGTCGTCGGTCCCGGCATACAGCAGGCCCTCCTGTACCGGCGATTCGGCCAGCGACGTGATCGTGTTGTAGTTCGACATCGCGAAGGTGTCCCAAGGGGTGTTCCAGCCCCAGGTCCGCCCCATGTGCTCGAGCCCGAACCGGTTCTGATTGCGGGTCAGGTCCCCCGAGATCATCTCCCAGCTGTCGCCGCGATCGTCCGAGCGCCAGACGCGCTGCGACGCGAAGTACAGCCGCGTGGGCTCGTGCGGGCTGACGAGGATGGGTGCATCCCAGTTGAACCGGTTCGGTTCCTGGTCGGGCTCGACCTGCGGCTGGATGTAGACGATCTCGCCGGTGGTCTTGTCGACGCGCACCAGGTTGCCCTGTTGCCACTCGGCGTAGACGATGTCGGGGTTGCCCGGTTCGGTCGCCGGCTGGTGACCGTCGCCGAACAGCACGACGTACCAGTCGGCGTTTCGGATGCCGTGGATGTTGTCGGTGCGCGACGGGCCGCCCTGGGTGTTGTTGTCCTGGGTGCCGCCGTAGACGTGGTAGAACGGCTCGGCGTCATCGACGGCGACCTTGTAGAACTGCGTGACCGGAAGGTTGTCGATGTAGCGCCAGGTCTCGGCGTGGTCGAACGTCTCGTATAGGCCGCCGTCGGTGCCGATCAGCAGGTAGTGCGGATCGTCGGGCCGGAACGCCAATGCGTGGTTGTCGACGTGCTTGGATTCATCGGCGATCGATTTCCAGGTCGCGCCGCCGTCGTTCGAGACCGAGGCGCGCACGTCCATGAAGTAGATCCTGTCGAACGCGTGCGGGCTGGCGTAGATCTCCTGGTAGTAATGCGGGCCGGTCCCGCCGGCGATCCGGTCGGACATCTTCTGCCACGACGCGCCCCGGTCGTCGGTGCGCCACAATCCGCCCTCGCGCTGGTCCAGTTCGATCGCGGCGTAGACGACGTCCGGGCGCTGCGGCGAGATCGCCAGCCCGATCTTGCCCATGTTGCCTTCGGGCAGGCCGTTGGTCAGCTCGGTCCAGGTCTCGCCGCCGTCGACGGAGCGGTGGATGCCCGAGTTCGGACCCCCGCCGACGTAGGCCGCCACGGTGCGGTGGCGCTGCCAGGTGGCCGCGTAGAGGACGTTCGGGTCGCGCGGGTCGATGACCAGGTCGGTCACGCCGGTCCAGCGGTCGTCGCCTTCGTCCCCGACCAGCGTGCGGGTCCACGTCTCGCCGCCGTCGGTGGTCTTGTACAGCCCGCGTTCGCCGCCTGCGGACCACAGCGGGCCCTGCGCGGCGACCCAGACCGTGTTCGAATCCGCCGGGTGGACGATGATCTTGCCGATGTGCTCGGACTTCTCCAGGCCGACGTTCTCCCACGTACCGCCGCCGTCGTGGCTGACGTAGATGCCGTCGCCGTAGCCCACGTGACGGCCGCCGACGTTCTCGCCGGTGCCCACCCAGATGGTGTTGGGATTGGACGGATCCATCGCCAGCGCACCGATCGAGTAGGAGTCCTGGCCATCGAAGACGGGTTCCCAGGTGGTTCCGGAATTGTTCGTCTTCCAGACCCCGCCGGAGCCGACGGCGACGTACCACAGGTTGTGGTTCGCCGGATGGATGACGATGTCGGCGATGCGGCCGGACATGAACGCCGGGCCGTTGGTGCGCAGCTCGAGGCCGGCGAACGTGGCCTCGCTCAGGGGGCCGGCGTCCTCCTCCTGTGCCGGGGCGGCCGAATGGAGGCCGGCGGCGATCAGGGTCAGCAGCGCGAGGGTTGCGGATCGGATCATCAGGGTTCTCCTTGCAGGCAGGTCGATGCAGCGGTGGTGCGAAAGCAGGTGATCTTAGCAGCCCGGCGGCGACGTTCCGGGTGGCGTCGGCCGGTCACCGGGCTGGCGGGACGCGAGATCGCGATCCCGAAGCGCCGCCAGCCGCGGCAGCCACGGCTCCAGGAACGGAGCGAACGGTCGCCATCGACCCACGGCGCGATCGGTCAGCGGCTGGCGGACCTGCACGGCGCTGATCGTGTGAACGGGCCGGCGATGATCGAAGAAGCGCTCGCAGCCGTCGTGCGGGGACAGGCCGCAGAAATCGAGCAACCGACCCAGCGCGGGCCGCGGTTCCCTGACCAGGTCCTCGTAGCCCAAGTCGAGTACGGCGAGTCCGTCCGGGGTCCGCCCTTCGCAGCTCGCAACGAACCGCTCGATCTCGTCGCAGATGCCGTCCATCGACGTCGCGAAGGTCATTTCCGGACGGATGGGGCTGGCGAAGTTCGAAAGCGCCACGTCGTGGGGATCCCGGTGCATGCGGACGATCCGGGCGTCCGGGAAGGCTCGGGCGATCAGGGCGAGAAGCCGATAATTGAGCGGCTGCTTGTCCACGGACACGCGCTGCGGATCGGGCACCGTCGCCCGGTAGCGTTCGGCGAACCGCCGCAGTTCGTGCCCCGCCCGCCCGGGGCCGGGCGCGGTCGATGCGAGCCGGATGGCGAAAGCCGGAACGTCGGAACGCTCGCCGGCGGCAACCACGTCCGGATGCGCCGCCAGTACCTGCTCGACCAGCGTGGTTCCCGACCTGGGGACGCCGACGACAAAGATCACGGCAGGGCTCTCGCCGACGGGATCGACGGCCGCCACCTTGCCCACCAGGCCGGCGAGGGCGTCTGCCGCCGCGTCGAGTTCGCGCGCGTCCCGGCCGAGGTCGAAGCGCTCGGCGCGCAGCGCCTGGGCCCGATTGGCGGCCCGGTAGCGACCGAATGCGCCCGCGGCATTGCCGCGTGCCTCGTACAGGCTGCCGAGCGCGAAGCCCCGGTGAATCCGGGCGATGTCGTCGGCCGCCACGTCCGGCTCACGGTCGGCGAGTTCGGAGAGCAGCCCGGCTTCCAGGTCGGCGTCGCGCAGGTCGCCCAGCGTCCGCAGCGCGACCAGGGAATCCCGGTCCAGTTCGAGCGCCTTCAGGGCGTGATGCCGAGCGCGGCCGGCCTCGCCGGTCTGGAAGTACAGACGCGACAATTGCTCGTGGACGGCCGCGTCGTCGGGGCGCGCCGCGACGACGCGCGCCAGGGCCGACTCGGCGTCGCCGGCACGACCGAGCATGAGGCTGTACCGTGCGAAATCCAGTCCCGCGTCGGCGTCGGAAGGAGCGGCCTCGAGCGCCGAGCGCGCCAGCGCGAGCGCCTTCTGTACCTGCCGCGTCTCGGCGCAGGTGCGCGCCCATTCGCGAAGAATGGAAATGGCCAGCGCGGGCTCCAGGTGTTCGATGCGCGCCAGGAACTCCCCGGCGGCCCGCTGCCGCTCCCCGCAGATGGCCGCCGCCCCGGCGAGCCGGAACACGCGCTCGCTCAGCCCCTCGCGAGCCCGCAGCGCGTCGGCGGCGTGCAGGGCATCGTCGAAGCGGCCCGCTCGGATCAGTGCCCGCACCTGGCGCGCCTGGTCGTCCCCGGCGCTTTCGGCCACGCTCACCCTCGCCCGCCGCCGAAGGGCGTCAAGGCGATTCGACGCCGGTGGGTGGCCGGAATCCGCCGGCCTCGCGTTCGAAGCCGCCGGCGATCTCGATCAGCGTGGGTTCGCTGTACCGCGCCCCGAAGATCGACAGGCCGACGGGGAGGCCGTGCACCTGGCCCATCGGGACGGTGATGCTCGGATAGCCTGAGACGGCGGCCAGCGACGAACTGCCGCCGATGAAATGGTCGCCGTTGACGCGGTCGATGGTCCAGGCCGGGGATCCGGTCGGCGCGATCAGCGCGTCGAGGTCGTGCTCGGCGAGCAGCTTGTCGATGCCGTCGGCCCGCGCGGCCTGCTGGGCAGCCGACTTCGCCTCCAGGTATTCTTCGTCGGTCAGGGCTCCCTTTTCCTGCGCCTGCACGAAGATCTCCTGTTCGAACCACGGCATTTCCTCGTCGGCGTGGTCGCGGTTGAATTCGATGAGGTCGGCCAGCGTCAGCTCCGAGAGCCCGGCGTCCGGGAGGTCGGCAAGGTATTCGTTGATGCCGTGCTTGAATTCGTAGAGCAGGACATCGTAGGCGTCGCCGTAGAACCCCTCCGGCGTTTCCCATTCGACGTCGTCGACGATTTCGGCGCCGCCGCGGCGCAGGTGGTCGATGGCCGCTTCCAGCAGCGTGTCGACCTCGCCATGGAAACCCGCCGATGAGCGAAGCACGCCGATGCGCTTGCCGGCCAGGCCGTCTTCGACCACGTGCGCGACGAGATCGCCGGGATCCCAGTCCGGCCGCTGGGCCGTGGCCGCGTCGTCCGGATCCTCGCCGGCCATCGCCGCGAGCATCAGGACCGCGTCGCGAATGCTGCGTGCCATCGGGCCGGCGGTGTCCTGGCTGTGCGAGATCGGCACGACGTGCGTTCGGCTGATCAGGCCCACGGTCGGCTTGATGCCGACCAGGCCGTTGGCAGACGACGGGCAGACCACCGAGCCGTTGGTCTCGGTGCCCACGGCCATGACCGCCATGCCGGCGGCCACCGCCGCGCCCGATCCCGAACTCGATCCGCACGGCGTCCGCGCCGGATCATGGGGGTTGCGAGTCTGGCCGCCGATCGCGCTCCAGCCGCTGGACGAGCGCTCGGAGCGGAAATTCGCCCACTCGCTGAGGTTGGCCTTGCCCAGGATGACGGCCCCGGCCTCGCGCAGCCGGCGGACCAGCGGCGCGTCCCGGCCGGTGTCGTTGCCGGCCAGCGCCAGCGAACCGGCGGTGGTCGGCTGCACGCGTGTTTCGATGTTGTCCTTGATCAGCACCGGGATGCCGTGCAGCGGTCCGCCCCAGTCGCCGGCAGCGCGACGCCGGTCCAGCGCGCGCGCCTGTTCCCGCGCGGTGGGGTCGATCGCGATCACGGCGTTGAGCGTCGGGTTCAGCAGGCCGATGCGTGCAAGCTGGCGCTCGACAAGCACGGCCGAAGTCAGTTCCCCGGCGCGCATCGCGCGGTGAATGGTCGCGACGTCGGGCCATGGCTCGTAGGCCGGCTGTCCGTTCGCCGGGACGGGCTGGATCAGGATCGCGGCGGAAAGGGCCGCGAGACTGGCAATCAGGATTCGCTTCATGTTCGGTGCTTCCGGGATGGGACGGCCGAGCCGATTATCATGCAGCATGCCGGTGAGCGATACAATGAAACGGCGCGCTGCGCCGCGGCGCTCCCTGCTATGATCGGCCGCTCCGATGAACAGACTCCGGATTTCCACCATGCGTACGCTGGCTGCCTTCTTCGTGCTTTCATTGCTGTCGATCGCGTCGGTTCCGGCCCAGCAGTCGGCCGCCGATTGCGCCGACCTGGAAGACGACCGCGCGCGGCTGGAATGCTACGACCGGTTCTTCTCCGGCGAGGGCCGGCCCATGCCCGAAGCCGAAGCGGAACGACGCGCCCCGTCGCGTGCCGCCGAGTCGTCCACCCGGTCGCGTGCCGAATCGCGGACGTCGCGAACCGCTTCGGCTTCGCGCCGCCAGCCCGAGCCGCCCTCGTCGCCGGAGGATCGCTTCGGCAGGGACCAGTCGATGCTGGACATGGGCGGCGAGGAAATGTCGACGCGGGCCGTCGGCAGCTTCGAGTACTGGCGCGAGGGCCAGCGCATCGAACTGTCCAACGGCCAGGTCTGGGAAATTACCAACGACACCGACATGTATCACAAGGCGACGAATCCGCAGGTCACGATCGAGAAGGGGTTCTTCAGCTCGTACTACCTGCACGTCGACGGCGTTTCCAAGGCGCTTCGAGTCCGCCGCGTCCGGTAGCCCCGTCACGGCCGCGTCTGGCCGTTTCCCCGCACCACGTACTTGAACGTAGTGAGCTGTTCGGGCCCCACGGGTCCGCGCGCGTGCAGGCGGCCGGTGGCGATCCCGATCTCGGCGCCGAAGCCGAACTCGCCGCCGTCGGCGAACTGCGTCGATGCATTGTGGACGACGATGGCGCTGTCGACGCGCGCCAGGAAATCCTCGGCCACGGCGGCGTCGTCGGCGAGAATGCCGTCGGTGTGGCCCGAGCCGTGGCGGGCGATGTGCGCGACGGCCTCGTCGGGCGAGTCGACGACGGCAACGGCGAGTACCGCATCGAGGAACTCCGTGTCCCAGTCCGATGATCGGGCGGGCGCGATGCGCGCATCGGCCGCGCAGGCTCGTTCGTCGCCGCGGACCGTGCAGCCTTTTCCGGCCAGTTCATCGATTATCTCCGCGAGTCGATCGACGCATCCGGCATCGACCAGCAGCGTCTCCAGCGCGCCGCAGATGCCGGGCCGCCGCATCTTCGAGTTGACGATGACGCCGCGTGCGGCGACCGGATCCGCGGACGGATGTAGGTAGAGGTGGTTGTTGCCGTCGAGGTGCGCGAACACCGGCACCCGCGCATCGCGCTGGACGCGCTCGACCAGCGAGCGGCCGCCGCGCGGCACCACCACGTCGACCTCGCCGTTCGCGCCCAGCAGTGCACCGACGAGCTCACGGTCCTGGTCCGGTACCATCTGCACCGCGTCGGCCGGCAGTCCCGACTGCGCCATGCCCGCGACCAGGGCGGCGTGCAGCGCCCGGTTGCTTTCCACCGCTTCGCTGCCGCCGCGCAGGATCACCGAGTTGCCGGCCTTGACGCACAGCGCGGCGGCGTCGGCGGTGACGTTGGGCCGGGACTCGTAGATCACCGCGATCACGCCGATCGGGACCGATACGCGGGCGATGTCCAGCCCGTTCGGCCGCGTCCACTGCGCCAGTTCGCGCCCCACCGGATCCGGCAGCCCGGCGACGGTTTCCAACCCCAGGGCGATGCCCTCGATACGCTCGTCGTCCAGCGCGAGCCTGTCGAACATCGAGCCGCTCACGCCACGCTCGCGCGCGCGCTGCCGGTCCCGCGCGTTGGCTTCCAGCACGTTCGGCAGTTCGGTACGGACCGCGTGCGCGGCGGCGCGCAGCGCATCGTCGCGGCGTGCGGCCGGGGCGCGGGCCAGCAGGCCGGCGGCGCGCCGAGATGCTCGTGCGAGCCGGCGGATCGTTTCGCCGGCCGAAGGCGTATTCGGTGTTCGTTCCGATGTCATGGAGCCAACATCCTAACTGCGTTTGCTGCGTGTGGCATCAGCCGGTGAACAGCACGAGATCGTCCCGATGCACGACCGGGCCGCGGCCGCTGTAGCCCAGCAG
Source organism: Candidatus Wenzhouxiangella sp. M2_3B_020 (assembly GCA_051428125.1). GTDB lineage: Bacteria > Pseudomonadota > Gammaproteobacteria > Xanthomonadales > Wenzhouxiangellaceae. The sequence continues at coordinate 9,109 of JBPRGD010000224.1, forward strand.
TTCCTCGTAGGCCGAACTGGGGCGGCCGGCGATCCGGGCGGCTTCGTCGCGGTCGTAGCCGGCCAGGCCCTGTCCGATGCTTCCGTCGGGACCGTCCAGCGCGACCAGGTCGCCACGCCGGAAATCTCCTTCGATGCGAACCATGCCGCTGGACAGGAGGCTGGCGCCTCGCCGCAGCGCCGCGACTGCGCCGGCGTCGACGTGCAGCGTGCCGGCGTGGCGCTGCAGCGATCGCAGCCATTGCTTGCGCCGGGCCAGCGGCTTCTGCGAGGCCTGGAACAGCGTGCCCCGGCCCGAGGTGCAGAATCGGCCCACCGGCTCCTCGTCCCCGGCGCCGCCGGCGAGCAGAACCGGGCAGCCGCCGTCGGTGGCGATCCGGGCCGCGGCGATCTTGCTGACCATCCCGCCGGTGCCGAAACCCGTGTCCTCGGTGCCCCCGGCCAGCGCCTCGATGCCGCCGTCGATTCGCGCCACTTCCCGGATCAGCGGGGCTGCCGGGTCGCGCCGCGGATCGGCTTCGTGCAGTCCGTCGACGTCGCTGAGCAGCAGCAGCAATTCCGCCCCGGCCAGCAGCGCGACGCGCGCGGCCAGCCGGTCGTTGTCGCCGAAGCGGATCTCGCCGGTCGCCACGGTGTCGTTCTCGTTGACGATGGGCACGGCCCGATGCTGTAGC
>JBPRGD010000225.1:0-1132 GCA_051428125.1 Candidatus Wenzhouxiangella sp. M2_3B_020
TCTTCAACAGCGCGTTCAGGTTTTCGGTCAGCGGTGTGAGTTCGCGTGGATAGCGACCACCGAGCAGTTCCTGGCGCCCGGACTCCACCCTGCGGACCTCGCCGGCAACTCGGCGGAGAATGACCACCGGGTAGGACAGCAACGCCATCTGGGCGAGAACCAGCACCGCGGTGGCAAGTGCCAGCCAACGCCACAGATCCCGTCTGAACGAAGCGATCGCGTTGCGTGTGCGCGAACGGTCCTCGGCCACCCACACCGCGAGATCGACGATGTCCCCGCTCGCCGTTTCCCAGCCCAGGCCCACACGGTAGACATGCCATGGGCGTTCGGGCTCGGCCGGCAGGAAACGCTCCGATCCGCGGGCCACCGGCTCGCGCTCCACCGGCACGTCTATGCCCAGCGTCGAGGGCGACAGCCACGCATCGGTCGGCGTATATACGCCCGCGATCAGGCCCGACTGCGGCTGCGTCAGCAGCGAATCGGCAGGCGCACCGGCCCAGTCCACGCCGCCGTCTTCGCCCACCTCCAGGCCGGCCAGGACCGCGAAGATCGTCGACTCGAGTCGCTCGCGCAGCGCGGCTTCCTCGGCGGCCCGGAACGCACGATCGACGACCAGCCCGATCAGGCTTAGCGAAAGAACGACGACGACCAGCGCCGAAACGGTCAGTCGAAGCAGCAGCGACGGCGGACGATCGGGATGCGCCATCGGGGCATCGTACCGGATTGCGACGGCTCTTCGGATGGCGTGGATATCGGCGCCGCGACCTACTCCACCGCCAATCGACACCGGCGACCTCGCCCGCGCAGGTCGGCGCCATGTCGCCGACGGGATGGCGGGCCGAATACCGCCGCCGGGATAGTCCCTCACCATCTCAACGGGGACGGGACCCCGATCTACGGCACCGCCGGTTGCCGAATCATCGACGCGTTTCCGCCATCCACCGGTAGGTCGGCGCTACGTCGCCGACGGGCTGTCCCTCAATCCCGGCATCGGGATGTCGCGGCTCCGGTCCGTCGGGGACGTAGCCCCGACCTACGGCTCCGGGGAAACGGGTGCCTCTGGGCTGAATCGATAGCCTTGCCCGCGGAGCGTCTGGATCGGCTTCCAGGAGCCGCCAGGATCCAGCTTCTT
>JBPRGD010000226.1:0-3315 GCA_051428125.1 Candidatus Wenzhouxiangella sp. M2_3B_020
GTCGCTCCTACGAGGGGTGAGGGCGTGGGTCAGAGCGAATCGAGGTCGTGCAACGGCGCGGTGTCGGGGCGGGTGCCGGTGAAGCGTTCGAAGGCGCGGGCGGCTTGTTCGATGAGCATGCCGCGGCCGTCGTGGCAGCGGGTGTCGTGTTCGGCGCACCAGGCGGCGAAGGGTTCGTGCGCACGGCCGTAGTTGAGATCGTAGGCGACGGCGTCTTCGGCCAGGGCGGCGGCGGGAATTTCGGGAGCGTTGCCGTCATGGCCGAGGCTGGTGCCCTGGATGAGCAGGTCGAACCGCGCATCGTCTTCGAGGGCGTCGAGTCCGCTGGCTGCGACGTCGACGCCGCGGTCTTCGAAGCGGCCGATCAGTGCGGCGGCGCGTTCGATGGTGCGGTTGGCGAGGGTGACCTGCCTCGGAGCCTCTTCAAGCAGCGGGCCGAGGATGCCGGCGACCGCGCCGCCGGCGCCGACAATGAGGACCCGGCGACCGCGGACGGGGATGCCCAGCCTTTCGAAGTCGGCCAGCAGACCGGCGCCGTCGGTGTTGTCGGCGTGCCAGCGTTCGTCGCGCAACACCAGCGTGTTGCAGGCGCCGGCGTCGCGGGCGGCGTCGGTGGTCACGTCGGCCAGGTCCAGTCCTTCGGCCTTGAGCGGCACGGTCAGGTTGCAGCCCGATCCGCCGCCAGCGCGGAATTCGGCAAGTGCGGCGGCCAGCTGCCCGCTCGGGCAGTCGATGGCGTGGTAGTCGACGTCCAGCCCGGCGGCCTCGGCGAAGCGCGCGTGGATGGCCGGCGATTTCGAACCGGAGACCGGGTGGCCGAAGACGGCGAGTTTCAGCATGGGCTGGATGATTGATCGCGGATGGACGCGGATGAACGCGGATGGGGATTCGTGGGTTTTCCTTGCGTCATGGGATGGATTCTAGTTGGTTCCGAGCTGCAGGATCTTGAAAAGCGTTGCACGAAAAACACGAAGAAGGCACGAAAGGCACGGAGATTGGTGGAATGAAGGTTGTTCTTAAAAGGCCGACCATGCAGCCGTTTGCTATTCGGCTTTGAATTTTCCATCGTCGTCCATCGGCGGCTCCGATCGCTTCATTCCTTGCTGGTTGGCGTCTCGGTGCTTCCGCCAACGACGCAGAGCGAACGGCCTGAAATCCCCCCTCCCAAACCCTCCCCCGCGAGCGGGGGAGGGCCAGGGTGGTGATATCGGGTGTGGGGCAGCTTCGGCTGTGGGTGCCGCCGGGGTCATCGCGACCTGGAGGTCGCTTCTACGGGAAAACGATGTTCCTCGCAGGGTCGTTGCTACGGGGCGGGCTTGGGTTCGGTTTCTTCGACCTCGCTTTCGATGGTGCCGTCCGGCTTGACCTCGGTGACCTGCGGTTCCGGGTTCGGGGCTTCCTGCAGCCAGCCGGCGGCGTCGAGAGCGTGGTAGGTGAGGATGCCGTCGGCGCCGGCGCGTTTCATCGAGAGCAGGGCTTCGAGCACGCACTTTCTTTCGTCCAGCCAGCCGTTCTGCACGGCGGCCTTGAGCATGGCGTATTCGCCGGAAACGTTGTAGGCGAAGGTCGGGACGCCGAACTCGGACTTGACGTCGGCGATGACGTCGAGATATGGCAGCGCGGGCTTGACCATGATCCAGTCGGCGCCTTCGTCGAGGTCCAACTCGACCTCGCGCAGCGCTTCGTCGCGGTTGCCGGGGTCCATCTGGTAGGTGTGCTTGTCGCCGGAGCCGAGGTTGGCGGCCGAGCCGACGGCGTCGCGGAACGGGCCGTAGAACGACGAGGCGTACTTGGCCGCGTAGCTCAGGATCATCGTGTGGATGAAGCCGTCTTCCTCGAGCGCGTCGCGGATAGCGCCGATGCGGCCGTCCATCATGTCCGACGGGGCGACGACATCGGCGCCGGCCGCGGCGTGCGAGCGGGCCTGGCGGACCAGTGCGTCCACGGTCTCGTCGTTCATGACGTAGCCGGTGTCGTCCAGCAGACCGTCCTGTCCGTGCGACGTGTAGGGGTCCAACGCGACGTCGGTGATGACGCCGAGGTCCGGGAAGCGCTGCTTGACGGCCTTGACCGTCTGGGGCACGAGGCCGTCCTCGGCCCATGCCGCCTCGGCGGTCTCGCTCTTGAACTCCTCGGAGATCACCGGGAACAGCGCGATGGCCGGTACGCCGAGGCGCTGGGCCTGCCCGCAGGTCCGTAGCAGCGCGTCCAGCCCCTGGCGCTGGATGCCGGGCATCGACGGCACGTCCTCGGTGGCGTCGGCCTTTTCGAGCACGAACACCGGGTAGATGAAGTCGGTGGGCGACAGCGTGGTCTCGCGCATCAGGTCGCGGGAGAAGCGGGTGCGCCGCGCCCGGCGCATGCGGGTCATCGGAAAGGGCATGTGCGTACCTCGACGGTTTCGACGGCCGTATGATCGTGCCTGCAATTCTCGTGCGTGCGATTATCGCGCGAGGCGCGCCGGCCGGTTCTGTCCTGGATCAATCCCGGCGTGCAGGATATCAGGCGCCCTCGCCGCCGCCGGCCGGCAGCGGCACGCGCAGCATGCCGGCGACCAGCCGCAGCAGCTCGTACTCGGCGACGTTGACCTCGCCGTCGTGGCGGGCGCAGCGCATCAGGATCTCGACCAGCCGGCCGCGGGCGTCCATGTTCAGCGCGCGCAGGTCGGCGAAAATCTGGTCCAGCCGCTGCCGCCAGGTCTCGCGCAGCGATTCGGCGTCGCGCTCGCGGATGCCGTCGACGCCTTCCAGCGCCTGCGCGACGGCCTTTCGCGCCGCGTCCGGATCGTCGGGATGGCCGTGCAGCGCGACGATGGCGATGAGATCGGCGGCCGACTCTGCGCGCGCCGGCAGTTTCTTGCCGCCGCCGGGCGACTTGCGCGACGGGTTCATCGCCTGCTCGATCTCGCGGTTGAGCAGCCGGGCGAGCACGTATTCGAACACCTCGACCCGGTCGTCGGCCTCGATCAGCCGCTCGACCAGCCGCATGAACTCGACCAACTCGTCCTCGGGCCGGCGCCGGATGGCCGGGAAGGCCAGTTCCATCAACGGTAGCCGGAGCGTGCGCGGGAGATCGGGCTGGATGTTGAGGAGGTCGCGGACCTGCGATTCACTCTCCGCGCCCAGCGTCTCGGCGATCGCCAGCAACTGGTCCTCGCGCACATCCTTGTCGCGTCCGATCAGCAGGTAGAGCAGCAGTTCCGGCGCCCACTCGTCCGAATGGGCCGCGCGCTGCAGCGGCGACGGGACCTGCTCGATCAGCGCCGCGGCGATGAGCGCCTGGCCGATGCCGGGCTCGCCGATCTTGCGGATCATC
>JBPRGD010000227.1:0-1302 GCA_051428125.1 Candidatus Wenzhouxiangella sp. M2_3B_020
AGGGCTGCGCAAGAGCGCAGACTTGGTCGAGCGCGCCCACGTCGAAGTGGCGCGGCTGCTCCGGCCCGGCGTGACGACGCTGGAGTTGGATCGGGTGGCGGAGGAGGTGATTCGCGACGGCGGTGCTCGCCCCGCATTCAAAGGCTACACGATTCCCGGCGTCGATCCCTTTCCGGGCACGCTCTGTATTTCGGTCAACGACGTAGTCGTCCACGGCATCCCGAGCGACTACGAACTGCAGGATGGCGACATCGTCTCCGTCGACTGCGGGGCCGAACTCGACGGCTACTTCGGCGACTTCGCCTACACGTATGGCATCGGCGAAATCTCCGAGAAGAGGGCCGACCTCCTACGCGCTACGAAACAGTCGCTTTACGAAGGCATACGTTATGGGCTGCACGGGAACCGAATCGGCGACATTGGCCACGCGGTGCAGTCGTACTGCGAAGCGCGTGGCTATGGCGTCGTTCGCGACCTGGTAGGCCACGGCGTCGGGCGGAGCATGCACGAAGATCCGCAGGTGCCCAACTTCGGCCGCCGGGGCACCGGCAAGAAGCTCCGCGCCGGGATGACGCTCTGCATCGAGCCGATGATCACGGCCGGTACGGAGCAGATCGCCGTGGACGCCGACGGCTGGACCGTCCGCACCGCCGACGGCGAGCCGGCCGCGCACTACGAACATATGGTGCTGATCGACCGGGGCGAGCCGACCGTGCTCTCCTCGTTCGACGCCATCGAGGCCGTCCTTGCCGACGCCGGGATGTTCATTCCGACCGGCGACGTAGCAGTGACGACCTAGCGGGCGCCACGTGCGCTCCCCATTCTCTTTGCCATCACAACCGACCGAATCATGAAAGTCCGTGCCAGCGTGAAGAAGCGCTCTCCCGACGACAAGATCGTCCGTCGTAAGGGGCGCATCTACATCATCAACAAGAAGAACCCGAAGCACAAGCAGCGCCAGGGCTAAGCCGCTGGCCGTTGTTTGATGTGGCTGTTGGGCGACGTAGCTGCCCCAATCAGCGAATCGCTCGTCAGCTAAACAATCGATCGAACTATGCCCCGAATCGCAGGAGTCGACGTTCCGAACCAGAAGCGCGCCGAAGTCGCGTTGACTGACATCTACGGGATCGGCCGCTCGCGGGCGCTCGAGATTCTCGAGCGCGCCGAGTTGGACCCGAACTCGCACCCGAAGGATTGGAGCGAAGACGAGACCCGGCGGGTCCGCCGCCTCATTGAGGACAACTACACCGTCGAAGGCGCGCTCCGCACCGAGACGCAGCTCAACATCAAGCGGCTGATGGA
>JBPRGD010000228.1:0-1065 GCA_051428125.1 Candidatus Wenzhouxiangella sp. M2_3B_020
CAGCCCGCCCAGCAGCGAGATCGCGCCGATCACGGCGGCGACGACCAGCAACTGGAAACCGGCGCCCTTGACGAACTGGCGTTCGACGAAGAACTTGACCCGGTCGATGAACGGGAGCTTGATCACTTTCGGCCACGAAACGGGGGATCGTCTGCATTATGCCCCTTGTTCGTTCATTCGTTACTTCGCTATTTCGTTAGCTGGTCGTTTGGTCTTTTGGTCTTTTGGTCTTTTGGTCTTTTGGTCCTTTGGTCTTTTTGTTGGTGGGCAATGGGTGCGGCGTAGTCCGCGGATCGGCCACTCCCGTAGCCTCCCTCGCGAGCGGTCAGGCCGGGGGTGGGGTGGGAACCAACGAACCAAAAAACCAAATAACGAAATAACCAGATAACGACGCTGGCATACTTCGCCCATGCTCACCGACCTCCATTGCCACATGCTGCCGGGCATCGACGACGGTTCCAGGTCCATGGAACAGTCGCTGGCCATGGCGCGCATCGCGGTCGAGGACGGCATCACCACCACGGTGGTCACGCCCCACCATCTCAACGGCGTCTACCGGAACCCGGGCCAGCAGATCCGGGAAGCCATCGACGGCCTCAACCGGGCGCTGCAGGCCGAGGGCATCGGGCTGAACATCCTTCCCGGCTCCGAGCTGCACCTGACGCCGGAAACGCCCGAAGAGCTCGACAAGGGCACGGCGCTGACGATCGCCAACCAGGGGCGCGCGGCGCTGGTCGAGCTGCCGGTGCACACGGTTCCGGTGGGTGCCGAGCACCTGCTCGAGGCCATCCTGGCGATGGACCTCACGCCGGTGATCGCGCATCCCGAGCGCAACAGCGAACTGCGCCGCACACCGGAACGGCTGGACGAATGGGTGGAGATGGGCTGCCTGGCACAGGTCACGGTGCAATCGTGCACCGGTCGGTTCGGCGAGCCCGTCCAGCGATCGGCGCGCGACATGATCCGCCGCGGCGCCATCCACGTCGCCGCGTCCGACGCGCACCGAGACCGCCGCCGCGTGCCGCAGCTCACGCCGGCCCGGGAACCCATCGCCCGCTGGACCAA
>JBPRGD010000229.1:0-6440 GCA_051428125.1 Candidatus Wenzhouxiangella sp. M2_3B_020
CCAGACGCCAGAAACCCCGCTACCGAAAGGAGCGGGGTTTTTTTTTGCTGGTGTCGGGTCCGGATCGCCAGGAGCTGCACCGACGTGGAAAGCGACAAGATCAAGCGGGGACGAGACCATGCACCGGCGCGCGCCATGCTGCGGGCCACCGGCCTCGATGACGATCGAATTGCCGCACCGCTGGTGGCAGTGGTCAACACATGGAGCGAAGTCACGCCGTGCAATCTGCACCTTCGGGAACTGGCCGAGCCGCTGAAGGAGGGCATTCGGGAAGCCGGGGGCACACCGATCGAGTTCAACACCGTGATGGTCAGCGACGGTATCGCGATGGGTTCGGAAGGCATGCATGCCTCGTTGATGTCGCGCGAAACCATCGCCGATTCGATCGAACTGGCCGTGCGGGGTCACTGCCTGGACGCCGTTGTCGTGCTGGTCGGATGCGACAAGACCATCCCGGCGGCGGCCATGGCGCTGGCGCGGCTGGACCGTCCCGGCCTCGTGCTCTACGGCGGCTCCATCATGCCCGGACGGGTCCCCGGCGAAGACGGGGACGAAATCCCGATCACCATCCAGGACGTGTTCGAGGCGGTCGGATCGCATGCCGCCGGGCGCATCGACGATGCGCGGCTGGAGCAGATCGAGAAGGCGGCCTGCCCCGGCGCCGGCGCCTGCGGGGGCCAGTTCACGGCCAACACCATGGCCATGGCCCTGACCGCGCTGGGCCTCAGCCCGATGGGCGCCAACGATTTCCCGGCCGAGCACCCCGAAAAGTCCGACGCGGCCCGGCGCGCCGGGGAACTCGTCGTGGACATGTTCGAGCGCGGCGACAGCGCGCGCAGCCTGATCACGCGCGACGCGCTGACCAACGCTGCCCGGCTGGTGACGGCCACCGCCGGCTCGACCAACGCGGTGCTGCACCTGCTGGCCATCGCGGCCGAGGCAGGGTGCGAGTTCACGCTCGACGATTTCGACCGCATCGCCCGACACACGCCGGTGATCACCGACCTCAAGCCCGGCGGCCGCTACATGGCGCCGGACCTGTTCTCGGCGGGGGGCACCGCCCTGGTCGCTCAGCGACTGGCTGAGGCCGGACTGCTGGCCGACGGGCCGACCTGCACCGGCCGGGCGCTGCTCGCCGAAGTCGCGGACGCTCATGAAGCACCCGGCCAGCGCGTCGTTCGCTCCTGCAGCGATCCGTTCCAGCCGCGCGGCGGGTTCGCGATCCTCTACGGCAACCTCGCGCCGGACGGCTGCGTGATCAAGCTCGCGGGCCACGGGCGCACCCGGTTCCAGGGACCGGCGCGCGTGTTCGATCGCGAGCCCGCCGCGTTCGAAGCGGTGCAGCAGCGCCGGATCCAGGCCGGCGACATCGTCGTCATCCGCTACGAAGGTCCCCGGGGCGGCCCCGGCATGCGCGAGATGCTGGCCGTGACGGCGGCCCTGGTCGGCCAGGGACTGGGCGACGACATCGCCTTGATCACCGACGGCCGGTTCTCCGGCGCCACGCACGGTTTCATGATCGGCCACGTCTGTCCCGAAGCCGCCGACGGCGGCCCACTCGCGCTGTTGATCGACGGCGATCCGCTCACCATCGACGTCGAGGCGGGCGTTCTGTCGGTCGATGCCGACCTGGAAGCCCGGCGGGACGATTGGCATCCGCCGCCCGCCGCGGCCCGGCAGGGCGTCTACGCCCGCTACGTCGACGATGTGTCCAGCGCCTCCACGGGCGCGGTCACCGCTTTCCCGCGCGCAAACCGTTCGCCCACGACCTGAATCCAACGAAGGAGCCACCCGATGAAGATCCTGACCGAGACCGACCACACGAGCAACGCCCTGGCCGACGCGACGATCGCCGTGATCGGCTACGGCAGCCAGGGCCGGGCCCATGCGCTCAATCTACGTGATGCCGGTCATGACGTGGTCGTCGGCGCGCGCCGCGACGGCGGGAGCTGGCATCGGGCCAGTGACGAAGGGTTTCGCGTCGCCGAACCCGCCGAGGCCGCTGCCGACGCCGAACTCGTCGCGATGCTCACCCCCGACATGAGCCAGCCGGGCCTCTATGCCCGGATCGAGTCATCGCTCGAGCCGGGTACCGCGCTGCTGTTCGCCCACGGCTTCAACATCCATTTCGGCAGCATCCGGCCTCGCGCCGATATCGACGTGATCATGATCGCGCCCAAGGGACCGGGCGCGCTGGTCCGGCGCCAGTACGAGGAAGGCCGCGGCGTGCCCTGCCTGCGCGCGGTCGCCCAGGACGTCTCGGGCCGTGCCGAGGCGCGTGCGCTGTCGTATGCACACGGCATCGGCGGAACGCGCGGCGGCGTGATCGACACCAGCTTCCGCGAGGAAACCGAGACGGACCTGTTCGGCGAACAGGCGGTGCTTTGCGGCGGCACCTCGGAGCTCGTCATCCAGGGCTTCGAAACCCTCGTCGAAGCCGGCTATCAGCCCGAAGTGGCTTACTTCGAGTGCCTGCACGAACTCAAGCTGATCGTCGATCTGCTCCACGAAGGCGGCATGGAGCGGATGTACGAATTCGTTTCCGACACGGCCGCCTACGGCGACCTGACGCGGGGACCGCGCGTCATCGACGAATCGACGCGGCAGCGCATGCGCGAGGTGCTCGGCGAGATCCGGAACGGGGAATTCGCCCGCGACTGGATCCTCGAGAACCAGGCCGGCCTGCCGCGCCATCGCGCCCTGATGCGCCAGCGTCGCGAACACGAGATCGAGAAGGTGGGCCGGGGACTGCGTAACCGGATGGCCTGGCTGCAGCCCCGTTCCGATCGAACCGAAACCGCGAGCGGCGAGCAGTCCGGCAGCGAACCGTCGAACAGTGAACAGGCGGCCTGAGAGGAGCACACCATGAGCACGCAGACCACCGCGGAGTTGCCGGAAGATGCCAGTCCCCGCCGCATCAAGGCCGCCGAGATGGTGGTCCGCTGCCTTGCCGAGCTCGAGGTCGAGGTCATCTTCGGCTACCCGGGCGGCGCCATCATGCCCCTCTACGACGCACTGCCGCACTCGGGAATCCGCCACATCCTGACCCGACATGAGCAGGGCGCGGCGCTGGCGGCCGTCGGCTATGCCCGCGCCGCCGGACGCGTCGGCGTCTGCATGGCGACGTCCGGTCCCGGCGCCACGAACCTGGTCACCGGGCTGGCCGATGCCATGCTGGACTCCGTGCCCATCGTGGCGATCACCGGCCAGGTACCGACGCCGGTGATGGGCACCGACGCGTTCCAGGAAGTGGACGTCTTCGGCATCACGCTGCCCATCGTCAAGCACAGCTACATCGTGCGCGACGCCGAGGAGATTCCGCGGGTACTCGCCGAAGCATTCCACCTGGCTGCCGACGGGCGGCCCGGACCGGTACTGATCGACATTCCAAAGGACGTCGCGCTGGCCGGGGTCGATTCCACGAGCCGGCTGCCGAGGCTCCCTTCGCGGCCGATCAAGCCCTCGGGTGCGATCCGTTCGGCGGCTCGACGGATGGCGGCCTGCCCGCGTCCGCTGTTCTACCTCGGCGGCGGCATCGAGATCGCCGGCGCCGAGCAGGCCCTGCGCAGCCTTGTCGAAGCCACGGGTTTTCCGTGCGTGGCCACGTTGAAGGGACTCGGGGCGGTTCCCACCGACCACCCGCGCTTTCTCGGCATGCTCGGAATGCACGGCAACGAAGCGGCCAATCATGCCGTGCACGCCAGCGAGCTGCTGATCGTCGCCGGAGCCCGCTTCGACGACCGCGCGACGGGAAAACTCGACGAGTTCGCGCCCGACGCCAGGGTCATCCACATCGACGCCGATGCCGCCGAGATCGGCAAGCTTCGGCACGCCGACGTTGCGCTGGCCGGCGACCTGGAAACCAACCTGCGAGCGCTCGAGTCCGCCTTCGCGCGCGAGACCGCGGTCGCCATCGACGATTGGCAGGCCCGCTGCGAGGCATGGCGGACGAAATATGCCTGGCGCTACGACGCACCCGGCGAACACATCTACGCCCCGGCCCTGCTCAAGACGCTCTCCGAGCGCGCCGGGGACAACCTGCTCCTGAGCTGCGACGTGGGCCAGCACCAGATGTGGGTGGCGCAGCACTGCCGCATCCGGCACCCGCGTCGTCACCTGAGCTCCGGCGGCCTCGGCACGATGGGCTTCGGCCTGCCGGCCGGCATCGGCGCCAAGACCGCCTGCCCGGATGCCGACGTCATCGTGGTCAGCGGCGACGGCTCGATCATGATGAACGTCCAGGAACTGGCGACGCTCAAGCGATACGACATCGACCTGCGCATCGTGCTGCTGGACAACGCCTCGCTGGGCATGGTGCGCCAGTGGCAGGAGTTGTTCTTCGACGGCAACTACTCGGAGACCGACCTTTCCGACAACCCCGATTTCGTCGCACTGGCCGAGGTCTTCGGCCTCGAGGCGCGCGCCATCGATGCGCGCGACCAGGTCGACGAGGCGATCGACTGGCTGCTGGCCGTGCGGGGTCCGGCGCTGCTGCACGTTCATATCGACCCGCGCGCCAACGTCTGGCCACTGGTGCCGCCCGGCGCCAGCAACATCAACATGATGCAAGGAGAAGCACGATGACTTCCCGATTCGAAATCCGGCTCCAATACGCCGAGGGCGCCGTGCTGCGAACCCTGGGCCTGATACAGCGACGTGGATTCACGATCCGCGAGATCGCGCTCGAACCCGGCTCGGGCCATCAGCGCCTCAGGCTCGTCCTGGCCGACAGTTCGCGCGATCCGGCCGTGCTTCGACGCCAGATCGAGAGGCTGCACGATGTCATCAGCGTCCGACCGCAGCCTCGCCGGGCCGAACGACGTGCCCGGCTCGCGCGGCTGCGGGCGCTCATGCAGGCCGTCATGCCGAGGCCCAGGGTCGCGGCGCGGAGGGTGGGCGCATGAGCGAGCGCGTCACGATCTTCGACACCACGCTGCGCGATGGCGAGCAGTCGCCGGGCTGCAGCATGACCGGCCTCCAGAAACTGAAGCTGGCACGAAGCCTGGCCGAGCTCGGCGTGGACGTGATCGAAGCCGGATTCCCGGCCGCGTCGCGCGACGACTTCGATGCCGTCCAGCGTATCGCCGGCGACGTCGAAGGCGTGACCGTCTGCGCGCTGGCGCGCTGCCACGAGGGCGACATCGCCAGCGCGGCCAGCGCCCTGCAGCCGGCCGCCCGGCGCCGTCTGCACGTGTTCATCGCCACCAGCCCGATTCACCGCCGACACAAGCTGGGCCTGCGCCGCGCCGAAGTGATCGCACGCGCCGTCGAGGGCGTGCGATTGGCCCGCCAGCACTGCGACGAGGTCGAGTTCTCGGCCGAGGACGCGGTGCGCACCGAGCCCGAGTTCCTCGCGGAAGTCGCTGCGGCGGTTGTCGCCGAGGGGGCTGCCGTGTTCAACGTACCGGACACGGTCGGTTACACCACGCCCGGCGAGATGTACGAATGCATCCGCCGTCTGCGCGATGAGGTCCCCGGGATGGCCGACGTCGTCGTCTCCGCTCACTGCCACAACGACCTGGGGCTGGCCGTGGCCAACAGCCTGGCAGCCGTCGATGCCGGTGCGCGCCAGGTGGAGTGCACGATCAACGGCATCGGCGAACGCGCGGGCAACGCCGCACTCGAGGAAGTCGTGATGGCCTTGAAGACGCGTGCCGAGCGCTTCGGCGTCCACACCGGCGTCGAAACGCGAAGGCTCTATCCGGTCTCGCGCCAGCTCGCCGCGATCATCGGCGGCTTCGTGCCGCGCAACAAGCCGATCGTCGGCGACAACGCATTCGCGCACGAGGCCGGAATCCACCAGCACGGCATGCTGGCCAACCGCGAGACCTACGAGATCATGCGGCCGGAGGACGTGGGCGTGAGCCGCTCGCGCCTGGTGCTGGGAAAACACTCCGGACGCCACGCGCTGGCCGAGCGCTTGTCCGAACTCGGCTTCGGCGTCGGCGAGACCGAGCTCGAGCGCGTCTTCACCCAGTTCAAGCAGCTGGCCGACCGCAAGCGCCACGTGTTCGACGCCGATCTGGAAACGCTGGTCGTCGGAGAGCGCGCCAGTCAGGGCGGTCCCTGGACGCTGACCCATTTCCAGGCCACCAGCGGCCAGGGCGGCCAGCGGTTGGCCAGCGCATCGGTAGTGCTGACGGGCCCGGACGACGCGCAGCGCCACGAGGCCGCCACGGGCGACGGGCCGGTCGACGCCGCGCTCAAGGCGCTGTCCCGCGCAGCCGGTATCGACTTCGAACTCGAGGGCATGCAGCTGCGCTCGATCACCGAGGGAGAAGACGCCCAGGCCAAGGCCGAACTGCGCGCTCGCATCGACGGCGTCCAGTACAGCGGCCAGGCCTTCGCCACCGACATCGTCGCGGCCTGCGTGCAGGCCTTCGTCGACATCCTGAATCGGGCATGGCGCATCCGATCGTCGACATCCCGTCCAACCGCAC
>JBPRGD010000230.1:0-2272 GCA_051428125.1 Candidatus Wenzhouxiangella sp. M2_3B_020
TCGGGGAGAAAATCTGATGAAGTACCGTCTGATTCCGGCGTTCGCGCTGGTTGCAAGCGTCCTTGCAGGTTGCGGGGGCAGTTCCAGCGTGCCGCAGGCCGAGCCGACGTCGCCGACGACGAACCCCGATGGTTCGCCGACGACCGACGTCATCACCGCGAATTTCGCGCCTGCCGACGGCGTCCTGCCGTTTCCGATCAACCTGCTGCTTTCCGGAAGCGAGGATCTGACCATCAATATCCCGGTGGCCGATCCCGACGACTTCAGCGATCCCCAGGTCGCGCTCAACGCGCTGGACGGCTTCAGCACCGTCGCGCCGTGGTCGTTCAGCTTCTCCGATCCGGTCGATCCGAACACCGTCGTGCCGGGCAGCTCGGTGCGGCTGTTCGAGGTTCGGTTCGTGTTCGGAACCGTCGCCGTCGAGCAGGTCCTCCGGGAACTGGTGCCCGGCGAAGATTACGTCACGTCGCTGTCGCCGGCCGACCCCACCGGCGCGACCGTCGCGATCGTGCCGTTGAAGCCGCTCAAGGAAATGACCGGCTACATGGCCGTGGTCACCGACGGCATCCAGGACCGGGCCGGAAATCCCGCCACGCCGTCCGAGACCTATTTCCTGACCAAGCGGACCGAGCCGCTGGTCACCGAGGGCGGCGTCAGCACCGATCCGCTGCTCGACAATCAGACCGCCCAGGCGCTGGAGCCGCTGCGCCAGCTGGTCAATTCGCAGGAGTCCGCGGCTCAGACCGCCGGCGTCGATCGCGACGACATCGTGCTGTCGTGGACTGCGACGACCCAATCGATCACGCCGGTGCTCAACGTCGTGCGCTCCACGCTGTCGTCGACGAGTTCGCAGATCGCGCCGACGGGCCTGACGACCGCCGACGTGCTTCCGCCCGGGGCCTCGCCGGGCATTGCCGATCTGTTCATCGGCGTCGTCGAATTGCCTTACTACCTCGGTGTGCCCACCGCCGACAACCCCACCGCGCCGCTGAATCAGTTCTGGGAAGCCGCGCCGGGCAACTACGTACCGCCGTTCGACGAACTCGGGCTGGACCCGGATTCGACCGCCGTGACGGTGGCCAACCCGATTCCGGTCGAGCGCGATCGCCAGGTGGTTCCGGTGCTCATCACGGTCCCGAACCAGTTCTCGGGGCAGGTCAAGCCGGCGGCCGGCTGGCCGGTCGTGATCTTCCAGCACGGCATCACCGGCAATCGTGCGCAGGCGCTTGCCCTGGCCGACACGATGGCGTCCATCGGCTTCGCGGTGATCTCCATGGACCTGCCGCTGCACGGCATCACGCAGACCAATCCCATGGATCCGTCGCAGCCGCTGGCCGGACTGTACGTGGACAACACGCCCTTCGGACCCGTCGCCAACGAGCGCACGTTCGACCTGGATCTGCAGGACAACGAAACCGGTGCACCGGGCCCCGACGGAAACATCGATTCGTCCGGCGCCTATTTCATCAACCTGCAGAACCTGCTGGTCGCGCGCGACAACCTGCGCCAGGGACAGGCCGATCTGTCTTCGCTGGCGCTCAACGTCCCGTTCATGGACATCGACGGCGATTCCGTCTCCGACTTCGACGCGTCGAGCATCCGCTTCGCCGGGCTATCGCTGGGCTCCATCGTCGGAACGCCGTTCCTGGCGGTCGAGCCGACCGTGAGCACCGCACTGTTGTCGGTCCCCGGCGGCGGGATCGCCAACCTGCTCGCCGGATCCGAAACATTCGGTCCGGTCATCCGCGCAGGCCTTCAGCAGGCCGGGGTGGAGCCGGGCTCGCCGGACTTCTTCCAGTTCCTCGGCGCCGCTCAGACCGTCATCGACTCGGCCGACCCCATCAATTGGGCCGAGGTCGCGGTACAGGACAACAGCATCCTGCTGCACGAGGTCATCGGCGACTCCGTCGTTCCGAACAGCGTGGCCGGTGCGCCGCTTTCGGGCACCGAACCCCTGATTCGCGTCATGGGTCTGCCGTCGGTCACGGGCACTGTGCAGGATCCGGCCGGCGTCCTAGGCGCGGTCCGCTTCATCCAGGGTTCGCACGGCTCCCTGCTCGATCCGAGCGCCAGCCCGGCGACCACGGCTGAAATGCAGGGCCAGGCCGCCAGCCTGATCGGCTCGGGCGGTACGACCGTGATCGTCAACGACGCCTCCGTCATCCAGACCGACTGAGCAAGGGAGAATTCGGACTCATGAATATTCAACAGAACAAGCAAGGCAGCGCGGCATTCCGTCCTTCGCTGCTGGCCGGCGCGATCGGCCTCGCGC
>JBPRGD010000231.1:0-1550 GCA_051428125.1 Candidatus Wenzhouxiangella sp. M2_3B_020
GGGATGTCGCGTCCCGCGACCCAGTGGCGTCGCACGCAGGCACGCTCGAGATCGATCTCGAAGACGTATTCCTTGAGCCAGGCCATGCCCCATTCGTGCCAGTCCTCGCCGTCCTGCGGCGCGACGCGGAACGAGACCGCGAAGGCGACGTCCTCGTCGCGGCTTTGCACGAGGTGCCAGCACGTGGCCGGAAGGTCGACGACGCGGACTTCGCCGGTCTCGACGGTCCAGATGCCCACGTGCCTGGCCTCTCCGTCGCGCCCGTCGGCCGGCTGATCCATCGAGCCGTAGACGATGTAGCGCCCCGACGCCGAGCGCTTCATTGCATGCGGCAGCTTCACCCGGTGCTTGACCAGGCGTTCGGCGGCCTCCATGCGGTCGGCATCGACCGCATAGAAATGTTCGCCCACGGCGGTGACGAAGCTGCGCGCTCCCGTCCAGACCAGGTGCGTGCTGCCCTGCAGCGACGATCGAGGGCATTCGTAGCCCAGTGTCGAATGCCGTGAGACCTCGTCCAGCGTGGCGAGATCGTAGAGCACGAGATGCTGGCCGGTATTGCCGAGAAAGCCGATGCCGCTTTCAGGATTGAGGGCGACCGCGTGGCCTCCGCCGATCCCGTCGTAGAAGCGTACCTTCCAGGCATAGCGATCGCCGTCCGGGTCGTAGAGGAACAGGCAGACACCGGCCATCCCCTCGAGCCCGTTCACGCCACTGCCGTCCAGCGCCACGTGGTAGGCGTAGGGGTAGCCGAAGAAGTCGTTGTTCATCGCAGCTATCCTCGGCCCGCCGGATCACGCGAACCCTGTCCCGAAGCTTTCGGGAATATCCTGCCCCTTGCATCGAATCCCGCGAGCGCTCCGGAGGGCACGGCCCTTCCGACGTCGAACCGGTCGAACATGTCTCGCTGCCGCGGTCAGCGGTGACGAAGACCCCCGTTCTGCCCGGCATCACCCACGCGAGGATTCTATTGGGTGCGCTCGGCTCCGGCAAGCCGGAGCGGAACGGGGGGCGTGGCTGAGGGACTTCTTCCTGGCTCCGGGCCGATCGAGTCGGCCCGGAGCCAGCAAGAGAGGATTGGCGACGGAAGAGACCGAGGTCCGCTAGTCGGCGTCTTGCGTTTCGAATCCGGCGCTTCGCCAGGCGCCCATCGAGCCGAGGAACAGATCCACCCTGTTCAGGCCGGCCCGCAGCAGCAGGCTCGCGGCGATCGTCGCGCGTGCGCCGCTGCCGCACAGGACGGTATAGGCCGTCGCGGCATCGAGTTCGTCCAGTGACTCCGGCAGCCGTCCGATGAAGACGTGCCGCGCGCCCTCGATATGGGCGCTTTCGACTTCGTCTTCTTCCCGGACGTCCAGCAGCACCCAGTCGTCCCGCTCTTCGCGCAGACGATCGCGCACCGCTTCGGCATCCACGACCGGCAGCGTCGCGAACGCCTCGCCCTGCGCGGCCCACGCGACCAGCGACGGCTCGAGGAAACCCTGGACGCGATCGAAGCCGATGCGCGCAAGGTGGCGCGCGGCTTCTTCGGCCTGCGCGGCGTCGTCGGCGAC
>JBPRGD010000232.1:0-1675 GCA_051428125.1 Candidatus Wenzhouxiangella sp. M2_3B_020
CTGACTGAAGGCGATCCGGCGCCGTGGGACGTCCCGCCACCCAGCCACCGGACCGCGAGCAGGATCACCAGAATCAACCCGCCCCAGAAAAGGATCATCATGAGGGAGCCGAAAAACATGTGTCCCCATCCCCAGTCCCAGCCGGAATGCCAGTAGGTCGGCCGATCGACGGAAGCTTGTGCAAGCGCCGGCAGCGGTGCCGAGGCTGCCGCCACTGCCGTCCCAACCGCTTTGAGTCGTTTCATCCTCAAACCCTCCATCGCGCGACCGTGACGGGCACGTTCCGATCTTGGAAACGAGTTCATATGCTCAGACGCGCCGGACTTGGACGCATTACAGTGCTGCGCTCTCTCGAGTCTGAAGCGTCAGCCTCATGCAGCCGCGGCGGCGGCCGCGGGGCCGTCTCGCCGATCATGATGAGGCTGACGGTGACCGTCGAAGCCGGCTGAGCCCGCTGTTCACGCAGCCATGGAGAGAGGCGCGTTCGCTGGCGAGGTCATGCCCGCTCTCTTCGGCCGCTGCGCGCGGCGAAGAAGTTGTAGAGTGGGCCGAAGACCAGGGCCAGGTACCAGCCATAGGCGAAACTCTCGGCCAGCCCGAGAAGAAAACTCGGCCAGCTGAGCCAAGTGAAACCCGGCAGCAGCCGCAGCCAACTCTCATACATCGCCTGTTCGGGGAACAAGAGGTCGAACCCGACACAGAGGACGAAAGTGACCGAGAGGAACAGACCCAGGCTCATGCCGAGCGCGATCACCGGGATCCGGGGCGTGGCCTGGACTGGCAGGCGCGTACCCGAGCGCAGCGCGATGCGCCGAGAAGCTTTTGCATCAGCCATGGCTATTCTCCAGCCGCAGTTGCGGCCCTTGAGCCGCCGGCCCGACATACTGCTCGGGTGCGGCTTCGAATATCTCCCGACAGTCGCGTGAGCAGAAGTAGTAGACGCTGCCCTCATGGACGCTCGGCTTCGCCGCAGCGGTGCTGACGGTCTTGCCGCAGACGGGATCCACGTCCTCGGCTGGGGGAATCCACCGCAAGGTACCGGCTCCCCGGCTCTGCGGGTTTCCACCGTCCCGCTCGGCCTTGCCGTGGCCGTGTCCCATGACATGGGCACCGCAACCGAAGCGCAGCATCACGAAGATGACCGCCGCCTAGATCAGAAAATAAAGAAGCTCGCTCATGAAACGCATCCGACATTCTCGGCTTCCTCGGAGGATCGAGAACGGGTGGCGACGCCGTACTCACTTTTGACCCTGCAGCCCGTATAGACGGTGCGATACGGTGATCGTTACAGTCGGCCGCGTGGGTCCGTCCGAATTGGGCAGGCTTCAAGTCCGCCGCGCTAACCGATCCGGACGGTCGTATCGGTGACGAACTCATAGGGCGGCACTTCCAGATTGAGCGGGGCCGGACCGCGACGGATGCGCCCCGAGGTATCGTAGTGGGAGCCGTGACAGGGGCAGAACCAACCGCCCCAGTCGCCGATCGGGTCGCCTTGCTGCTGGCCGAGCGGAACGCAGCCGAGATGCGTGCAGATCCCGACGACGATCAGCCACTCCTCCCGCACCACGCGGTCGCCGTCGGTCTGGGGGTCGATCAACTCATTCAGATCGACCGCGCGGGCCTCGGCGATTCGCTCCGGCGGTCGGTGATCGATGAACACCGGCTTGCCGCGCCA
>JBPRGD010000233.1:0-9386 GCA_051428125.1 Candidatus Wenzhouxiangella sp. M2_3B_020
AGGGGCTCGGAGCCTCGTTCAAGGCCGGGGCCCGACCGTCGGCGCGAATTTGCGCCTCCCACAGGACTGGATCGAGACCCGGGCAAACTCCTGTGGGAGCGGCGACTTCGCCGCGACCGATCGAAGCCATCGGCCGTCGGGGACGGCGCCCCGACCTACGGCCGCCTCGCGGCACCGACCATCCGCCACATCGCACAGCCCGAGCTTGCTGAAAAGTCGCCGATGGACCGGGGGCTCGGAGCCTCGTTCAAGGTCGGGGCCCGACCGTCGGCGCGAATTCGCGCCTGCCACAGGACTGGGTCGAGACCCGGGCAAACTCCTGTGGGAGCGGCGACTTCGCCGCGACCGATCGAAGCCATTGGGCGTCGGGGACAGCGCCCCGACCTACGACCGCCTCGCGGCACCGACTATCCGCCACATCGCACAGCGCGAGCTTGCTGAAAAATTGTCGATGGACCGGGGGCCCGGAGCCTCGTTCAGGGCCGGGGCCCAGCCGTCGGCGCGAATTCGCGCCTCCCACAGAACTGGATCGAGACCCGGACAAGCTCCTGTGGGAGCGGCGAATTCGCCGCGACGGTCGAAGCCATCGGCCGTGGGGACAACGCCCCGACCTACCGCTACCTCCCACAGGTTCAGCCACATCGGGTCTCGGCGGCCCGCGCTTGCCTAAACCGTAAACCCTAAACCGGCTTTTTTCCTGTGGGAGCGGCGACTTCGCCGCGACGAATCGAAGCCATCGGCCGTCGGGGACAGCGCCTCGACCTACCGTTGCCTCCCACAGGTTCAGCCACATCGGGTCCCGGCGGCCCGCGCTTGCCTGAACCGTAAACCCTAAACCCTAAACCGGCTTTTCCGAACCCAGACCGTCGGGGACGGCGCCCCGACCTACAACTGAAAACTCGGAGTCCGTCATGACCTCAACCCCGTCCCCCGCTTGAGCAGGGTCACGCAGATCGTGCCCAGCACTAGGGCGAACACGCCGATGATCGCGAACGCGACGACGACGGGGACGTCGGTGACGCCGAGCATGCCGTAGCGGAACGCGTTGACCATGTAGAGGATGGGATTGACCAGCGCGACGTTCTGCCAGAAGCCCGGCAGCAGGTCGACCGAGAAGAAGACGCCGCCGAGGTAGGTCAGCGGTTGCAGCACGAAGGTCGGGATGATCGCGATGTCGTCGAACTTCTGCGCGAAGGTCGCGTTGATGAACCCGCCGAGCGAGAAAACGATGGACGTCAACAGCACTACCGCAAGCGTCACCCCCGCATTGTGGATGGACAGGTCCGAGAAGAACGCGGCCACGCAAAGCACCAGCGCGCCGACGAACAGCGCGCGGAACACCGAGCCGGTGACGTAGCCGGCCAGGATCAGGATCGGCGGCAGCGGCGAGATCAGCAGCTCCTCGACGTGGCGACCGAACTTCGCGCCGAAGAACGAGCTGGTGATGTTGCCGTAGGAGTTCGTGATCACCGACAGCATGATCAGGCCGGGCACGATGAACTCCATGTAGTCCATCCCGCCCATCTCTCCGATGCGGCGGCCGATGAGCTGGCCGAAGATCACGAAGTACAGCGTCATCGTGATCGCCGGCGGGATCAGCGTCTGCGGCCAGATGCGCAGGATGCGCGTGACTTCCTTGATGACGATGGTCTGGTAGCCGATCCAGTAGCTCTTCGCCGAGACGTCGATGCTCATGCGACCTCCTCTTCGGCGTCGGCCTTCTCGATCAGCCGGACGAACAGCTCCTCGAGCCGGTTGACCTTGTTGCGCATCGACTTGACCTCGATGCCGCGCTCCTCGAGCACCCGGAACAGCGCGTTGAGGCTGTGCGACTTCGGCAGGCTGGCCAGCAGTGTGTAGTCGTCGCGCAGCTCGGTCTCCATCCCTTCGACCCGCGGCGCCTCGTCGATGGGCGCGCACAGGTCCAGCACGAAGGTCTCGATGTCGAGCTTGCCCAGCAGTGCCTTGACGGTCGTGTTCTCGACGATCTCGCCATGGTCGATGATCGCGATGTTGCGGCACAGGTTCTCGGCTTCCTCGAGGTAGTGCGTGGTCAGGATCACCGTGGTGCCGTCACGGTTGATCTGCTCGATGAACTGCCACATCGAACGGCGGATCTCGATGTCGACGCCGGCCGTGGGCTCGTCGAGGATCAGCAGCGGCGGCTCGTGGACCATGGCCCGCGCGATCAGCAAACGGCGCTTCATGCCGCCGGACATCGTCCTGGAGGGCTTGAACGCCTTGTCCCAGAGCTGCAGCTGCTTGAGGTACTTCTCGGCCCGCTCGCGCGCCACCCGCCGCGGCACGCCGTAGTAGCCGGCCTGGTTGACGACGATGTCGAACGGCTTCTCGAACTGGTTGAAGTTGACCTCCTGCGGCACCAGGCCGATCTTGGCCATCGCGTGCGAGCGATTCTTCTGGACGCTGGTGCCGAAGACCTTCGTCTCGCCGGCCGTGGCATTGACCAGCGACGAGACGATGCCGATCAGCGTGGACTTGCCGGCACCGTTGGGACCCAGCAGGGCGAAGAAGTCGCCTTCCTCGACCGCCAGGTCGATGCCCTTCAGCGCGACCACGCCGTTCTTGTAGGTCTTTTCGAGACGGTTGACTTCGAGTGCGTGCATGACCTCTGGCCTGTTGAACGGATCACGGGGAGCCGGTATCTTCGCTGCTTCCCGGCGTAACCCGAAATGGATGGGGGCGGAACCCGTGATTCCCGAATTATCGTTCATTCGCGCGAAAGTCGCCGTACTGCATCGGCGGCTCGCCGCGGCCGGCGCGCTGTCGGCGGCCCTGGTCATCGCGTTTCCGGCCGTCGGCCAGGTCCCCGAAAGCCGCTGGCCGGACGACGTGCGCAAGTGCGAGTTGTCGGCCGCCGCCGGGCGCATCAGCGTTTCGGCGCTGTGCGGCACGCTGGAGGTTCCCGAGGACCGCGACGAACCCGACGGGCGGCAACTCGAACTGGCATGGGCCGTGGTCGAGGCGCCCACCGGAAATCCCGAGCCGGACCCGGTGTTCTTTCTCGCCGGCGGGCCGGGCCAGTCGGCCCGCGACACCGCGCCGATCATCAGTCGCTACCTCGACGACGTCAACAATGGCCGCGACCTGATCTTCCTGGACCAGCGCGGCACCGGCGGCTCGAACGCGCTGGACTGCGATTTCGGCGACGAGACGTTCCTGACCGAGCCCGACCTCGACGAGATCGACGCGCTGCTGCGCGACTGTCATGAGAGCCTTGACGCCGACGTCCGCCACTACACGACGATCGACGCCGTCGAGGACCTCGACGCGCTGCGGCGTCACCTCGGCTACGAGCGCGTGAACCTCGTCGGCGGCTCCTACGGCACCCGGGTCGCGCAGGTCTACCTGAAGCGCTTCCCGGACGTCGTCCGCAGCGTCGTCATCGACGGCGTCGTGCCGATGCGCCTGGCCCTCGGCGCCGAGCACGCCGTCATGCTGGACCGCGCCATCGACAAGCTGCTGGCCGCATGCACGTCCGGCGCGAAATGCAGCGAGCGCTTCCCCGACCTCGACGAGGCGTTCGCCGAACTGAAGCGGACCTACGACGAGTCCCCGAGGACCATCCAGGTCACCGACCCCCGCACCGGCGTGGCCGAAGAGCTGGAATTCTCCAAGGCCGTGCTGGGCTCCAGCCTGCGCTTCCTCGCCTACTCGCCGGTCACGCAGATGATGATTCCCTACCTCATCCACGAGGCCGCGGCGACCGACAGCCCCGAACGGCTTGCGGCGCAGGCGCTGATGACGTCGTCGCAGATGAGCGAGCAGATCGCGATCGGCCTGAACTTCGCGGTCGGCTGCGCCGAGGACTGGCCCTACTGGCCGGACGAAACGAACTCCGAGGGCACGCTGCTGGGCGATTCGTTCACCGAGCTCTACGCCCGGGTCTGCGAATGGTGGCCGGCCGACCCGGTCGGTCCGGACTACCACGACCCGTTCACCTCGCGCGTCCCGGTGCTGATCCTGTCCGGCGAACTCGATCCGGTCACGCCGCCGGTCTACGGCGACCAGGCCGCCGAGCAGTTTCCGAACAGCACGCACATCGTCGCCGAGGGCCGCGGCCACATCACGCTCACCAACTCGTGCATCGCCTCGATCGCCAACCGGTTCATCGCCGAGGCGTCGGTGGTCGATCTAGACACCGAGTGCACCGAGCGCATCGGCCCGGAGCCGTTCTTCCTCGACCTGCTCGGGCCGGCGCCTTGAGCCTGCGAGCTGCCACGAGCCGAATCCCCGGCGCCCATCGAAGACAACCCGCCCACGCGGAGCCAAGCGAGCAAGCGCGATGATCGAAGCACATTCACTCCGGAAGACGTTCAACAAGGGCAGGGTCGTGGCCGTCGACGACGTCAGCTTCTCGGCGCGCGACGGCGAGATCACGGGCCTGCTGGGCCCCAACGGCGCCGGCAAGACCACGACGCTGCGCATGCTCTACACGCTGCTCGAGCCCGATGCCGGGCACATGAAGGTCGACGGCGTCGATCCGCTGGCCGAGCCCATCCGGGTCAAGGGCAAGCTGGGCGTAGTGCCGGATTCGCGCGGGCTCTACGACCGGCTGACGGCGCGCGAGAACATCCGCTACTACGGGCGGCTGCAGGGTCTGGGCCGCAACGAGATCGCCAGCCGCATCGACAAGCTCGCCGAGGTGCTGGACATGGGCGAGTTCATCGACCGCAGGACCGACGGCTTCTCGCAGGGCCAGCGCGTCAAGGTCGCGATCGCGCGGGCGCTGATTCACGAGCCGCGCACCATCCTGCTCGACGAGCCCACCAACGGGCTCGACGTCATGACCACCCGCGCACTGCGCGAATTCCTGCTGCGGCTGAAGGCCGAGGGCCGCTGCGTGGTGCTGTCCACGCACATCATGCAGGAGGTCGCCGCGCTGTGCGATCGCATCGTCATCATCTCCGACGGTCGCATCGCCGCCGAGGGCACGGCGCAGAAGCTGCTCGAACGCTCCGGAAAGGAAAACCTCGAGGACGCGTTCGTCGAACTCATTGGTAGCGACGAGGGGCTGCTTGCATGATCACCGTATTCGTCAAGGAACTGCTGGACAACTTCCGCGACCGGCGCGTCATTCTCAACACGCTGATCCTCGGCCCGCTGCTGGGCCCGGCGATCTTCGCCGTCATGATCTCGTTCATGGCCAAGCAGACCACCGAGCGCCTCGAACAGGCGCTGGAGCTGCCGGTCGTCGGCGCCGACAACGCCCCCAATCTCGTCGGCTGGCTGGAGCGGCAGGGCGTGATCGTCGAGGAGCCGCCGGCCGATCCCGAGGCCGCGGTGCGCGAGGAAGAAGTCGAAGTCGTGTTGCGCATCCCGGAGTCGTTCGGCGAGGAATGGAATGCCGGCCACCCGGCGACGGTCGAGATCATCGCCGACCGGTCGCTGCGCTACACCGGAACGACGATCTCGCGCGTCAACGGCTACCTGGAGAGCTACAACCGCCAGATCGGCAACCTCCGCCTGCAGCTGCGCGGCGTCAATCCGGAAATCACGCGCCCGGTCGACAGCCAGGTCGTGGACCTGTCGACGCCGACATCGCGCGGCGGGCAGGTCCTGGCGTTCCTGCCCTACTTCATCCTGATCACGGTGTTCATGGGCTCGATGCACATGGCCATCGACACCACCGCCGGAGAGCGCGAGCGCAAGTCGCTGGAACCGCTGCTGATCAACCCGAAGCCGCGCTGGCAGATCATGGCAGGCAAGCTGCTCGCGACCACGTTCTTCGCACTGGCCACGCTGGCCCTCGGCCTCGTTGCGTTCGTCTACGCCATGGGCCTGCTGCCGACCGAGGACATGAACATCCAGCTCAACCTCGACTTCGCCGTCGCCGCCAGGACCTTCCTCGTCGTCGCCCCGGCCGCGCTGCTGGCCGCGGCACTGCTGACCATCCTCGCCTCGTTCGCCAAGAGCTTCCGCGAAGCCCAGAGCTACATGGGCATGGTCGTGCTCATCCCGATGGTCCCCAGCCTCTGGCTGATGGTCGACCCGGCCAAGGCCGAGTACTGGATGACCTGGGTGCCGCTTCTGAACCAGAACATCATGATCCTGGAAATGGTCCGCGGCGAAGCCGTCGCGCTGAGCTGGTTCGCCGGCACCATCGCCAGCACACTCGGCCTCGCCCTGGTCCTCGCCGCCATCGCCGGCGGGCTCTACAACCGCCCGAAGCTGATCTTTACCGGGGGGTAGAAGAAAAGCCCGGTTTCCGGTTTCCGCAAGCGGAACGGCGCTCTTCGCGTAGGAGCGGCCTCCGGGCCGCGATTCTTCTGACGCCCATCGGCGCTCGGAGGCGCCTCCCACAGAGACGGCTCGAACCAGGAAACGTCGTAGGAGCGGCCTCCAGGCCGCGATGGCCTGGCTCGATCGGCGCTCGGAGGCGCCTCCCACAGCAGTAGAACCGGCGCCTGACTGATTGTGTGGGAGCGGACTCCGTTCCGCGATACCGTTCAGTCCGTCGGCGCGAATTCGCGCCTCCCACAGAGAAAGGAAGTGGTTTAGGGTTTACGGTTTAAGGCTTACGCAATCGAATTTCTGGAATCACTCGACGGATCCACCACACTGGCTCGGGTCGGGATCGGGGCCCGACCGTCGGCGCGAATTCGCGCCTCCCACAGCACTGGATCCGGGCACGAATAAGCCTCTGTGGGAGCGGCGAAATCGCCGCGACGGACCATGCCCCGGCCGTCGGGGACGTAGCCCCGACCTAAAGCTGCCCCCAAGGGAAGCCAGGCCAATTTTCTGTGGGAGGGGACTCCGTTCCGCGATGGGTCGGGCCCGGAGACCGCATCATCGGCGCTCGGAGGCGCCTCCCACAGAATTGGATTCGGGCTCGGACCGAACCCCTGTGGAAGCGGCGAATTCGTCGCGACGGATCGAAGCCATCTTCAGCAGGCACTGCGCGAAGAACGATCGACCACCCCACTTTTCGAGCGACCCGCGCCTGCCTAAATCGTAAACCCTAAACCGTAAACCGGCTTTTTTCATGTGGGAGCGGCCAATTCGCCGCGACGGATCATGCCTAAGGCCGTCGGGGACGGCGCCCCGACCTACAGCTGAAAACTTCCTCTCTTTCCTGTGGGAGCGGCGAATTCGCCGCGACGGATCAGGCCCCTGCCGTCGGGGACGGCGCCCGCACCTGCGGCGTCGAGACGGAATACGGCCGAGTCGTCTCAATCCGAAACGAGTTCCCGGACGATAGGTTCCATGAAATCGGCGAGCTCCGGCTGCGCGGCGCGGCTAGGGTGGATGCCGTCGTCCATCATCATGCCGGGTTCGTCGAACAGGTCCTCGAGAAAGAACGGGATCAGCGCGACGTCGTAGCGCTCGGCCAGCCGCGGGTATACCGACTCGAAGCGGTCGATGTAGACCGGACCGAGGTTCGGCGGCAGGCGGATCTGCATCAGCCCGATTTCCGCCCCGGCTTTCCGGCCCTTCTCGATCAGCGTCGCGAGGTTGCTTTCCAGGCGCGCAGGCGGCAGGCCGCGCAGGCCGTCGTTGCCGCCCAGGATGACGATCAGCACTTGCGGATCGTGCGTTTCCAGCAGACCATCGATCCGCGACACCGCGCCGGCCGACGTGTCGCCCGAGATGCTGCCGTCGATCACGTCGTGCGCCGGGAGCCGCTCGTCGAGCAGGTGCACCCAGCCGGCTTCACGCGGCATGTCATAGGCATCGGACAGACTATCGCCGAGAATGACGATGCGTTCGGCCACGACCGCCTGCGCCGACAACGCGGCGGCAACGACGAACACGACCCTGATCAGCAACCCGAAGGTCTTCATGAGCAATTCATCCCGGCAGTCTTCTGAATCCCGCCCGCTCGTCGCGCTCGACGTCAGCTACTCGGTCGACGCGCCCGGCGGGCGGCTGGAGATCGTCAAAGATATCAGCCTGGACCTGAACGCGGGCCGAACGCTTGCCATCGTCGGCGCGTCGGGCTCGGGCAAGACCACGCTGCTGGGCCTGCTGGCCGGCCTGGAGATCCCGACATCGGGCGAGATCGAGCTCGACGGCCAGCGGCTCGGCGAACTCGACGAGGACGGGCGCGCCCGGCTGCGACGCGCGCGGGTCGGGTTCGTGTTCCAGTCGTTCCACCTGCTGCCCAGCCTGACGGCGCTGGAAAACGTGATGCTTGCCCTCGAGATCGGGCGCATGGACCGGCCGCGCGAGCGCGCTGGAAACGCGCTGGCCCAGGTCGGGCTCGAGCACCGGCTGGATCACTACCCGCGCCAGCTCTCCGGCGGCGAGCAGCAGCGCGTGGCCATCGCCCGGGCGTTCGCCGGCAACCCGGCCATCCTGTTTGCCGACGAGCCCACCGGCAACCTCGACCGCAAGACCGGTGACGCCGTCGCCGACCTGCTGTTCGAGCTCAACCAGGACCACGGCACGGCGTTGGTCCTCGTCACGCACGACCCTCGGCTTGCTCGCCGGTGCGACCGGGTCGCGACGATCGACGACGGGCGCCTGACCATGGATGACGGGCGCGCCGACGCCGAGACGCCGCGGCGGGCGGCGGGCGAATGAACAGCGTCGGGCTCTCCGGCCGCCTGCTGCTGCGCCAGGGTCGATCGGGCGCGCTGTGGATGCTGATCGCGGGCCTGGCCGTTGCCACCGCCGCGCTTTCGGCCGTCAGCCTGTTCACCGACCGGGTCGGCCGCGCGCTGGAGCGTCAGGCCGGCGAAGTGCTCGCCGCCGACGTCGTGGTCAGCGATCGCGCGCCGCTGCCGGAGAAGTTCGCCGAGCGCGCCGCCGAGATGGGACTGGCGACCAGCGAGATGATCACGCTGTCGACGGTGCTGTTCTCGGGCGAAGACAGCGCGCTGTTCAGCGTCAAGGCCGTCAGCCAAGGCTATCCGCTGCGTGGCTCGCTGAAGACGGCCGAAGCACTGGACGCGCCCGACCGCACCGTCGACGCGATTCCGGAGCCGGGCACGGCGTGGATCGCGCCGTCCGGGCTTCGGGCGCTGGACATGGAACTGGGCGGAACCGTGCTGCTGGGCGAACGCGAGCTCGTCGTCGAGCGTCTGCTGACCTACGAACCGGACCGCGGCGGCGGGCCGTTCATGCTCTCGCCCCGGCTGCTGGTCAATCTCGCCGACCTCGAGGGCTCCAGCCTGCTCGGCGCCGGCTCCCGGGCCCGGTACCGGCTGCTGGTCGCCGGCGACGAACAGGGCGTCGACCGGTTCGTCGACCGCTTCGAGCCCGAGCTCGCCGGCCGCCAGCGAATACGGACGGTCGGCGAGGCCGAGGCCCGCACCGACGAGGCGCTGGAGCAGGCGCGGCGGTTCCTGGCCATCGCGGCGTTCACCGCCGTCATCCTCGCCGCCGTCGCGGTGCTGCTGGCCGCGATGCGCTTCTCGCACGCC
>JBPRGD010000234.1:0-2020 GCA_051428125.1 Candidatus Wenzhouxiangella sp. M2_3B_020
GCCGGCGAGGCAGTGGTCGATGCCCGGTGGCCTCGGTGCCCACAGGTCTTCGCAGATCTCGATGCCGAAACGGATCGAACCGGCCTGGAACAACTGGTTGCAACCGATATGGAAGCGGCCGAAGTCGCGGTCCTCGACGAGCTGATCGACACCGGTGCCGGACGCGAACCACCGGCGCTCGTAGAATTCCCCGTAATTGGGTTGCACCTGCTTCGGCACGACCCCCCGGATCCGGCCGTCGGCGAGCACCACGGCCGCGTTGAACAGGCGGTCGTCGGGCGAGCGCCACGGCGCGCCGACCACCGCGGCAAGGCCGTCGGTCGCCTCCGAGATGGTCTTCAGCCCTTCGCGCACCGCGCGATGCAGTCCGGTGCTGAAGAACAGGTCCTCGCAGGTATAGCCGGTCAGGCAGAGTTCGGGAAACAGCGCGATGCTCACGTCCTGCTCCGCCAGTCGACGCAGGTGGCCCGCGATGCGTTCCGCGTTGGTCGCCGGATCGGCGAGAGCCAATACCGGCGCGACGGCGGCGGCGCGGACGAAGCCGAAATCGGCGAGGTCGACATTCCTGTTCATCGTCGGCTCTCCCTGGGCGGAATCAACGTGAATGCTCCCTATGATGAGGCATCCGGCCCTTCGCCGCGCGTTTGCGGGATCCTGGAAGCGGCGCGGCCGGTTCCGTCGGACGGAAGGGCCATGGACTCACTGTTCGTCGGACGTCGTCCAGCCCGTCCAGCCGGGGCCGCGAACCACCCGTCCCGGCGTCGCGCCGGTGTGCTTGCCGCCACGCAACACCGCGACACCGTTGACGAACACGTCGCGAACGCCGGTTGCGAGCTGCATGGGCTCCTCGAACGTCGCGTGATCCTCGATCGTGTTCGGGTCGAACACGACGATGTCGGCGTGGTAGCCGGGCGACAGCCGGCCGCGATCTCGCAGTTCCAGGTTGTCGGCGGGCAGGGCGGTCAGTCGCCGTATCGCCTCGGCCATCGGGATGACCTGTTCATCCCGAACGTACTTGCCGAGCAGGCGGGCGAAGTTGCCGTATGCGCGCGGATGCGTGGCCGATTTCAGGAACACGCCTTCTGGGGCCGAGGCCTCGGCGTCGCTTCCGAACGTCATCCACGGCTGCGCGATCTTGCGCCGGACGTTTTCCTCGGACATCAGGAAGTACACCGTGCCCACGCGGCTGTCGTCCTCGATGACGAGATCGATCATCGTGTCCTCCGGCGACGTGCCGCGCATCTCGGCGACCTCGGCCAGCGTCTTGCCGGTCAGGTGCTTGAGATCCTCGTTCTTGAACGCGAAGAACAGCAGCTTGTCCGGGCTTCCTGCAGCGAGGTAGAGATTTTCCCATTCGTCGGTGGGCGTCGTGATTTCCTCTATCACGCGCTCGCGGATTTCGGGATGCTTCAGGCGCTCGACCCAGGCATCGTGTCCGCCTTCCTGCACCCAGGGCGGCATCGCCGCGTCCAGGCCCGTCGCGCCCGCGGTGTAGTTGTACATGTCGGCACGGATTTCGAGTCCGTCGGCGCGGGCGGCCTCGACGAGTTCGAATACCCGGTCCAGCTTGTCCCAGTTCTCACGGCCGGCGGCCTTGAGATGGTAGATCTCGGCGGCCGCGCCCGAGCGACGCGCGATCTCGATCAGTTCCTGCACCGATTCGACGAGCCGGTTGCCCTCGCTTCGCATGTGCGAAATGTACGAGCCGCCGGATTCCGCGGCCGTCGCTGCCAGCGCGACCAGTTCATCGGTATCGGCATAGAAGGCCGGCGCATAGATCAGCGACGAGCCCACGCCCAGCGCGCCTTCGCGCATGGCTCCTGCGACCAGTTCCTGCATGCGTGCCAGTTCTTCCGGGCTCGGCGCTCGGTCGGCCTCTCCGAGCTCGTGCATGCGCACCGTCGTCGCGCCGACGAACGATGCCACGTTCGGCGAGACGCCCCGGTTCTCGAGGTACTCGAGATATTCGCCAAGGGTGTCCCACTCGACCTCGTAGCGGATGTCCTGCTGCCGCGCGACG
>JBPRGD010000235.1:0-5717 GCA_051428125.1 Candidatus Wenzhouxiangella sp. M2_3B_020
GGATGTTGTTGATGACGTGTCTTTGCACACGGTCGATCCGACTGTGGCATCCCACCGTCAGGCCGAATCCCGAGGCGTTGATCTCGTCGATCACGCGATCGAGATCCCGGGCGGCGTAACGGACAACGTGCAGGATGGGTCCGAAGACCTCTCCCTCCAGGACGTTCATGCTGTCGATCTCGTAGGCGCGCGGTGCGAACCAGTATCCGTCTCCCACGCCCTCGGGCCTTGCCGCGCGCGCGATGGGTCGAGCCTCGCGTTCCATCCGTTCGGCATGGCGCTCCAGCATCTCGAGCTGGCCGCGATCGACGACCGGACCGACGTCGTTGGCCAGCAGACCCGGCCATCCCACGCTCAGCTCGGCCATGGCGCCGGCGAGCATCTCGAGGACGTGGTCGGCGACGTCGCGCTGGACGTAGAGCACGCGCAGCGCCGAGCAACGCTGGCCGGCCGAAAGATACGCCGAGTGGATGACGTCCTTGACGACCTGCTCGGCCAGCGCCGAGGAATCGACGATCATCGCGTTCTGCCCCCCGGTTTCGGCGATCAGCGTCGGCAGCGATCCCTCGCGCTCGGCCAGGGCACGGTTGATGACCCGTGCCGTGTCGGTCGAGCCCGTGAACGCCACGCCGGCGATGCGCGGATCGGCGGTCAGTGCCGCCCCCACGTCGCCGCCGCCGGGAGCGAGCTGGAGCACGCCGCGCGGAATGCCGGCCTCGAAGAACAGATCCACGGCGCGCGCTGCGATCAACGGCGTCTGTTCGGCGGGCTTGGCGATCGCGGCATTGCCGGCCGCAAGCGCCGCGGCGATCTGGCCGGTGAAGATCGCGAGCGGAAAGTTCCAGGGCGAGATGCAGACGAACACGCCCTTGCCGTGCAGCGAAATCTCGTTGTGCTCGCCGGTCGGTCCCGGCAGAACCGCGGGTTCGGAAAAGTGCTGGCGGCTCTTCTGCGCGTAGTAGCGGCAGAAATCGGCCGCCTCGCGAACTTCCGCGATTCCGTCGAGAAGCGTCTTGCCGGCCTCGCGCACGCACAGGGCCATGAATTCGGCCCGGTGCTCCTCGAGCAGGTCGGCCATGCGCTCGAGACACTCCGCACGCTCGTCGGCCGGCGTCTCGTCCCAGTCCCGCTGAGCGGAGCGCGCGTCGCGCACCCCGCCATCGACCGAGGCAGGGTCGGTCCATTCCACCGACCCCACCACGTCGGAAAGATCGGCCGGCGAGCGGAATTCATCTGCACCGGTGCTCGTCAATCCGCCGGATCCCGTGGGACGCGCCGACCAGCGATGGGTGCGAAACGGTTCCATCGCCGCGGCCAGCGCCTCCTGCTCGAGTTCCGATGCGAAATTGATGCCGCGGCTGTTCAGGCGCAGATCGCCGTAGATGTTCCGGGGGAGCGGGATTCTCGGATGCGACAGCCGCTCGAAGTCTTCGACCCGGCGGACCGGATCCGAGACGACCTCGGAGGCCGGCAGCTTCTCGTCGACGATGCGGTTGACGAACGAGGTGTTGGCGCCGTTTTCCAGCAGCCGCCGGACCAGGTACGGCAGCAGGTCGCGATGATCGCCCACCGGTGCGTAGACGCGGCAGTGGCCGTTGAAATCGTCGCCGTCGAGCACTTCCTCGTACAGGTCCCGGCCCATTCCGTGGAGTCGCTGGTATTCGAAATCGGGGCGATCGCCCGCCATGCGGTTGATCGCG
Source organism: Candidatus Wenzhouxiangella sp. M2_3B_020 (assembly GCA_051428125.1). GTDB lineage: Bacteria > Pseudomonadota > Gammaproteobacteria > Xanthomonadales > Wenzhouxiangellaceae. The sequence goes on from JBPRGD010000235.1 coordinate 1,701, forward strand.
CAGATCGTGTGCGCGTTGTGGGTGGCGAACTGTGGGTAGAACGCGTCGCGGCGCTCCAGCAGCCGGCTCGCGCACGCCAGGAACGAGACGTCGGTGTTCGGCTTGCGCGTGAACACCGGGTAATCGTCGTGACCCTCGACCTGCGCGAGCTTGATCTCGGTATCCCAGTACGCGCCCTTGACGAGCCGGATCGGAATCCGGTGGCCGGTTTCGTGCGCCAGCTCGGCCAGCCAGTCGATCGCCGCCCAGCCTCTACGCAGGTAGGACTGCAGCGCGAGCCCGAATCCGTCCCAGCCGACGAGCTTTTCGTCGCGCAGCACCGCGGCGAACACGTCGAGCTGCAGCATCAGCCGCGCGGCTTCCTCGGCATCCACGGTCAGCGCGATCCCGCGTTCGCGCGCACGGACCGCAAGATCCAGCAGGATCGGCACGACTTCGTCGAGCACGCGCTCACGCTGGGCGTGCTCGTAGCGCGGGTGCAGCGCGGAGAGCTTGACCGAAATGCTGGGCGCGTCGAACACGTCGTGGTCTCCGGCCTCGTCTCCGAGCGCGTCGATGGCGTCGGCATAGGCCTGGCGGTAGCGCTCGGCGTCGCGGGCGGTCAGCGCCGCCTCGCCCAGCATGTCGAACGAATAACGGTATCGCCGGTTCTCCTTCTTGCGTGCACGTGCCATTGCGGACTCGATGTCGCGACCCATGACGTACTGGTGGCCCATGATGCGCATCGCCTGGCGGATCGCCAGCCGCACCACCGGCTCGCCGGAACGGTTCGCCAGCCGCGCCAGGACCGACGTGAAATCCCTGCGCGCCGACCGCCCGACGCGAACCATGCGCCCGGTCAGCATCAGCCCCCACGTCGATGCATTGACGAACAGCGACTCGCTCCTGCCGAGGTGCGATTCCCAGTCGGCCTCGGAAAGCTTGTCGGCGATCAGTTGTTCGGCGGTCTCGTTGTCCGGAATGCGCAACAGCGCCTCGGCGAGGCACATCAGGACAACGCCTTCCTCGGTCGACAGGTCGTATTCGCGCATGAACGCTTCCATCGCGCCCTGGTGCTCGCTGCGCTGGCGGACGCGCTCGACCAGCGCGACCGCATCGTCTTCCACCTGCCTCCGATCGTCGGTGTCGAGGACGATGGCCTCGAGCAGCTCCGGCACCTGCTCGGACTCGGGCACCGCCCAGGCCTGCTCCAGCGCCCGACGTTTCGACGCGCTCGGGATTTCGGATGCGGTGACGAACGGGAATTGCGGCGACATTGCGTTCAGCTCCGGGTCGGAATGGTGGTCAGGGGGTTCCGCGCGCGGCGCCGGCCGAGCGCCGCGTACGTCATCGTAGCGAGTGTAACGCAAGCCTGCGCCACACTCCCGGCTCGCGGTCCCGACGGGCCGTTCGGCGGCGGGGCCGGGCCCGCCGGCACCGATGCCGGGCGTCCACTTCCGTGAATATTCGAAGTGCCGCAATCGACCCGCTTCGGCTACAATACGCGCTCGCAAAAATCCGGTCGGTTCATGATCCGCGAGAGCGTGCTCGACCAGCACAATTCGGTCATCCGGATCGAAATCCTGTCCAACCTGTCCCTGTCGCTGGACCGGCTGGCGGGTTTCTTTTTGCTGCTGAGCGCGGTCACGCTGCTGGTGGCCCTGCTGCCGACCTTGATGGGCTACTGGCCCATCATGGCGATCGCGATCGTGCACCTGGTCATCGTCGGCTGGTGCTTCCGACTGGCATGGCGCGGAAACTGGGCCCGCCAGGACATCACCATCGATGCCGACCGGGTCCGGATCGAATCGCGCACGGCAAGCGGCGAGCACTGTCACGAATGGCCGACCGGCTGGGTGCGGGTCGTGCGCGACACCCATCGGCGCGAGCCGAGGGTTCTCGTCGGACTGCACGGCCGCCGCATCGAGATCGGTCGGTTCGTACCGGCCGACGAGCGGATCGACGCGGCAAACAGGATCATGCGCGCGCTGCAGCCGCATTCGGCATGGTCCGGCAACGGTTTCAACGATACAGCGAGTTCAGGATGAAGAGAACGAACGAATTGATAGTCGGACTGGCGATGACCGCCGTGCTGACAGTGGTCGTCTGGGGCCTGTTCGCCGTCGGCGACAACATGACGCCGGGCGCCACGCCGTTCAGCCGGGACGTCTACCAGCTGCACATGATCATTCTGACGATCGTGACGATCATCGGGATCCTGGTGTTCGCCGCGATGTTCACGTCGATCTACCTGCATCGCAAGTCGCGCGGCGCCGAAGCGGCCAAGTTCAACCATTCGACCAAGGCCGAGATCATCTGGACCGTCATTCCGGTCCTGATCCTTGTCGCCATGGCCATTCCGGCCACCCGCGTGCTCATCGACATGGAAGACACCTCCGGCGCCGAGCTCGACATCAAGGTCACCGGTTACCAGTGGCTCTGGCAGTACGAGTATCTCGACCACGGCATCTCGTTCTACTCGGCGCTGGACCGCGACAGCAATCTCGCGCGTCAGATCGGCTCGGACCTGAAACCCCGGGAGGTCGACAACTACCTACTCGAGGTCGACAAGCGGCTCATCGTGCCCACGGACACCCGGATCCGGCTCCTCCTGACCTCCGGCGACGTGATCCACTCGTGGTGGGTGCCCGATCTCGGATGGAAACGCGACGCCATCCCCGGCACGGTCAACGAGGCCTGGACGCTCATCGACGAGCCCGGGATCTACCGCGGCCAGTGCGCCGAGCTCTGCGGCAAGGACCACGGTTTCATGCCGGTGGTCATCGAAGCGCTGCCCCGCGAGGAATTCGACGCCTGGGTCGCCGACCGCACGGGCGGTTCGGATTCCGAACAACGCACTGCGGCCGCGAATCCCGCCGAAACCACCGCTTCCGAAACCGACCAGCCGATGAGCCTGGACGCGCTGATGACCCACGGCAAGGACGTCTACGACGCCCACTGTGCGGCCTGCCACCAGGACGACGGCTCGGGCATGCAGCCGGCATTCCCGGCCCTGGCCGGCAATCCCCTCGTGACCGGCGACCTGGACGCGCACATCGACGTCGTCGTCAACGGACGGCCCGGCACGGCGATGGCGGCCTTCGGTCAACGACTCGATGCGCGCGACATCGCCGCAGCGCTGACCTATACACGCAACGCGTTCGGAAACGAAACCGGGGACGTCGTCCAGCCGTCGACCGTCCAACCCCTGCTCGGCCCGGATACCGAAACGGGCCTGGCATCTACCGCTTCCGAATGAGCACGCCAGCAGGAATCTTGTTGAGGAACCGCAATGACTGATACGACCGCTCACATCGACGACCACCACGATCAGCCCAAGGGGCTGGCCCGGTGGCTGTTCACCACCAACCACAAGGAAATCGGAACGCTCTATCTGATCTTCTCGCTGGGCGCATTCATCGTCGGCGGTGCGATGGCGATGATCATCCGTGCCGAGCTGTTCCAGCCCGGCCTGCAGATGGTCAATCCGGAATTCTTCAACCAGATGACCACCATGCACGCGCTGGTGATGATCTTCGGCGCGGTGATGCCGGCGTTCGTCGGGTTGGCGAACTGGATGGTGCCGATGATGATCGGTGCGCCCGACATGGCGCTGCCGCGCATGAACAACTGGTCGTTCTGGATCCTGCCGTTCGCGTTCCTGATCCTCCTGTCGACGCTGTTCATGCCGTCGGGCGCCCCGGCCTCGGGGTGGACGCTGTACCCGCCGCTGTCGCTGCAGGGCGGCAACAGCTTCGCGTTCGTGATCTTCGCCATCCACCTGATGGGCATTTCGTCGATCATGGGTGCGATCAATATCATCGCGACCATCCTGAACATGCGCGCTCCGGGCATGACGCTGCTGCGCATGCCGCTGTTCGTCTGGACCTGGCTGATCACGGCGTTCCTGCTCATCGCCGTCATGCCGGTGCTGGCCGGCGCGGTGACGATGCTTCTGACCGACCGGTTCTTCGATACCAGCTTCTTCAATGCCGCCGGCGGCGGTGATCCGGTGATGTACCAGCACATCTTCTGGTT
>JBPRGD010000236.1:0-1696 GCA_051428125.1 Candidatus Wenzhouxiangella sp. M2_3B_020
GGTCCAGTTCGACAGCGGGAACACGCGGATGCTTTCGCCGGAATGCACGCGGCCGTTGAAGACGTTCCACAACTCGGGACGCTGATTCTTGGGGTCCCAGCGCTGCTGGCGGTCGCGGAACGAGAACACGCGTTCCTTGGCGCGCGAACGCTCCTCGTCGCGGCGCGCACCGCCGAACGCCGCGTCGAAACCGTGATCGGCCAGCGCCTGTTTCAGCGCCTGGGTCTTCATGATGTCGGTATGCACCGCCGAACCGTGCGTCATCGGGCTGACGCCCTGCTCGCGGCCTTCCTCGTTGACATGAACGATCAGGTCGATGTCCGGGTCCGCGGCGATGCGGTCTCGATAGGCGTACATGTCCCGGAATTTCCACGTCGTGTCCACGTGCAGCAACGGAAACGGCAGACGGCCGGGATGGAATGCCTTTTTCGCCAGATGCAGCATCACGGCCGAATCCTTGCCCAGCGAATACAGCATGACCGGATGGTCGAACGTCGCGGCCACCTCCCGGATGATGTGGATGGATTCGGCTTCCAGCCGCTCCAGGTGCGTCATGCGCCGGCGGCTCGCGGTGTCATTCATGTTCGATTTCCAGTCCTTTCAGGTAGCCGGCGAACTCCGTGCCGACTTCGGGATGCTTGAGCGCGTATTCGACGTTGGCCCGCAGGTATCCGAGCTTGCTGCCGCAGTCGTAGTGCTTGCCGGCGAATTCGAGCGCATCGGCGCCCTGCTCGTCCAGCAGCCCCGCGATCGCGTCGGTGAGCTGGATCTCCCCGCCGCGACCCGGCGGCGTCGTTTCCAGCAGCTCGAAGATCCGCGGCGTCAGCAGGTAGCGGCCGACCACGGCGAGGTTCGACGGCGCATCGGCGGGGTCCGGCTTTTCGACAATGCCGCGGATCGGCGCGAACGGGCCCTCGGCGCCGCCGAGATCCACGACGCCGTACTGGTCGGTGCGTTCGCGCGGCACGCGCTCGACGCTGATCACCGACCGCCCGGTGGCCGAGAACCGCTCGGTCAGCTGCTGCATCACCGGCCGATCGCCGCCGTCGATGAGATCGTCGGCCAGGATGACGCCGAAAGGCCGATCACCGACCAGCGGGCGCGCGCAGAGGACGGCGTGCCCCAGGCCCAGCGCCTCGCGCTGGCGGACGTAGACGACGTTGATGCCCTCGGGAAGCACGCCGCGAACGAGGTCCAGGAGCTGCTGCTTGCCGCGGCCGGCCAGTTCGGTCTCGAGCTCGTAGGCCATGTCGAAGTGGTCTTCCAGCGCACGCTTGGTCCTGCCGGTGACGAAGACCATGGTGCGCGCACCCGCCGCGATGGCTTCCTCGACGGCATACTGGATCAGTGGCTTGTCCACCACGGGCAGCATCTCCTTGGGGCTGGCCTTGGTCACGGGAAGAAAGCGCGTGCCGAGGCCCGCTACGGGGAAGACCACCGTATCGATCGCAGAGGAGCTCATGGGAAAATCCCGTCGATGTTCAGAAACGCAAGACTGCGTATTTTACTATGATGTCGATCGCTCTGGCTCGACGGTGCCGATCGGCTCCGGGGCCCGGAAAAGCGCTTCGAACCGCGCCGGAGGCTGTCCCATGACTCGATTGCTCCTGCTCGCGCTGTCGCTATCGGTGACCGGCTGTGCCTGGGTCACGCTCGACGAAGACGGCCGCGACGTTCTCGCCGCGGAGCCCTCTGC
>JBPRGD010000237.1:0-24504 GCA_051428125.1 Candidatus Wenzhouxiangella sp. M2_3B_020
CAGCAGTTGCACCGCGGCCGCCGGCATGATCTCGTCGGCGTAACGGTCGGCGTACTCCTCCTGCCAGTGCACGTAGTCGGCGTGGCCGACGATCATCAGGTGCGCGTGCGACTCCCACAGCCCCGGCAATACGTCCATGCCCTCGGTCGAGACGACCTCGAAGCCCTCGGGCACGTCGAGCGTGTCCAACGTGCCGACCGCGACGATCTCGTCGTTCTCGACGAGGACGACGCTGTCGGCCAGCGGGCGGCCGCCGTAGCCGTCGATCAGCCGCCCTCCGACCAGCGCGGTCTGCTCGGCGAGGATCGATTCGGAGGTCAGAACGAAAAAGAGTGCGAACAGGATCTTGCGCATAGGGGAGTTTCTCGGTCGTGGATCGCCCAGCTTCGACCCGGCCGGGCTGTCGGTCAAGCGGATGATTCGTCGCGGGCCAGTCGCCGGCGTCCCTCTTCCAGCACGCGCAGGTGCTCGGCCGAAGGCTCGGGATAGCTCATGTCGAGGTTCTCCAGCGTATGGACCATGGCCCGGGCGACGGCCACGCGCATGTACGGCTTGTAGTCGGCGGGAATCGCGTACCAGGGCGCGTGCTCGCGCGAGGTCTGCCGAAGCACGGCCTGGTAGGCATCCATGTAGCGATCCCATCGGTCGCGTTCGTCGAGATCGGCGACGTCGAACTTCCAGTTCTTCTCGGGCCGATCGACGCGGTCGAGCAGGCGCCGGCGCTGTTCCTCGCGCGAGAGGTTGAGCCAGAACTTGACGACCACGACGCCGTTGCGCGCCAGGTGGCGCTCCCAGTCGCGGATCGATTCCAGCCGTTCCTCCCAGACCGTTTCGGGGTCGACGTTCGGGAGATTCTGCCCCTCCAGCAGGCCGGCGCGGACGCGCACCGCCAGCACTTCCTCGTAATGGGAGCGGTTGAAGATGCCGATCTTGCCGCGCATGGGCAGCGCGCGTGAGCAGCGCCACAGGAAATCGTGGCGGCGCTCGCGCCCGCTGGGCGCTTCGAACGCGCTGGTGCGAAAACCGGTGGGATTGACGCCGGAAAACACCTTGCGGATCGTGCCGTCCTTGCCTGCGGCATCCATGGCCTGGAATACGGCCAGCACCGCGTAGCGGCCGTCGGCGAACAGCTTGCGCTGCAGGTCGTGCAACTGTCCGACCCGTTCGCGCAACTCCTTCTTCAGCGCCTTTTTTCCCGGCGTATCGTCCGGCGGCACGGCGGGGAAGTCGGCGACCGAGCACGAGCCGTCGAACGGCACGAGATGGTCTTCGTGCAGGGCGGGCTTGAAGACTGGCATGGGGAATGCACGGTTCGGATTCGCGTTCGAGTATGCACGAAGCCGGGCCGGCGGCGAGACCGGGTTCGCGGCGGCGTCGACGCCGATGCGGATAGAATCGGCTCTCGCTGATGCATTCGGAATCCGGTGAACGACGTCCTCGCCTTCTTCGTGCCCTGGGAATTCAGCTGGCTGGTCCAGCTGTCGGTCTGGGCCGCGTTGCTGGTCTACTTCAACGGCCTGCGCAACAGTGCGCCGGACGAGATGCCGGGGTGGGGGCCCGTACTGGGTTTTGTCGTCGGCGTGGTCCTGATGTACCTGGTCACGCAGACGCGTTTCGATTACTGGTCGCAGTACATGTTCTTCGTCCACCGCGGCCAGCATCTCGTGCTGCACCACCTCGCGCCGTTCCTGATCGCGCTGGCCATGCCGGCTCCGGTGTTTGCGCGCGGCCTGCCCGCCGGGTTGAAGGCCTGGTTCGCCCGCCGCACGTGGCTGCGTGCGGGGTGGGTGGCGATCTACCGTTTCCTGCAGCAACCGTTGATTGCCTGCGTGCTGTTCGTCGGCCTGATCGCCTTCTGGCTGACCCCGGAAATCCATTTCGACGCCATGCTGAGTTCGAAGCTGTACTGGCTGATGAACTGGACGATGGCGCTGGACGGGCTGCTGTTCTGGTGGCTGATGTTCGAGCGGGGAAGGGAAGGAATCACCCCCCGACTGGGCTACGGAACCCGCGTGCTGCTGCTGGCCGCGGTGATGCTGCCGCAGATCATCATCGGCGCGAGCATCACGTTCGCCGACGCGGTCTGGTTCGACGTATATGCCGTCTGCGGTCGTGCATGGCCCGTGGATCCGCTGACCGATCAGCATCTCGGCGGGTTGATCACCTGGATTCCGGCGGCAATGATGAGCGTCGTCGGCGCGCTCGTCGTGCTGCGGTTCTGGCTGTATGCGCGGCCCGACGGCACCACTTCGCCACCGGGCGCCGCCGCGCCCGTCCAATCGTGATTCGGAGGAGCCTGGAATGAGACAGATCAGTGCAATCGTCGCCGGATTGCTTCTGCTGGCCGGCGCGATCTGGTGGGTGTCGCGCATGGAACCGCCGGCGCCGATCGAGGTCGAGAACGCTCGCATCCGGCTGGTGCCCGGCGGCGGACCGATGGCCGGCTACATGCGCCTGGGCAACCACACCGACGACGTCGTCCGGTTCGTGGGCGCGGAGGCGCGGCAATTCGGCGGCATCATGATCCATCGCACCGTGATCGAGAACGGGCAGGCGCGCATGGAGCACCAGTCCGGCGGAATCAGGATCACGCCGGGCGATGCGGTGGAGTTCGAGCCGCGGGGCCTGCACCTGATGCTGATGCGGCCGCAGGACGAACTGAACGTCGGCGATACCGTCGACATCGTGCTCGAGTTCGAAGGCGGCGGGCCGGCCGAGCTCACGGTCCCGTTCGTCGTCGTGCCGGTGACGGCGCAGTGAGCAGGACGGTCCCGCGATTCGCGCTGCTGGCGGCGGTTCTGGCGCTGGTCGGCTGCGGCGAGGAGCCGTGGCACGGCAAGGAGATCACCGGCCTGATGCCGGAACTCGAGTTCGAGCTGACCTCCGAGACTGGACAGACCGTGACCGAGGAGGTGTTCGAGGGCCGCCCGGTGGCGATGTACTTCGGGTTCACGCACTGTCCCGACATCTGTCCGACGACGCTGGCGCGGCTGACCGCCGCGGTGCGCAGGCTTCCCGACGATCTGCAGCAGGACCTGCAGTTGGCGTTCGTCAGCGTCGACCCGGCGCGCGACGGCCCGGAACAGCTGGCCGAGTACACCGACGCCTTCAGCGACCGGATGCTCGGCCTGACCGGCACGCAGAAGCGGCTCCAGGCGCTGACCCGCCGCTACAGGATCACCTACGGCTACGAGGAGCCCGATGACGAGGGCGACTACGAGGTCAGCCACAGCTCGGCGATCTTCGTGTTCGACGCCCAGGGCGACCCCCGCCTGATGCTGCTCGACAGCCTGACCGTGCCGCAAATGGCCCACGACCTCGAGCTCCTGCTGGGCGATTCGTCCGGCTGAAGCTTTTCGAGTCCGTGGGGGCCGATTCCGATCCATGACTCCCTCGGCGCTCCGGGGCGCCTCTTGCGAGATGCTTCCGGGCAATGCCAGCCGATGCCGCCTCCTCGGACTTCGCGTCGGCGACGTAGCGCCGACGTACAGCCAAGGGGCTTTCGTATGTCGCGGCTTCGTCCGTGACGGGATGTTCCCCGTCGTCGACCGCTGGAGCCGTTCCCCGCGAAGCCGGGTGCCACCGAAGCTTTCCGATCTGGCCCGGCCCGAAACCGGAAAAATCGCCCGTGTGTGTTGCATTTCACCCGATTTTCGGCTATAAAGAGCGGCTCGTTATCGGACCGGCTGCCTGATGGCGCTTCGGCCGGATCCGGGATCACCACCAAATCAATTCGGAATCGCAGTTATGTCCAGAGTCTGCCAGGTGACCGGCAAGCGTCCGCTGGTCGGGAACAACGTCTCTCACGCCAACAACAGGAGCAAGAAGCGCTCGCTGCCGAACCTGCACAGTCACCGGTTCTGGGTCGAGAGCGAGAACCGCTGGGTCAAGCTGCGTGTTTCGACGCGCGGGCTTCGCATCATCGACAAGAAAGGCATCGACGCCGTGCTGTCCGACCTTCGCGCGTCGGGCGAGAAGATTTAAAGGAGATTCGTCATGGCAGGTAGCGCACGCGACAAGATCCGGCTCGTCTCCTCTGCGGGGACCGGTCATTTCTACACGACCGACAAGCAAAAGAAGAACACGCCGCACAAGCTCGAGTTCAAGAAGTACGATCCCGTGGTCCGCAAGCACGTGATCTACAAGGAAGCCAAGATCAAGTAATTCGCTTCCGCCGAATGCATTTGCCGTAAAGCGCCGGGCCCTTCCCGGCGTTTTTTGTTGTCTGGCCAGTGTCGTGTCTCAGCATCTCGTTCAAAGATGCGGATCAAAGGGTGGAGATGCCCGAAGATCGCCCCATCCGACACCCTCCCCCGCAAACGGGGGAGGGCCGGGGTGGTGGCTGAACCGGCGCAATTCCGATTCTCGAGATTCGATTCCGATCAGGTTTCCTTGTTTTTCACCGGTGTCCCCGTCCGGAACTCGCAGTGGACCGGATTGACCATTGCTCTGGCGGGGCTTGCGTGATCTCGCTGGACAGTCCATCTCCACACGATATCCTCGTCGCTTCGTTGGCTCGAAATGCTGGCGCGGGGGCATCCACCGATGAAAGCGATTCACCGCGCGTTCTTTCGAAGCCACCTGGATCGGTTGAAGCCTCGACCCTTCGCCAAACTTGACTGATGTCCTGTCGCGGTCCCGGCCCGCGGCCACTTCACGCTCGCCCGGAAAAGTCGCTGGGTCCTGGCTCGAAGGCCGGGACGACGGGAATGGATGCTTGTTCATAATGTCGCCCCGGTCTTGATCCGGGCCCAGCGGCGTTTGCTATCGAAACCCGACGGTTGAACATTGATATTGGGACTCGACGCCGGTCAGGTCGGGAAGCACACTTGACACGTACGTTTACGAGTGTAAACTAAATCATCGATTACGGATGTAAATGAAATGCAGGTCTCTCGTGCGGAAAGCCAGGTCATGGAATATCTGTGGGCGCACCCGTCGGCCACGGCCGGCGAGGTGTGCGACGCGCTGGGACCGGAAAACGACTGGTCCGAGGCGACGGTCAAGACGTTGCTGAACCGGTTGCTGAACAAGGGTGCGATCGACGCCGAGCGGGATGGCCGACGCTTCCGCTACGTAGCGGTGCTGCGGCGCGAAGACTGGTTGCTCTCGGAAAGCAGCCGGATGGTGGACCGCCTGTTCGACGGCAGGCTGGCGCCGCTGGTTTCGCACTTCTCCGATCACGGCAAGCTCAGCCGTCGGGACCTCGAGGAGCTGCGCGAGCTGATCGAAAGGCTGGACGATGAGCACTGAATCGCTGCAGTGGCTGGGCCAGGCCGCATGGTGGAGCGCCATCGCGATCCTCGTTGTGTTGGTCCTCCGGCAACCGTTCATTCGCGGGTTCGGCATCCGGGCCGCCATGCCGCTCTGGTTGCTGGTGCCGCTGGCGATGATCGGCGCCCTGCTGCCAGCGCGCACCGTCACCGACACCGGCTCGTCCGCCTCCGTCGTCGTGCTCCAGTTGTCCGGCGCGCCGACCATGCGCCCCGTCGCGGCTGAAACCGTGCTCCCGGTCCAGGACCTGGCGCCTGTAGTGCTGGGGTCCTGGCTGGCCGGGGTCGTCGCGACAGTCCTGTTGCTGACCTGCCGCCAGCGTCGGTTCCGCCTCGCGCTGGGCCCGCTTCATCCGATCCGGGGCCGCCTGCGACGATCCGGCCGCGCGTTGGCGGGACCGCTTGTCCTCGGCCTCCTGCGACCGGTCGTGATCGTGCCGCCGGACTTCTGGCAGCGCTTCGACCGGCGCGCGCGCCGCCTTATGCTGGCCCACGAGTTCACGCACCTGCGCCGGTGCGACCCGTTCTGGAACGCTTTCGCCGCGGCCATGCAATGCGTGTTCTGGTTCAACCCGCTCGTCCACTGGGGTGCGGCCCGGTTCCGCCGGGATCAGGAACTGGCCTGCGACGCTTGCGTCCTTGAGGGCCGCCCCGGCGAGCGCAAGACCTACGCGTACGCGCTGTTGGCCCTCGAATCGACGCTCGGACCGTCGTCCGCGCTGGCGTTCGGCCACCACCCGCTCAAGGAGAGAATCCGCATGATGGCAACAAGCTCTTATCCATCCGCCGCACGCGCGACGCTCGGCCAGGGCACGACAGCGCTGCTGGCCGTCGCACTCGCCGCGGCCGCCTGGGCGTCCAACCCCAGAGCGGGCGACGAGCCGATCGTCGAGACCGGTTCGACAGGCGAGCGGTTCGCCGTCGATGTCGAAGTCACGGTCGATGGACGCACCGAGGCGGGGTCGTTGACCATGGAAGGCGACGTCGCCATCGCCCCGTACCAGGGCAAACCGCGCATGCTCGCGGAGCAAAAGCTGTCCTTTGAACACGAAGCACCGGAATCCGGCTGGTCGGCGGACGTGACCGTCGAGCGGATTGCCGAAGACCGCTTCGAGATTGCCGCGGAAATCTCCAGAAACGGTGAGCTCGTCAGCACGCCGAGAATGATCACCGCCGCGGAATCACCGGCGTTCGTCGAGACCGCCGATGCCGAAACCGGCCAGATCGCCTACCGCCTGTCGTTCACGCCCACGCTGATTCCGGGGGAGGCGGACTCCGCTCGTGAGCGTACGAGCCCGGTGGGGATGCTGGTCCTCATTCTTGACGGCGACGCAGTGGTGCGCTGGGTCGAGTGGCCCTCGATCGATGGCGATCCGCTCCGGTTGTCGTTCGATCATTCCGGTCGGCCCGAAACGTGGAGCGCGCAGCTGCTCGTCCAGCGGATCGCGCAAGAAAAGGTCGAGTTGTGCCTGGATGACGTCGCCCATCCGAAGCTGCGGGCCGCGTTCAAGCGCCACTGCATGGAGCTCGATCCCGACCGGCTCGATCGCAGCTATATGAAGGGGGAGCTCGGCGAGGACGGCATCGGCTTTCGCCTCGAAGTCCTTCAGGATCAAGCGGCCGGTTAGTCCATCCCCCGGGTGAACTCGGGCACGGCGTCCCGGTATGATGACGCGGACCTCAATGTACGGCCCTTGCCATGCTGACCGCGCTTACCGACTTCATCTGGTCCTACGTCCTCGTCGTCGTGCTGATCGGCATCGGCGTGGTGTTCACGCTGGGCTCTCGCTTCGTGCAGGTGCGCTACTTCGTCGAGATGTTCCGCGTGCTTCGCCAGGCGTTCCGCCATCAGCCCGGCCACGTCAGTTCGTTCCAGGCGCTGGCGCTGAGCGTCGCCGGACGGGTCGGGGCCGGCAACATCGCCGGCGTGGCCGTGGCGATCACGCTGGGCGGTCCCGGCGCGGTGTTCTGGATGTGGGTCATCGGCCTGATCGGCATGGCCACGAGCTTCTTCGAGTGCACGCTGGCGCAGCTGTTCAAGAACAACGAGCCCGACGGTACCTACCGGGGCGGGCCGGCCTATTACATGACTCGCGGCCTGAACATGCGTTGGCTGGCGGCGCTGTATTCGGTCCTTCTGCTGGTCACGTTCGGCATGGCCTTCGTCGCGCTGCAGTCGTTCACGGCCGCCTCGTCGATGGAAGACGCCTTCGGCATCCCGACGCTGTGGAGCGGCATCGGACTGACGGCCATCGTGGGCCTGGTGATCTTCGGCGGCGTCAAGCGCATCGCCTCGGTCACCGAGATCGTGGTGCCGCTGATGGCGGTCGGCTACATCCTGATCGCGCTCGTCGTCGTGGCGCTGCACATCGACCTGGTGCCGGGCGCGATCGCGATCATCGTCAAGGGTGCGTTCGGGCTGGACCAGGCCATCGGCGGCGGCATCGGCGCCGCGATCACGATGGGCGCGCGGCGAGGGCTGTTCTCGAACGAGGCCGGGCTGGGCAGCGGGCCGAACGTGGCGGCCGTGGCGTGGGTGCCGCACCCGGTCAACCAGGGCATCGTGCAGGCGTTTTCGGTGTTCATCGATACCGCCATCATCTGTTCGGCCACGGCGTTCATCATCATCATGTCGTCGGTCTACGTGCCGGGTGCCGAAAACGTCGTCGACGGGGTCGTGATGACCCAGGCCGCGCTCGACGACCACGTCGGCGGCTGGGGACGCCTGTTCGTATCGGTCGCGCTGATGCTGTTCGCGTTCAGCTCCATTCTCTACAACTACTATCTCGGCGAGAACAGCCTGAACTTCTTCAGCGAGGAGAACCGGACGCTGTTCAACGCGTTCCGCGTCGTCATCCTCGTGCTGACGCTCTGGGGTTCGCTGCAGGACCTGTCGACGGTGTTCGGCTTCGCAGATCTGACGATGGCGTTCGTGGCGTTGACCAACATCGCCGCGCTGGCCATGCTGGTGCCGGTGTGTTTCCGGATCATGCGCGACTACGACACCCAACGCCGCACGCGCGAGTACCCGGTATTCGATCCGAAGATGTTCCCGGACCTGAACATCGACCACGAGGCCTGGGCCGACGCGGCCGACGCCGTGCCGCAGGCGGCGCGAAAGACGAGCGGTCCGTCGTGAACTCCCCCGAGGGTGGATAGGCGCCGGCGCCTGTCCACCCTTCTGGCCCCTGGCCTCCATCCCTCTTCCCTCGCAGTTCATACGAGCCCCCGCTCGGCCAGCGAAACCACCTCGCCGTCGCCGACGATGAAGTGATCGAGCAGCCGGATGTCCACCAGGCCGAGGGCGTCGCGCAGGCGCCGGGTGATCGCCAGGTCGGCCTGGCTGGGCTCGGCGACCCCGGATGGGTGGTTGTGGGCGACGATCACCGCGGCGGCCTGGCGGCCCAGCGCCTTCTCGACGACGACGCGCGGGTGCACATGGGCCGCGTCGATGGTGCCCGTGAACAACGGCTCGAACGCGATGACGCGGTGGCGCGTGTCGAGCAGCAGCGCGCAGAACATCTCGTGCGGGCGGTGGCGGAGTTCGGCCGAAAGGAAGCGGCGCGTGGCGTCCGGGCTGGTCAGCGCTTCGCCGCGCTCGAGCCGGGCCCTGAGGTGGCGGCGCGCCAGCTCCAGGGCGGCGTGGATCTGCGCGTACTTCGCAGGACCGAGTCCCGGCTGGGCGCACAGGTCGTCTGAGGACGCTTCGAGCACGCCGCGAAGCCCGCCGAATTCGCCGATGAGGTGGCGCGACAGGTCCAGCGCGGAGCGGCCCCGGTCGCCGATCCGGATCAGGATGGCCAGCAGTTCGGCGTCGCTGAGGCTTGCCGCCCCCTTGGCCAGCAGCCGTTCGCGGGGACGCTCGGTCAGTGGCCAGTCGTTGATTCGCATACAATTCCCGGACTCATGAGGGTTTGGTTTCGCCGATCATCGTCTCGGACGCGTTGATCGGCCATCGGCAAATCGCGCCGAAGCGGGTAGGAAAATGAGCGAATCCGAATCGGAATCGAGCGCACGCCCGCACCGCGTCCTGGTCGGTGTCTCGGCGGGTATTGCCGCGTACAAGGCGCCGGAGCTCGTGCGAAGGCTGCGCGAGCGGGGCGCCGAAGTCCGGGTCGCGCTGACGGCGGGGGCGCACGCGTTCATCACGCCGCTCACGCTGCAGGCCGTCAGCGGCCATCGTGTCCACGAGTCGCTGCTGGACGCCGAGGCCGAGGCGGGCATGGGACACATCGAGCTGGCGCGGTGGGCCGACGACGTGGTGATCGCGCCGGCCACGGCCGACCTGGTCGCCAGGCTGGCCGGCGGCCTGGCCGACGACCTGTTGACCACCACGGTCCTGGCCACGCGCGCCCGAATCTGGCTGGCGCCCGCAATGAACCACGTCATGTGGGAGCACCCGGCGACCCGCGCCAACCTGGATACGTTGAGCGGCCGCGGCGTTCGAACGCTGGGTCCCGATTCCGGCAGCCAGGCCTGCGGCGAGGAAGGCTACGGTCGCATGCTCGCGCCCGACGAGATCGCCGCCGCGGTGATGTCCGTGGGGGATGGCTCGTTGTCGGGCAAGCGTTTCGTGGTCACCGCCGGACCCACTCATGAGCCGCTTGACCCGGTCCGATTCATCGGCAACCGCTCGTCGGGGCGCATGGGATTCGCCGTGGCCGAGGCGCTGGCCGAGGCCGGCGCGGAGGTCGTGCTCGTGGCGGGACCGGTCGACCGTCCGACGCCTGCCGGGGTCGAGCGCGTCGACGTCCGCACCGCCGAAGAGATGAAGAAGGCGGTGTTCGACCGTTTCCCGGCCGACGGGTTCGTCGGCGTCGCCGCCGTGGCCGACTACCGGCCGTCCGATCGCAGCAACGCCAAGATCAAGCGAGGGGAGGAAGCGCTGACCGTCGAGCTGGTTCCGAACCCCGACATCCTCGGCGCCGTTGCTAGACACGAGCCGCGACCGTTCACCGTCGGTTTCGCCGCGGAGACCGACGACCTCGAAGACAACGCCCGCTCGAAGCTCGAGCGCCGGAATCTCGACCTGATCGCGGCGAACCGAGTCGGAGATGACGCCGGCTTCGATACTTGCGACAATGCGCTGGTCGTCTTTTCACGCACCGACCGCCGCGAGCTCGGCACGGCGCCGAAACCGGCGCTGGCACGCCGGCTGGTCGGCATCATCACCGAGGCAATGAACGGAACTTCAACATGAGGGAACTCGAAGTCCGGATCCTGGACCCGCGCCTCGGCCGCGAGTGGCCGTTGCCGGATTATGCGACCGGGGGGTCGGCGGGCATGGACCTTCGTGCGATGATCGACGACCCGCTTTCGCTCGGGCCGGGCGACACGGCGCTGGTGCCGTCGGGGCTGGCGATTCACCTCGACGATCCGTCGGTGGCGGCGGTGCTGCTGCCGCGATCCGGCCTCGGCTACAAGCAGGGCCTGGTGCTTGGTAATCTCGTCGGTCTGATCGATAGCGATTACCAGGGACCGGTGCAGATGCCGTGCTGGAACCGGGGGCAGCGGATCATCACGATCGAGCCGGGACAGCGGATCGCGCAACTCGTGGTCCTGCCGGTCGTGCAGGTTCGGCTCAAGCCGGTCGATGTCTTCGAGGACTCGTCGCGAGCCGGCGGCGGGTTCGGGCACACCGGCACGGAATGATCGGAAAAGGGGGAGTCACGATGCCAGCAACAAACTCGAGAAAGAGACGAGGAAGCATGATTCCGCGCCTGGCCGGGCTCGTGCTGATCGGCGTCGGGCTGGCAGTCCTCATCCTGGGTGGGCTGCTGTTCTGGAACAGCCTCCAGACGCGCATGGCGCTGGAGCAGGCGTCGGCGGACGCCCGCAGCCAGGCGCAGAACCTGGAGCGGCAATTGCAGGCGATCGACCGGGCGTTGACCAGCGATGCGTTCGCAGCCGTCGTCTTCGACGAGGATGCCGGTCGCAACGATTCGATCCGCGTGCTGCGCGAGCAGGAGGTCCGCAACGTACTCAACATCGTCGTAGCGCGCGAGGCGGTCGAGAGCGTCGACCTGACGGCCTTCCCCGGTAGCGGATTCGCGGCGCTGCAGATGCTGCTGCAGGCGCGTACCGAAGGGTCGGTGCCGGCCCAGGTGCACTTTGCGGGCACGCCCGACGAGTACCTCGCCGTCGCCGCGCGGCTGGATCCCGACGACCCCGCCAGCCCGGTCGCGCTGGCCACGTTTCCGGTCAGCGTGCTCGCCAACCAGGTCGCACTGCCCGAGACGCTGGACGCGATGCGGCTGGTCCAGGTCATCGACGGCGCGGAGACGCCGCTGGAGGAATTCGGCGGGGGGTTCGCGAACCCGGATTCGGTGCTGCCCATCGACGGATCGTTGTTCCGCCTGGCCTGGTACCGGTCGAAGGCGCTGAATCCGCTGAGTACCGGCCAGCTTGCAGGCGTGCTGGGAATCGGACTGCTGACCGCGCTGCTGGGTTTCCTGATCGTGCAAAGAACCAGCAAACCGGAGCCGGTCGACGAAGAACGCGAAGAACCCGTCGAGACCATTCCCGAGGAAGCCGATGCCGCATCGCGCGCGGGGCGGACCGAAATGCTCGATCCCGATTCGCTGGAACCGGCCGAGGCCGATACTCGCGAGTCCGGGACCGCGGTGTCCGACTGGCCCGAATCGCCCGAAACCGAAGAGGCCCACGAAACCACCGTCGATGGCGAGCCGCGCCGGGAGCGCCCCGAAGCCCGCGATCTCGATTTCGACGACGGCGCCGGCGAGGGGACCTCCGCGAAGGGGGAGCAGGCCGGCGAGTCCGAGGCGGTCACGGAGGGCGACCTGGAATTCGACCCGGACGCCCCTGAAGACGACAGCACCGAAATCAGCGAGATGTTGCGATCACTGGTGGACGACGACACGAAGCCGGAGCAGGCCGATCCGGCCGAACAGGTCGATGCGACCGACGACGCGCCGGTGGCCGGGGAGACGGGAGCGGAAGAGCCGGAACGCGATCAGGACGCCGACGTGGTCGTGCCGCCGGAATCGATCTTCCGCGCCTACGACATTCGCGGCATCGTCGGTGACACGCTCAGCCCGGAAATTGCCGAGGCCATTGGTCGCGCGATCGGCTCGGAGGCCCGGCACAAGGGACTGAACCGGATCGCGGTGGCGCGCGACGGACGGCTGTCCGGCGCCGAACTCCTGGCCGCGCTGGGCGGCGGGCTGCAGGCGACGGGACTGGACGTCATCGACGTCGGTGCCGTCCCGACGCCGGTGCTTTACTACGCCGCCCAGGAAATCGCCGGCGGCTCCGGCGTCATGGTCACGGGCAGCCACAATCCGCCGGACTACAACGGGTTCAAGATCGTGCTCGGCGGCGAGACGCTGTCGGGCGACCGGATCAGTGCGCTGCACAAGCGACTGGCCGACGGCGACCTGGTGAGCGGCAGCGGGCAGGTCACCGAGCACCGCATCACGGTCCAGTACATCGAGCGCATCGGCACCGACATCCAGCTCGAGAAGCCGCTCAAGGTCGTCGCCGACTGCGGCAACGGCATCGCCGGGGCGGTCGCGCCGAAACTGCTCGAGGCCATTGGCGCCGAGGTCATTCCGTTGTATGCCGAGGTCGACGGGACGTTCCCCAATCACCATCCCGATCCGGGCGATCCCGACACGCTGGAAGATCTCAAGCTATGCGTGCGCAACTTCAATGCCGACGTCGGCGTGGCGTTCGACGGCGACGGCGACCGGCTCGGCGTCGTCGCGCCGGACGGCGAGATCATCTATCCGGACCGGCTGATGATGCTGTTCGCCCGCGACGTGCTGTCGCGCAACCCGGGTCAGCCGGTGATCTTCGACGTCAAGTGTTCCGGCCTGCTGGCCGGGGAGATCGAGGACGCCGGCGGCAAGCCGGTCATGGCGCGCACCGGCCATTCGTTCATCAAGGCCCAGCTCAAGCGCGAGCAGGCGCCGCTGGCCGGCGAGATGAGCGGGCACTTCTTCTTCGCCGAGCGCTGGTACGGCTTCGACGACGGCATGTACGCGGCCGCGCGACTGCTCGAGATACTGGCCGCCGACACGCGCGCCCCGGGCCAGATCCTGGGCACGCTGCCCAAGGCCGTCAGCACGCCGGAGCTCAAGGTCGAGATGAAGGAGGGCGAACCGCACCCCTTCGTCGAGGAGTTCAAGAAGCGTGCGAAATTCGAAGGCGCCGAGATCAACGACATCGACGGCGTTCGCGCCGACTTCGAGGACGGCTTCGGCCTCGTGCGCGCCTCCAACACCACGCCGGTGCTCGTCGTCCGCTTCGAGGGCACCGACAAGAAGGCACTGTCCCGCATCCAGCAACTGTTCCGGGATGCGATGCTGGACGTCAATCCGGCGCTGAAGCTGCCGTTCTAGTTATAGCAACGGATTCCTTCGGAACCGTTGCTCGCGGTTCGCGGCGCATGTCCGCGAACCGCTCCGCTTCGCGTTCGTTTCGGCCGCGGTCTGGAGCAGATCCTGGTTGGCCGGATGGGCCGCTTCGTCCGCCCGATGCGCGAATGGCTGTAACGGATTCCTTCGGAACCGTTGCTCGCGGTTCGCGGCGCATGTCCGCGAATCACTCGGCTTCGCGAATGGTACGGTCGCGGTACGGAGCGGGGACCCAGCGACTTTTCCGGGCGACCGCGGGCCGCTACCGAGACAAAGCAGCAGTCAGGCCGGTTTTTGCAGTGAATGTCTTCGAGCCGCGAGCAACGCGCTGCGAAGCAATCGAACAACCGGATAACGAACCAACGAAAGAACCGACCAACGAGCTTCAGTAATAAGCCTGCTCGGTGAACAGAGGCACCAGGCTTTCCTTCCAGTCGCCGTAATAGCGCTCCAGCAATTGCTCGGCCGGGGTCTTGCCCGTATCGACGATGCGCTGCAGCGGCTGGAGGAAACCCGTCTCGTCGTCGCCGGCCGCGCTCATCCGTTGCCGTTCGGACAGGCCCTGGCGTGCGAGGTCGAGCAGGTCGCGGGCGATGTCGCGGACTTGTCGGCCGCCGATCCGGGCCTTTAGCCCCTGCCGGGCCACGTCGTTGCGCAGGGTGCCGAGTTCTTCGCTGGTCCAGCCGCGTGCAAGTTCGAGGCAACCGTCGAGGCTGCCGCGGTCGTACAGCGCGCCGACCCACAACGCAGGCAACGCGCACAGCCGCTTCCACGGCCCGCCATCGGTCCCTCGCATTTCAAGGAAGCGCTTGAGCCGGACTTCCGGGAATGCCGTCGTGAGGTGGTCTTCCCAGTCCGACATCGTCGGGTATTCGCCGGGCAGCGCCGGCAGCTCGCCGGCCATGAAGTCCCGGAACGACTGTCCGGCCGCGTCGATCATGCGCCCGTCGCGCATCACGAAGTACATCGGCACGTCGAGCATCCACTCGACGTAGCGCTCGAAGCCGAACGAGTCGTCGAACACGAACGGGAGCTGGCCGGTTCGATACGGATCGGTGTCGGTCCAGATGTGGCTGCGGTAGCTGAGGAAACCCGACGGCTTGCCCTCGAGGAACGGCGAGTTCGCGAACAGCGCCGTGGCCACGGGCTGCAGCGCCAGCGAGGCGCGGAACTTGTCGATCATGTCCTGTTCCGACGAGAAGTCCAGGTTGACCTGCACCGTGCAGGTGCGCGTCATCATGTCCAGCCCGAGCGAACCCACGCGCGGCATGTGCGCGCGCATGATGCGGTAGCGCTGCTTGGGCATCCACGGCATGTCCTCGCGCCTTGCCGTCGGGTGGAAGCCGAGCCCGAGAAAGCCCAGCCCCATGGGTTCGGCGACGGCGCGCACTTCGGCGAGGTGCGCGTTGACCTCGTTGCAGGTCTCGTGCAGGTTGTCGAGCAGATCGCCGGAGAGCTCGAGCTGTCCGCCCGGCTCCAGCGTGATCGAGCAGCCCGAGCGCTTGAGCGCGATGATGTTGCCGTCCTCGCGCTCGGCGTGCCAGCCGTAGTGCTCCGACAGACCGGCCAGCAGCGCGCCGATCCCGCGCTCGCCCTCGTATGGCAGCGGCTGGAGGTCGTCCAGCGTGAAGCCGAACTTCTCGTGTTCGGTGCCGATGCCCCATTCCTCGCGCGGCTTGCAGCCGGCCGCGATGTAATCCACCAGCGGCTGGATCCGGGTGATCGGTTCGTCGCGCTCGGGTTGCTCGCTCATGCGCTCGCGCGGGGTAAGCAAAGGCGGATTATCGCCTATCGCCATGGCCTGCGCATGAGTACACTGAGCGGCCATGATTCGCTTGATCGCCATCGCGCTGCTCGCGGTCTGCACGACCGCGTCGGTGGTCGCGCAGGCGGGGACGCTGCACCGGGGCCTGGGACCTGCGCCCGGGACGCTGGACATGCACCGCGCCCAGGGGCTGGCCGCGTTCAACCTGTTGCGCGATCTCCACGAAGGGCTGCTGACCCGAGACGCCAGTGGCCGCCCGGTGCCGGCCATCGCCCGCGATTGGCGTGTCTCGCCGGACGGCCTGGATTGGCGGTTCACGCTGGACCCCGACGCGCGCTGGTCGGACGGTGAACCCATCACCGCCAGCGATTTCGTGCGCGGTTTCGCGCGCGCCCGCGATCCCGAGACCGCATCGCCCACGGCCGGCTGGCTGGAACCGGTCGCCGAGGTGCGGGCCGCCGATGCGCATGAACTCATCATTCGGCTGCACCGGCGAGTGCCCTGGTTCGAAGAGTTGCTGACGCTGCCGGTGAGCTTCCCGTGGCCGGACGGAAAACGCGAGGTCTACAGCGGCGCGTTCCGGCTCGTTCGCCGCGTTCCGGGCGCGCGCTTCGAACTGGAGAGGAATCCACACTACCGGGATGTCGATTCCGTCGACCTGCGCGGCGTCACGTGGCACGTGACCGAGGATCCTTCGGCCGAACTCGCCCGCTTCCGCGCCGGCGAACTGCACATCACCGAGTCAGTGCCGCCGGGGCGTCACAAGTGGCTGGTCCGCGAACTCGGCGATTCGCTGCGCATCGCGCCGTACCTCGGCAGCTTCTACCTGGTCTTCAATCTCTCGCGGCCGCCGTTCGCCGACGACGAGGCGCTGCGCGAAGCGCTCTCGCTGGCCATCGATCGGAAGCTCATCGCCGAGCGCGTCATCGGCACCGGCGAACTGCCGGCCTGGCGCCTGGTTCCGCCGGGGCTGGAGGATTGGCCCGACGAACCGCCGGCGGCCGCGCGGCTGTCCGACGACGAGCGCATCGACAAGGCCAGGCGCCTGCTGGCGCGTTCCGGCTTCGATCGCGACCGCACCATCGAATTGCGATTCAATTCGTCGCTGGCTCACCGGCGTCTGGCGGCCGCGGTCGCGGCGATGTGGAAGCAGCACCTGGGCGTATCCACGAGCCTCGTCAACGAGGAATGGAAGGTGTTCGTCACCAACCGCAGACAGGGCCGCATCACCGAGATCGTGCGCGGCGGCTGGATCGCGGACTGGGCGGATCCGGCCAACTTCCTGGCCAACTTCCACACCTCCAGCCCGCTGAACTATGCGTTCTTCAGCGATCCCACGTTCGATCGCCTGCTGGACCGGGCCGAGAACCTGGACGGTCGCCAGCGACTCCGGACGCTCCGGCAGGCAGAGGAACGGCTGCTGGATCGGAATGTGGTGATTCCGCTGTACTACTATGTCTCCAGGCACCTGGTTCGCCCCGTGGTCGAGGGGTATCGCGGCAATCCCATGGACATTCATCTTTCACGCTGGATGCGACTCGACCCGGCGGGCGCGCGTGAATAGCGCGATGACGCGATTGGCCGCGTGCGCATGCGCGCTCGCGCTCGGGGCATGCGGAGAAACGGGCGAGCCGTCCCGGCCGTCGATCGAGGTGGCCGAACCGGTGGAGATCGTACGGACCGCCGATGGTCGGCCGGATCCGACGGTACTGGCCGACGACCAGGTGCTTCACCGGGGCAACGGCGAGGAGCCGCAGACTCTGGATCCGCACCGTGCCGAGGGCGTGCCCACGGCCAACATCCTTCGGGACCTGTTCGAGGGGCTGGCCACGACCGCGCCCGACGGACGCATCGTCCCCGGGGCGGCCGGCCGCTGGGACATCAGTCGCGACGGCATGACCTACACGTTCTACCTCCGTCCCGAAGGCCGCTGGTCCAACGGCGATCCGGTCACCGCCGGCGACTTCGTGTTCAGCTTCCGGCGCTCCGTGGACCCGGAAACGGCCACGGTCTATGGAAGGATGCTCACACCGATCGAGAACGCGCGCGCAATCCTTGCGCGCGAGAGGCCGCCCGAGACGCTGGGCGTCGAAGCGCTCAACGAGCGCACGGTGCAGATCCGCCTCGACGACCCGACGCCGTATTTCCTCGGCCTGCTGACCCACGCTTCGACGTATCCCGTCCACCGGCCGTCGCTGGAGGCATACGGCGACGATTTCGTGCTGCCCGGCAACCTCGTGTCCAACGGTGCGTTCCGGCTCGTCGAGTGGGAGCCGCGTTCGCGCATCGCGCTTGACCGTAACCCGCACTACCACGGGGCGGACGACGTCATCATCGAGCGGGCGGTCTACTACCCGATCGAGGACGAGAACACCGAATTCCAGCGCTTTCGGGTCGGCGACCTGGAATGGACCGACCAGGTCCCCAGCAACCTGTTCCGCTGGCTGAGCGCCAACCTGCCCGAGGCGCTGTCGGTCTCGCCATGGTTCGGAACCTACTTCTTCGGTTTCAACCTCACTCGCGAGCCGTTCGAGGAGAGCCCTGCGCTGCGCAAGGCGCTGAACCTTGCGATCGATCGCGACATCCTGACCGACAAGGTCACGCAATTCGGCGAGATTCCGACGTTCACGCTGGTGCCCGACGGCCTGCCGGACTACGAGCCGCCGATGCCGCACTACGCGGCGCTGTCGCAGGCCGAGCGCGAGAGCATGGCGCGCGAGTTCTACGCCGAGTCCGGCTACGGCGAAGACGACCCGCTGGACGTCGAGTTGCGCTACAACACCTCCGAGAACCACCGCAAGATCGCCGTGGCGATCGCGGCGATGTGGAAGCAGGTGCTGGGCGTGCGCACCCGGCTGATCAACGAGGAGTTCCGGGTCTTTCTGCAGAACCGGCGGCTCAAGCGCAACACCGAGGTGTTCCGCGCCGGCTGGATCGGCGATTACCAGGACGCCTACACGTTCCTGGAACTGTTCCACTCCCAGCATCGACGCAACGATACCGGCTACGACAACCCGCGCTACGATCGGCTGCTCGAGCAGATCGCCACCGAGCGCATTCCGGCCCGCCGGCGCAACCTGATGGTCGAAGCCGAGCGTATCCTGCTGGAAGACCAGGTCATATTGCCCGTCTACACCTACGTCACCAAGCGCCTCGTCAGCCCCCTGCTCAAGGGCTGGGCGCCCAACGTCATGGACTTCCATCCCAGCCGGCACATGTTCTTCGTGAAGGCTGCCGGGGGCGTTTCGGATGAGGTGGTCGAATCCAGCGACGAGGAATTGGAAGGTCAGGCGGCTGGAGCTGAAACAGTGAATAGTAAATAGTGAATAGTGAATAGTGAATAGTGAATAGTGAATAGATGACTATCCGGCAGGACAATGCATGTATTGCGTGGTGTGGTTGCGGATGGCGATTGCCTTCGTTTCCGAACTGTCGTGGGTTGTTGCCTGATGAGCTTTTCAAGGTTGCAGCTGGCAAGAGCCCGCTTTCGACTTCCGGACTCTTGTCGACTGTTGCGAGCTTTCCCAGCCTCAGTCGACGGGTTTTCCTATTCACTATTCACTATTCACTATTCACTTGCTCGTCAAAGCCGCTCACAACACACGGCCGCCAATACCCGGCGACGCGACAACTGCCCACCGCCCCCGCCCCATGCTGAACTACTCCCTCAAACGCCTGGCCTCGGCGGTGCCGACGCTGCTGATCCTGATCACGGTGGCGTTCTTCCTGATCCGGATCGCGCCGGGCGGGCCGTTCGATTCGGAGAAGGCCCTGCCGCCGGAGATCGAGGCCAACCTGGAGGCGAAGTACCAGCTCGACGATCCGCTCGTCATCCAGTACCTGCGCTACCTCGGCGATATCGTCCGGCTGGATTTCGGGCCGTCGTTCCACTACCGCGACTGGACGGTCAACCAGCTGATCTGGCAGGGGGCGCCGGTCTCGTTCACGCTGGGCGGCATCGCGCTGCTGCTGGCATTCGTCATCGGCGTGTCCATCGGCATCGTCGCGGCGCTGCGGCAGAATTCACCCGCCGACTACCTGACGATGTCCATCGCGATGATCGGCATCTCGGTGCCCAACTTCGTCGCCGCGCCGCTTCTGATCCTGCTGTTCGCGATCGTCCTGGGCTGGCTGCCGGCCGGCGGCTGGGACGGGTCGGTCGAGCGGATGGTGCTGCCGGCCGTTGCGCTGTCGCTGCCGATGATCGCCTACATCGCCCGCATCACCCGGGGTTCGATGATCGAGGCGCTGCACTCGAGCTTCATCCGGACGGCGCGCGCCAAGGGCATGCCCGAACGCGAGGTCATCCTGCGCCACGCGCTGAAGCCGGCGATGCTGCCGGTGATCTCGTACCTCGGCCCGGCAGCGGCGGCGATCCTGACCGGGTCGGTCGTCATCGAGCGCATCTTCACGATCCCGGGGATCGGAAGCCACTTCGTGCAGGGTGCGCTGAACCGCGACTACACGCTGGTGATGGGCGTGGTGATCTTCTACGGCGTGCTCATCATCGTGCTGAACTACCTGGTCGACCTGCTCTACGCGTGGCTGGACCCGAGGATCCGCTATGACCGCTGAAACGGAGAACGACCATGCCCGCTGAGCGCACCGAGACGACGATCGACGTCTTCGAGCAGGCGCTGGACCGGCGGCGGGTCAAGGGTCGCTCTCTCTACGTCGATGCCTGGCACCGGCTCAAGCGCAACAAGGCCGCGCTGGTCGCCGCTGCAATCCTGCTGATGATCATCGTGCTGGTGACGTTCGGGCCGATGTTCAACCCCTGGGATCACGAGATACCCGACTGGGACAACTACTCGACGCCGCCGTCGCTGGAGACCGGGCATCTCATGGGCACCGATGCGCTGGGCCGGGACCTGTTCGAGCGCGTCATGATCGGCGGGCGGATCTCGCTGCTGGTGGGCGTCATCGCCACGCTGGTGTCGCTGTTCATCGGCGTGTCCTACGGCGCCGTGGCCGGCTACCTCGGCGGCCGGGTCGACAACTGGATGATGCGGGCGGTGGACGCGATCTACGCGCTGCCGTTCATGTTCCTGGTCATCCTTCTCATGGTGGTCTTCGGACGCAACATCTTCCTGATCTTCGTCGCCATCGGTGCGGTCAACTGGCTGGACATGGCGCGCATCGTCCGCGGCCAGACGCTGAGCCTGAAAAACAAGGACTTCATAGAGGCCGCGCGCGTGTCGGGGGCGACAGAGAAGCAGGTCATCACGCGCCACATCGTGCCCAACCTGCTGGGCGTCGTCGCCGTCTACGTCTCGCTGACCATCCCGCAGGTGATCCTCGTCGAGTCGTTCCTGAGCTTTCTCGGCCTCGGCGTCCAGGAGCCGCTGACGAGCTGGGGCGCCCTGGTCAACGAGGGCGCGCAGGAACTCGAGACCGCGCCGTGGTCGCTGCTGTTCCCGGCCGTGTTCCTGGCGCTGACGCTGTTCTCTTTCAACTTCCTCGGCGACGGGCTGAGGGACGCCCTGGACCCGCGCGATCGATGATGGAGGGCGCGATCTGATATGGCACTGCTCGAAGTCCGCGATCTGACCGTTCGGTTCGATACGCCCGAGGGCGTGGTCCAGGCCGTCAACGGGCTGAGCTTCGATCTCGAGCCCGGCCAGACGCTCGGCATCGTCGGCGAGTCCGGTTCCGGCAAGACCCAGACGGCCATGGCGATGATGGGGCTGCTGGCCGAGAACGGGCGTGCCGAGGGGTCGGTGAAATTCCGCGGCCAGGAGCTGTTGGGCATGTCGCTGCAGGAGCTCACGCGGGTGCGCGGCTCGAAGATCTCGATGATCTTCCAGGACCCCGTCAGCTCGCTCAACCCGTACCTGAACATCGGCGAGCAGCTGGTCGAGGTGCTTACGCATCACCGCGACCTCAAGAAGAAGCGAGCTCGAGAGCGGGCGCGCGAGATGTTGCACCAGGTCGGCATCAGCGAGCCGGAACAGCGCATGCGCCAGTTCCCGCACCAGCTATCCGGCGGCATGTGCCAGCGCATCATGATCGCGATGGGCCTGCTGTGCCAGCCCGACCTGCTGATCGCCGACGAGCCGACGACGGCGCTGGACGTGACCGTGCAGTCGCAGATCAACACGTTGATGGGCGAGCTGTCGGAGCGGTCGTCGACGGCGATCATGCTGATCACCCACGACCTTGGCGTCATCGCCGGCCTCGCCGACAAGGTGCTGGTCATGTACGCCGGCGAAGTCATGGAAACCGCCGACGTGGACACCCTGTACAAGAACCCGGCGCATCCGTACACGCAGGGACTGCTGCAGTCCGTTCCGCGCCTGGACCGCGAGGAATCGGGCATCCTCAACGCCATTCCCGGCAATCCGCCGGACATGGTCGATCGGCCCGAGGGCTGCCCGTTCCGCGCCCGGTGCCCGTACGCGTTCGAGACCTGCGTCGAGCATCCGCCGCTGGAAGACATCGGCGACGACCACCTCAAGCGCTGCTGGCTGGAGTCGCTGCCCGAACCGCGGAAGGAGGCCGGCTGATGCGCCAGCCCGTGCTCAAGGTCGAGGATCTGTCGGTACACTTCCGCATCGACGCCAGCGAGCGCCTGTTCCGCCACGATTACCGGACGATCAAGGCCGTCGACCGCGTGAGCTTCGAGCTCGGCCCGGCCGAAACGCTGGGCGTCGTCGGCGAGTCCGGATGCGGCAAGTCGACGCTGGCGCGCGCCATCCTCGGCCTGGTGCAGCCGGCCGGCGGCAGCATCGTATGGCTGGGGGAGAACCTGGTCGGCAGAAGCGAGGACCAGCTCCGCGACAAGCGCCGACAGCTGCAGTTGATCTTCCAGGACCCGTTCGGGTCGCTGGATCCGCGCATGACGGTCGGCCAGATCGTCGGCGAGCCGCTGAGGAATTTCTTCCCGTCGATGTCGAAGATGCAGGTGCGCGAGCGCGTGGCGGGCATGCTCAAGATGGTCGGCCTGCAGCCCGAGCTCATCAACCGTTACCCGCACGAGTTCTCGGGCGGGCAGTGCCAGCGCATCGGCATCGCCCGTGCGCTCGTCGTCAACCCCAGGATGGTGGTCTGCGACGAGCCGGTCAGTGCGCTGGACGTTTCCATCCAGGCGCAGATCGTCAACCTGCTCAAGGAGCTTCAGAAGAAGCTGCAGCTTTCGCTGATCTTCATCGCGCACGACCTCTCGGTGATCCGGCACGTCTCCGACCGGATCCTCGTGATGTACCTGGGGCGGGTCATGGAAGTCGCGTCACGCGATTCCATCTACAGCGCGCCGGCGCATCCCTACACCCGCGCACTGATCGAGTCGGTGCCCATCCCGGACCCGGAAGCGGAGCGCGAGCGTGCGCGGCAGAGCCTGGGCGGCGAGTTGCCGTCTCCCACCGATCCGCCGTCGGGCTGCGTGTTCCGAACAAGGTGCCCCTATGCCATCGATCGCTGCGCGGCCGAAGAGCCGCCGCTGGAGACGCTGGAAGACGGCGGCCAGGTCGCCTGCATCCGCCACGACGATATCGCCGACGAGCTGAAGTCCTGAGCCGGCCGAAGGGCGCTCACCGGCGCTCGGGTATGCTGGAGCGGTGATTTCTAAAGAACCGGGTAGACCGACATGAAACGATTTCTGCTGCTGGCGGCCGCCTGGTCGCTTGGAATGACCGCGCATTCCGTCCATGCCCAGGAAGGCGAAATGGACGCCATGATGAAGGCCATCACCGGCAACGGCGGTGAACTTGCCGGCCGCGACGTGGCGTATTTCGACGCCGACCCGGCCACGACCGGCTACCTGGCGCTGCCCGGCGGCGACGGGCCGTTTCCGTCCGTGATCCTCATCCACGAATGGAACGGGCTGGTCGAGCGGGTCAGGCAGACGGCCGACGCGTTCGCCGATCAGGGCTACATCGCGTTCGCCGCCGATCTCTACAGCGGGCGCACAGGCTCGAACCGCGAAGAGAACATCGCGCTGGTGCGCGAAGTGCGCGCCGACGAGGAGACGATGATTGCCAACCTGCAGGCCGCCGTCGACTGGGTCGAGGCCAACACCGAATCGACCGGCCGCGCCGCGGCGATCGGCTGGTGCTTCGGCGGCGGCGTCGCCCTGTCGTACGCGCTGGGCAGCGACGATCACGAAGGCACCGCGATCTTCTACGGCTCGCTGATCGACGACCCGGATCAGATGAAGCACATCGGCCACGAGGTCTACGGCACGTTCGCAGAGAACGACAGCGGCATCCCGCCCGAGGAGGTCGAAGCCTTCGTCGCCGCGCTGCGCGAGGCCGGCATCGACAACGACGTCCACATCTACGACGAAGTCAACCACGGGTTCTGGCTGCACGTCGACCGGGACCCGGAGACCAACCGCGAGCCCGCCGAGCACGCCTGGCAGCGGCTCCAGGAATATCTGCAGCGCGTTCTTTGACTCGGTCGACGCATTTGACCCGGTCCGATGCTCGCGCCATGATGGGAGGTCTCACGCGAACCCGGAGAATCGAATGCTTCGCCGAATCCTGATGCTTACGGTCGCCGCTGCCTCGGTCGCCACGATGGCGCTGCCGGCCGCCGCCGAGAAGAACACCATCGAGATCCGCGAATGGACCGTGCCGTGGCCCGACACGCGGCCGCGCGACCCATCGGTCGCCGGCGACGGGCGGGTCTGGCTGGTCGGACAGGCCGGCGATTACGCCGCCGTTTTCGATCCCGAGGCCGAGGAATTCACGCGCTACGACCTGCCCGATGGCGCCGGGCCGCACACCATCTACGTGACCTCCGACGACGAGGTCTGGTACACCGGAAACAAGGATGCCCACATCGGCCGCATCGACGCCGAGACCGGTGAGATCGTCGAGCGCGTGGACATGCCCGAAGGCGAACTGGCCGACCCGCACACGTTCTACGAAGACTCGCAGGGCCGGCTATGGTTCACGGCCCAGTGGGCCAACCAGGTCGGGCGCTACGACCGCGAGACCGGCGAGATCGTTCACGTCGACGTACCGACCGAGAGCGCGCGGCCCTACGGCATCGAGATCGACGACAACGACATCGCCTGGGTCGATCTGCTGGGCACCAACAAGCTCGCGCGCATCACCCCGGACATGGAACTGACCGAGATCGAGCT
>JBPRGD010000238.1:0-11233 GCA_051428125.1 Candidatus Wenzhouxiangella sp. M2_3B_020
TTCGGCGACCCAGGAGTCGCGCTCGCCCAGGGCCAGCACGCCGAGCAGCTCGGCCACGACGTCGCCCTCGTCGGAGAGTCCGACACCGACGCGCCAGTCATCGCCAACGTAGTCGAGCCGCGCACTGCCCTGGTTGCCGGAAAGATCGATGGGATCCGCAGCGGCGGACGAGCCGGCGAACAACCCGGCGAGGGCGAGCAAGAACAGATGACGTTGCATGGGTAATCCCTGGTGTGGCGCACGAATGCGGCGCTGTGGCGCTATTGTCGCTGTAGTTCGAGTCGACGACAAGCGATGTCGAGATCGTCTCGTGGCCGGCGCTCGAAGACGGGCGCCCGCGCTCGTCTAGCGCCGCCGACCGGACGCGATCAGGAACAGCGCGGCCGAGGCGAGAAACAGGACAACGAAGAAGCCGTTGGTCACCGTGATTTCCAACGGCCCGCTCCACGGCTGTCCGAGACCCAGCACCATCGCGACGACGGCGATCAGCACCTGGACCGAAGCCGCGGCAAACATCGTCGCGGCCATGCCGCGGGGGTGGCCCCGGGCTGCGACGGCGCCGAGCACGCCCACGGCCAGTACGGCCAGGTAGCTTGCGTTGGCCGGATTTCCCTCGGTACCGATGACCCCCACGGCCAGGTTGGCCCAGATCAGCAGGAAGCCACCGAGCACGGCCACGCCGAAGGCCGCGCGATAGACGAAGTCGCCGGACAGGCGCGCCGCAAGCTCGAAGCCGAGGCCGACCAGTGCCAGCAGCACGCCCATGACGACGAAATCCGCCGCGGTCCAGGCGACCTCGTCGGTGAACTGCATTGCCAATAGCGGCACCAGCAACAGAAACGCCAGGAAACTCCAGCCGGCAACGCGCCAGTATCCCGGCCGGTGCACCAGGCCTCGATTTCGTTCCCGCTCCGCCATTGCCATTGTCGGTCTCCTGAGTGCTCATTCTCGTCGTTTGATCGATCCGGGCGCTCGGGATTTCCCGACACCGCCGAATGCAGCCTGCCACGGTGTTGTGGCAAGCGGGAGGAGAAATCATGGCAAAACGCGGGCACCACACTAGACACCTTGCACGCCGCGCTACAGCCAGCGGGAGGGCGTGGAGTCTTCGAACAGCAGGCGATCGACGCTGGCGCTTACCCGTACGGCGGGATGTCGGCGTTCGCCAGCTCCCCCGCAAGGCGGCTGTTCCGCACCTTCATGTCGATCTACGATTCTCCGGCCGACAGCGCATGTCGCGGTCGCGGAATTCTCGCCTTCAGCCGAGTCTTGCGCCAAGCGGGACCTCGTGTTCCGGCACACACAACGTGACGCGACCGTCGCTGTCGTGAAACCCGGTTACGAGGCACTCCGACATCATCGGCCCGATCTGCTTGGGCGCGAAGTTGACGACGGCCACGACCAGCTTGCCGACGAGCTCGCCGGGTTCGTAGAGATCAGTGATCTGCGCGCTCGACTTCCTCACGCCGATCTCGTCGCCGAAATCAACCTCGAGACGGTACGCCGCTTTGCGTGCTTCCGCGAAAACCTCCGCGCTCGTTACGCGGCCGACGCGCAGTTCGACGTTTTCGAAGTCCTGCCAATCGATCGTGTGCATGGCATTGAAGTGCTTCTGGTCGATTCCTGGATTGCATCAGAATAATCCAGCCGGATCACTCCTCCTGGCGCGAGCCGCGGCATGGACGGTGGATGCCGACATTCGGCTCGGCATCGACCCGCGCCGAAGTCCGCTACATCTCGATGTGCTCGCCGATCACCTCTTCGGGCTTTCGGATCTGCCCGCGGGAATTCGTCTGCTCGAAGTATTCGTACCAGTTGGTCGCGGCGATGTCCTGTTCGAAGGTCTTCGCCGTGGCCTGGTCGGGCATGCGGAGCACGGAGAAATAGGCATGCTTCGACTTCGAAGGGGTGTCCGCGTCGATGCCGGCCATGGCAAGTGTTTCGATGCCCATTTCCTCGTGCTTCTGGAGAAGCGGAACGATGGCCTCGAGGAACGCCTTACGCTCCTCGGCGGAAAGGTCGAGCCAGGCCTGCTTCGGGGTCCATTGCTCTACGTAGATGAACATGGCGGAATTTCCGGTTGGAATGGGGGCAAGATGTGTGCATGTGTCTCGCACCGTGAAGACTACACGTTCGCGAAGCACTGATTTTCATCGAGCACGGGAAAACGGACAACCCCGGTGCGGGGTCCGGCACCGATTCGACGTGGGAGTGCGAGCCTCCCGCGTCGTCATCGCATCAGGGGTTTGCCGCAACGCGCGCCAGTCCCTCCAGCCACGGATATAGGAAAGCCTGCCAATGGGAGTCGGTGACCCAGTCATTGTCCGGATCGCCACCCAGCGAGCCGTCGGCCTTGGCCCGGATGTCGTCTTCCAGCTTGGACGCCATGCCCTCCAGGTTGCCGGCAGCATGCATGGCGGCCACGGCATCCAGCTTGTCGCAGAGTGCATTGCGCCGTGCCGGGGCCGGGCGCTTGAAGGCCGTCTCCGGGATGGAGCGGATCAGTTCGCACAGCGAAGCGATGCGGCCGCCGACGCTCAGGTCCGTGCCGGCGACCACGTAGGCCACGTCGACGCCGGTCAGCAGGTAGTCGGTCAGACCGTCGCCGTTGACGTCGCCCAGCGGCAGGGCGTCGAAGCCCAGTCGCTCGTCCTCTCCCGTACCGGTGTAGGTGCGCATGACGCCGCCGTCGCGGCCCGAATACACGTAGCCCTTGCCGGCGTTGAACGCGCCGTCGTCGTGTAGGTAGGCGGCCAGGAACAGGTCGTCGTCGCCATCGCCATTGACGTCGCCCGCGCCGCGCCCGATGCCGAAGCCGCCACCGGACTCGTCGCCGTCGAGCACGTGCAGAACCGAGCGATCCGCCCCGGAGTACACGTAGGCCCGGCCAGTAAACGGTCCGAGCAGCGAATCGCCGAAGTCTCCGATGTAGATGTCGCCGGTGCCGTCGCCATCCACGTCGCCGGCGTCGTGGGCGAAGAACTGTCCGAAGGATCCTGCGGTGGCCAGTGGGGCCAGGATATCGAGCAGGGTGCCGTCGGCTCCCGAGAGGACCTGGGCCAGCCCGCCGCCTGCGGGCCCGGCGTTGAAGGCGCCCACGGCCTGTTCCGGTATGCCGTCACCGTCGAGATCGTCCACGCTGGATACGCCACCGCCCAGCGAGTCGCCGGCAAAGCTGCCGTCGCGAGCCCAGAGGTGGCCGCCGGTGGCGCCGTCGAAGACCTGGGCACGGCCGGCATCGGCGGCCCCCGAATCGTCGAACGGCGCGCCGACGATCAGGTCATCGCGGCCGTCGCCGGTAATGTCACCCGCATTGTTGATGTCCTGTCCGAAGCGCGAGCCCACCGCGCCGTCGACCTGGTAGACCAGGGCATGGTCGGATCCGGAAAAGACGCGCACCGAAGCGGGCCAGGGGAACCCGAAGAATACCGGGATGCCCGGCGCCGAGGCCGCGTAATCCGGTACGCCGTCGCCGGTGACGTCGCCGAGGCCGGTTACGGACGTGCCGAAGAAATCCAGCGGCAGACCGGCGATGGAATGCAGCGGCGATCCGTCTGCGCCCGAGAAGATATGCACCTGGCCGGAACGCAGTCCGGTCGCATCGATAGAGGGCTGGCCAACGATGAACTCCGTGACGCCGTCGGCGTCCAGGTCGCCGATGGTCTCGGCCACGAAGCCGAAACTGCCGCCCAGCCGATCGGGCGCCAGCGCGTAGAGCACCGTCACGTCGGGCTCGACAAAGCTAGAGGCGCGGGCCGGGCCGCCCAGGACCGCGCAGGCCGCGGCGGCGAGCAGCGCGGCCGCGAACGGGTTGATGGAATGGGTGGAACGAGTGGCCATGTCGTGACTCCTTATCTCATGGTGGGCTCCCCAAGCGGGACCCCGATGCCGGAAAACCTAGCAGTGGTTCGCCCCGGGACCCATGGACGCGGTCTGACATTTCCCTGAATTAACCCTGATCGGCAAGCCGGGCTGCTCGATGGCGGGGGATCGACCCGGCGCCGAGGCGCTGGTCCGCAACGACGAGCTAACGGTACGGCGACCGCGGGTCGCCGCGTCGCTCGCCTTGATTTCGGCACGTGCCGGGACGCAGATGACCCGGAACGAGGTGCGCGGCGAACCGTGGAACGACGAACACGCGGTGCCGTTCGAAATGGCCATCAGCATGCTCGTGCGCCAGCTTCCCGAGGCAGAATGGTGACGTCGCATTCGGTCGCTCTGGTCGCCGGCATGCGCGCTGCCCGCTCATTTGGCCGCGGCAACCTCGCTTCGGCATTCGAAGTCGGGGTTGACCCGGACTTCCAGCGGAACCGCCGAGAACGTTCCCGCCAGGGGTGCCGAGTCGACTTGATATTCCACCGTTGCACGGTCACAGGCCGTGAATTCGATCGTCAGGGTGCCGACCTCCACGGTCTCCTGATCGACCTGCGGTGGTGCGTCGAACCGGCCGCCCGTCGATGCGAACAGCGGCCCCGTGGCAACGTTGCCGGTGATCTCGAGCTGCGCGGTGAGCCAGCGATTGTCCTCCGCGCCGACCACGCCCACTCCTGTTTGCAGATCCGCCGTACCGCGATCGACGTAGGTGAACCAAGCCACGAACAGCAGATCGGCGAACCCCATGTAATCCAGCGTCAGGCCCTGCGAATTGCCGACTAGGTCGGCGTTGTCGGCCACCCACTGGCCCTCGGCGTCAAATTCGAAATCGAACCGGAACGGATCCCGGGTCACGACGGCATTGGGCCTGAACAGCCCCAGCGTGCCCGATTCCACGAAGACGTCCAGCGAAGCGCCGGTTTCGTCGAAACGCAGGACCGAGGAAGTTCCACCATTGCCGATCAACAGAGTTCCGTCGGACAGCTCGGCCATTCCCTCTGGCTGCGAAAGCCCGCTGACGAAATTCCCCTTGAACACCCCGTCGCTTGAAAACCGGCGAATGGCTCCGCCCTGAAAGTCGTTGACGAACAGGTCTCCGCCGTCACCGAACCAGATATTGGAGGGCGCGGTCAGGTTCGATGCGATGAACAGACCCAGGTCGCGCCCGTCCACGTCGAATCGATGCACCGAGGCGCCGTTGAACGAAGCAATATACAGGCGACCCTGCGCGTCCCAATCCAGGCCGAGGCTCTGCGGCACTCCCCTGCTGGTAAACGCTCCAAGGGGTGTTCCATCGAGTTCGAAGCGAAGAACCGGCCCGTTGTTTCGCCACTGCAAGACGTAGATCAGCCCATCGGGGCCGATACTCATTCTCGTCGGTCCGCCGGGGACACTGGCGAACTGGTCGATGAACTCGCCGGTTTCGATGTCATGGCGGTTGATTCGATTGGTCGTAAGATTCGACACCAGCACCACGCCCTGGTCCTCGAGAAATACTAGGTCCTGGGGCCAACCCAGATTACTGGTTATGAATGCTTCGCCATTTTCGCCATGTGCATCGAAACGGAGGATTTTCCAGGGCCCCAAGTTGAAGTTCGCCGCATCACTGACATAGACCTCTGCAGCTCGGACCGGCGTGGCCAGGATCACCCAGGCCATGGCGACGAAAATTGCGGCCGCGAACCGCTTGATCGGAGTGACGGAACGAGTGGTCATGTAATGACTCCTTGGTCGTTGAGGGCGCCCCGAGTGGGATCCCGACGCCAGCAAACCTAGCAGCGGCTCGCCCCGGGGCCCATGGACGCGGTCTGACATTTCCCTGAAAGAACCCTGATCAGCACAGCCGCCGGGCAGGACACGCTTTCCGCTAGACTGGTTCACGCACGGTCACCGAGGCCGGCAGG
This sequence comes from Candidatus Wenzhouxiangella sp. M2_3B_020, assembly GCA_051428125.1. Taxonomy (GTDB): domain Bacteria; phylum Pseudomonadota; class Gammaproteobacteria; order Xanthomonadales; family Wenzhouxiangellaceae. Next base: position 5,778 of record JBPRGD010000238.1, read on the forward strand.
AATCGACACTGATGAGCGGAGCGACGCAAGCGGGCTATCGGTTCGACGGCTGGATATTCCACCCGGCAACCGGGGAGCTATTCCGCGACGACCAGCGCACGGTGCTGCGGCCGCAGGTCGCCGCCGCGCTCGCCTTGCTGTTGGAACGCGCCGGGACTCTGGTAACCCGGGAAGAGTTGCGCGACGAGTTGTGGAGCGACGAACACGTCGTGTCGTTCGACATCGCCATCAGCACGGTCATGCGTCAGCTTCGCAAGGCCCTGGGTGACAATCCGCGCGATCCGCATTTCATCGAGACGATTCCGAGGCGGGGATACCGGTTCCTGGCCGCCGTCTCCCGCGTGACGATCGACGGGACTGCCCGGGCTGCCGATCCGGTAAACGCGGCCACACGGTCGCGGACTGCGGGCGCGGCGGCACTGGTCGTGCTCGTCATGGTGTTGCTTTTACTGGGCGGCACGGCTTCGCCGCCGGACACCCAATCTTCGGAAACGCACGTTCCGATGCTGGCCGTCCTGCCGTTCAGCAATCTCACCGGCAACGATGCCCACGACGTGCCCGCCCATTTCCTGACCGACGCCGTCATCAGCTACCTGAGCCGCATCGCACCCGGTCAACTGCGGGTCGCCGGCCTGTCCAGCGTGCTGTCCTACGAGGACAATGACGCCGAAGCCACCACGGTGGGGGAGGCGCTGGGAGCCGCGTACGTGCTCGAGGGCAGCCTGATCCGGTCCGCTGACGAAGTCGTGGCGAGCGCCCGGCTGTTGGAGACCGGCGACGGCACGGTGATCTGGAGCCGCGAGTACCGCCGCGCGGCCCCCGACCCGGCCATTGCGGCGCGCTCGATCGCGGCGCTCGCCGCGGACGGCCTGGCAGGAGCCGCGCTGTTGTCGGATGTCCGGAGCTTCGGCGGGGATTCGCTCACCGCCGCACTGGAACCATACCGGAAGGGCCTCTACATCCGGGACCGGACGAACGACGCCCGGGTGAGCGAGGCCCTGGATCTTTTCCGGCAAGCGACAACGCTTGACCCGTCCTTCGCGGCGGCCCACGAAGCGCTTGCGGAGACCTTGATCGGCCCAGCGGCGCCTTTTCGCACGACCGAGCGCGTGGAGGAAAGCCGGTCGGCGGCGCGTCGCGCCCTTACGCTCGATCCACTCTCGGCCACGGCCCACCGAGTGCTGGGCGAGATCGCGCTTTACTACGACCGGAACTGGGACGCGGCGGATGAACACCTGCATCGCGCCGTTGACCTGGCCCCGGGCGACGCCGCCGGCCACCATGCGCTAGCGCTCTGGTACTCGGCGCGGGGCCGTCACGCCGACGCGCTCAGCACCATCGAGCTGGCTCGCGTGCTCGACCCGCGCTCCGTTGCAGTGAGCATGGACGTCATGTTCGTCAAACTCTACGCTCGGGACTGGACCGGCACGATCGCGGCCGCAGAACGGCTGGGGGAGATGCTCCCGCGCAATCACTGGCATCGCCGGTTCGTCATCGTCGCCGAACTGGCCCGGAACAACCCCGCGATCGTGGTCGACGAGGCCCGCACGAGACGGCTGGCCTGGCTCGAACGCGCTGGGCGCGGACCGGGCTCCGTACCGGAAAGCGCCGACGCCGCCGTAAGGGCTTACTTCCGGGTGCTCGGCGAGGTGCTGGACGCGGCCAGCAAGGAACGTCCGCTCGACCCCATCGCCGTGGCCCAGTGGTATGCGCTGGCCGGCAACTCGGACCGTGCCGCGGAGTTGGTTGCCGAGGGCGTCGGCGGCCGGTATTTCAGCTATTTCGCCCCCTTCCTGGGCGTGTCACCCCTGTTCGATCCACTGCGCGACTCGCCGTCGTTCCAGGGCAGCCTCAAGCGGCTCGCCCAGAATGGCCTGACTCCTGCCAACCGCAATGCACGATTGGTTGCACTGCAGCGCCCTGACTCGATACCCTGACTTCACGGGGACGCCATCGATCGGGGCCCGGCCGATCGACCGATCTTCTTTCCGAGACAAACAGACCTCGCTGATGAACAGCTCATCGCGGGCGCCGCATCGGGGCCCGGGGCCCGAATACGACTCGCCGCCAACGGGATCGAGGTCTGTCACGCGATTTCCGCCGTGGGCAGGATTCGCTGACGAGCAGGCTGCTCCGAGCGTCCGAGGGCTAGAAAAGACCCATAGAAACCATCAGAAGGAAACGGACACCCACTTCGGCGGAAATGTGGCCCGGCGGGGTGTCCAGGTTCGCTTGTTACAGACCGAAGACGGATCACTGGATCGGCGTAACTGTCGGAGTGATTCGTTCTGCGTCGAAACGCGGCGCTGCTGGACCGCTTGCTTATCCATTGAAGGGCTCTGTACACTTGGGCACCAAGGGTGACACGAGTCCATGGAGGCTTTATGCATCCGACCAAAGTCCTGCTGCACGCCGCCGCGTCGGTTTCGCTTCTCGGCCCGTCCGGCCTTTCCCAGGCAGCGACGCTAACCTACCCCGGCGGCGCGCCATGCGACGGGTCGCTGCAGGCCTGCCTGGACGGGGCCGCTGCGGGCGATATCGTCGAGCTCGCAACGAACGGTCCCATCGATGAAGATCTGGCGATCGCGAAAAGCCTCACGGTTCGCGCCGCAGACGGGTTCGCGCCCGTCGTCGGCAGCGGCGCAGACGAGAGGTCAGTGAACCTTTGTAGCTTTTCCGCATCGGAAACGGCACCGATTTCGGTGGCCCTCGAGGGTCTCACCTTCGATATGGCTGTCGTGCGATGCCAGCTGGGATCCGGTCAGCCGCACCATCAGCTCACGATCCGGAACAGCACGTTCAACTTCATAATTAACGAGCCGGGCTTTCCTGTGCTTGCTTTCAATCTTCAAAGCACCGCCGACATCGTCATCGAACGGAATGTCATCGAGTTCGCCATCGACCACAACGGCGTTGCCGCCATTGGAATCGATGTACGAAATGCTGCTGCCGCTGTCGACGTAGCCGACAACCAGATTGCAAGCACGGGCGCGGGCGTAAGCATATTCGGCCTCGACGCCAGCAGCCTGCAGGCAAGGGTGAGTCGCAACCGCATCACCGCCAGCGACCCAGCCAACAACGGCATTGGCATCGAGTTCGACTTTCGTAATGGCGGAACCTATTCGGCCGCGGCGCTGAGCAATGTGATATATGGCGTTGGCGGCTGCAACTGCGGCCGAAACAGCGGCATTCACGTCACGACTCCCAGTTTCACCGGCGAAGCGACTTTCTCCATCACGAACAACACGATAACGGCGACCCAAGCCCGCGCACAAGGGCTGCTTGCGGTTCTTCAGGGCACCGGATACCTGACGCTGAACCTCTATAACAATAACCTGAGCCGTAACGGCGGCTCAGGCTTCAGCCTCAATAGCGACGGCGGGGGCCAGCTTTCGATCAACGCCGATGGCAACAATTCATTCGATAATGACGATAGCTTTCTGAACGTCGAACCGATTGCGCCGACGGGTTTCGATCCGCTGTTCGTCGATGAGGCAACCCACGATTATCGCCTGCGCGCCGATTCACCGCTCATCGACATCGGCATCGACGATCCGATCGGTGGCACGACCGAACTCGACGCAGAGGGTGATTTCCGCCGCTCCGGCGCCGCCATCGATATCGGGGCCTACGAATTTGCCGCGGTGGCGCCCCGGTTCTATACCGATCGGAGGCGTTTCCTGAGTGCAAGCGAGGCGACGCCGGCAAGCGCCCCATTCGTCGCGGCAAACGCACCGCCGGAGCCTTTTACTAGTGGTGACGTCGTTTTCGATGCGATCCATCCTTCAACGCTTCATTTCGGCAGTTGGCCGGCGGATTTCCCGAGAGACAACAACGTCGAACTTGCCATCAACGACAAAGAGGATCTGGATATCACCATGGCCGAGGACGTCGTTTATGCCATGGGCATCGATTTCGACGATCCGTCCGGAGGTTCCACGCCCTCGACCTTCGAGGTCAGAGCAAAGACGAAAGGCGCCGAATTGGTCCGCTTCGAATTCCGAACTCAGGAAGCGCCGGAAGAGAACTACATCGGGATCTGGTCGCGCGAGCCTTTCGATCGGATCGAAATTCGCGAAACGACGACGGCAAACGAGAACGAGTTTTTCGGCACTGTTGCGATCAGCCGCGAACCCATGCCCTGGTTCGTTTTCGAAAACGGCTTCGAGCGCTGACGCCCGGTGCGCGACCGATGGGCCGGGTGCTTTCCTTTCGATGAGAGAAAGAGAAGAAAAGGGAGCCCCGCCTCGCTGGCCTCGCGATTCGGCCACAGGACGTCGTCCGCCACAATTCCCGTGATCACCCGGCTCATGCCCGAGCCTCGACCTGAATGCATTCGACTGTTCAGCGTCGTACGATCGTGCGAAGGCATCGTCGATACCGCGAGCGGACAAGACCGCCACGTCGGGTATGGGCGAACACCTTAGTTCACTGGGCGCGAGAAAGGCGCGCCTCCTCAGCCGGCATCTCCTTCGACCGGCTTTTCGAACACCATGAAATGCTGCTGCGGCAGAAAATCCCCGGTGCGTACGTGCTCGAGCCCGATCGCACGCATCTCGTCGATCGCCTGCCGTTCGGACATCTTGTGCAGCGGCTTGATCGGCACGCCCGGGTCTTCGCCGCAGTATTCGACCAGGACCAGCTTGCCGCCCGGTTTCAGTGCCTCGGCCATCGCTGTCCCCATTTCGTAAGGATGCGAGAACTCGTGGTAAGCGTCGACGAGCAGGATGAGGTCGACGCCCTGAGGCGGGAGATTCGGATCGGTGATCGCGCCGAGCACGGCCTCGATGTTGGCCGGCGCGCCGCTGCGCTGGCGCTGTTCGATGATGTCGAGCATTTCCTGCTGGATGTCGACGGCCAATACCTTGCCCTCGGGCACTCTCTTCGCGATCGGTATTGCGAAGTAGCCGGTGCCGGCGCCGATGTCGGCGACGATATCGTCCGGCTCCAGCGGCAGTCGGCTGATCAGCAGGTCGGTGCGTTCCTCGCGCTCGCGCGTCGGGCGCTCCAGCCAGCCGGCGCCGCGATGACCCATGACGTGCGAGATCTCGCGGCCCATGTAGACCTTGCCGATGCCGTCGCGCGAGGGCGACTTCTCGGTATAACGGCCGGGAGCGTCCGGGGCGCTCTCGACGAATGTCGCCGCGGCGCTGAAGACCGCCGCGACCGCAAGGGCGAATACAAACCGTGTCGATCGATTCATCGAAAGCATCCCGGTGTGGGTGGCCGATCCCGCTGACATGGCGGGGGATCGGCATCGCGATGGCCCTGCTCAGCGTGCCGGCAGATCCTTCGGCACCTGCACCGAGCGCTCGAGCCAGCGCTCGAACCGCTGCTCGAGTTCCGGCAGATTCTCGCCCCACCACTCCGCATTGTTCGCGAAACCCGAATCGACGTTCTGCTGCGCGGTAGGCAGGTTCTTGCGGGTTTCGGCATCGAGCAGGCGCAGCGACGAC
>JBPRGD010000239.1:0-6931 GCA_051428125.1 Candidatus Wenzhouxiangella sp. M2_3B_020
GGAGACCATGATCTTTCCCCGCTATCACCAGTGGGACGTGGTCAACAAGCTGCTCGATGCAACACGCAATGACGGTCCGGGCAAGCGCTACCTGGTCCAGCACAGCGCAGGGTCGGGCAAGTCGAATTCCATCGCCTGGACCGCGCACCAGCTCGCTGCACTCTACAACGACGACGGCAGCAAGCGGTTCGACTCCGTGGTCGTGGTCACCGACCGCACGGTGCTCGACGATCAGCTCCAGGACACGATCTACCAGTTCGAGCACGCCACCGGGGTTGTGCGGCCGATCAGCCGCAACGAGGGCGGACAGAGCAAGCGCGAGCAGCTGGCCGAAGCGTTGGCGGCGCGCACCCGCATCATCATCGTCACCATCCAGACGTTTCCGGCGCTGTTCGAAGTGCTGGACCAGCACCCGGAACTCAAGGCCGGCACCTACGCCGTGATCGCCGACGAGGCCCATTCCTCGCAGACCGGCTCGGCCGCGGCCAAGCTCAAGGCGCTGCTGGGCGTGGAGCGGCCCGAGGGCGAGGACGTCACCGCAGAGGATCTCCTCGACGCGGCCGTCAAGGCACGCAGGCCCTCGGAGGCGATCAGCTACTACGCCTTCACCGCCACCCCCAAGGCCAGGACGCTGGAGCTCTTCGGCACGCTGCCCGATCCGGACCGGCCGCGCGGGGAAGACAACAAGCCGGTGCCGTTCCACGTCTATTCGATGCGCCAGGCCATCGAGGAGGGATTCATCCTCGACGTGCTGCAGAACTACGTTACCTACAAGACCGCGTTCCGGCTGGCCCATCCGGATGCCGACGCCGTCGAGGTCGACGCGCGCCGGGCCTCGACGCGCATCGCGCGCTGGGTGCGGCTGCATCCCTACAACATCGAACAGAAGGTCGAAGTCATCGTCGAGCACTTCCGCGACAAGGTCTATCCGCTGCTCGATCAGCAGGCCAAGGCGATGGTGATCACCGGTAGCCGCCAGGAGGCCGTGCGCTACCAGCTGGCCATGCGCGCCTACGTCGACGACAAGGGCTATAGCGAGGTGCACCCGCTGGTGGCATTCTCGGGATCGGTCCCGCCGGACGAGGTCATTCCGGCCGAGGTCACCGAGACCAGCGCCGAGCTCAATCCCGGCCTCAAGGGACGCGACCATCGCGAGGCCTTCGACACCGGCGACTTCAACGTCATGATCGTCGCCAACAAGTTCCAGACCGGCTTCGACCAACCGCGTCTATGCGCGATGTACGTCGACCGCAAGCTCCAGGGCGTGGATTGCGTGCAGACGCTGTCGCGGCTCAACCGCCGTTTTCCGGGCAAGGAAGCGCCGTTCGTGCTCGATTTCGTCAACGATGCCGAGGAGGTGCGCTCGGCCTTCGAGCCGTACTACAACACCGCCGAGCTGACCGACGTGTCCGACCCCGACATCGTCTTCGACCTGCAGCGCAAGCTCGACGAGTCGCGTATCTACGAGTGGCACGAGGTCGAGGCATTTCATCGCGCCTTTCTCGACCCGAAGGCCTCGAACGCGACGCTTTCGTATTACACGGCGCCGGCCGTGGAGCGGTTCCGGAAGCGCTACAGGGAGGCACTGGACGACATTCGCCGCTGGCAGACCGAGAAGCGTCGCGCGGAAGAACGCGGCGACCGCGACGCACGTCAGCGCGCCGAGCACGAGCTGGCCGAGGCGGGCGAGCGGCGCGATGCGCTCGACCTGTTCCGGCGCGACCTGCAGAGCTTCCACCGGACCTACGAGTTTCTAGCGCAGATCGTCGACTACGACGACCGGGAGCTGGAGTCGCTGAGCGTATATGCCCGCCACCTGCATCCGCTGCTCCGGGTCGAGCGGCTGGACGACGACGAGCTCGATCTTTCCGAGCTGGATCTGACCCACTACCGGCTCAACAAGCAGGCCGAACACAGCATCCGCCTGGGCGAAGAACAGGGCGAATACGGTCTCGATCCGATGTCGGAAGTCGGGACCGGCAAGCCCAGGGACCCGAAGAAGGAGCGACTGGCCGAGATCATCGACCGCCTCAATGAGCTGTTCGGCACCGGCGTCGACGACCGCGATCAGCTTCAGTTCGCCGACAACCTCGCCGACCGCATGAGCCGCGACGAGGGCGTGGTCGAGCAGATCCGCAGCCACACCCCCGAGCAGGTCATGCACGGCCGCTTCCCGCGCCTTCTCGAGCAGATCGTCCTCGACGCCATGTCCGACCACGAGGAGCTGGCCACCAAGGCGCTGGAGAGCGACGACAACCTCAACGGCCTGGCCTGGGCCGTGCTGAAGCTGATGGCCGAACGGGAACGCACCGCCCGCCCGGCCGCCGGCTGATCGCCTCAGACGTCCGCGAACTGCTCCGCATCACCGATCCAGCGCTCGATCAGCGTGGTTGCCTCTTCGTGCGAAAGCCGGGCCGCGATCTCGGGAACCCGCTCGAGCAGGTCGGCGTCGCGCTCCAGGTCGGCGACGCGGAAGCGAAGCATGCCGGTCTGGCGGGTGCCCAGCACCTCTCCGGGCCCGCGCAATTCGAGATCGCGCTCGGCGATGCGGAAGCCGTCGGTCGTCTCGCGCATCACCTTCAGCCGCTCGCGCGCCAGTTCGCCGGGCGGGGCCTTGTACATCAGCACGCAGGCGGCCTTCTCGCTGCCGCGGCCGACCCGCCCGCGCAGCTGGTGCAGCTGCGAAAGTCCGAGCCGCTCGGCGTTCTCGATGATCATCAGGCTGGCGTTGGGCACGTCGACGCCGACCTCGATGACCGTCGTCGCGACCAGCAGCCGGACCTCGCCGGCCGTGAACGCGTCCATCACCGCCTGTTTTTCCGCCGGCTTCATCCGGCCGTGCACCAGCCCGACGCGAAACTCCGGCAGCTGCCGTTCCAGTTCGGCGGTGGTGGTCTCCGCCGCCTCGGCTTCGAGCACGTCGGATTCCTCGATCAGCGGACAGACCCAGTAGGCCTGCCGGCCGTCGGCGAGCGCGACGCGGATCCGTTCGATGACCTCGGGGCGACGCTCGCCGTCGATCAACGCCGTCGTCACCGGCTTGCGGCCGGGCGGTAGCTCGTCGATGACCGAGACCTCCAGACCGGCATAGGCCGTCATCGCAAGCGTCCGCGGGATCGGCGTGGCCGTCATGACCAGCTGGTGGGGAATGCGCGCTCCTTTGCTGCCCTTGCCCGCCAGCGCCAGCCGCTGGTGCACCCCGAAGCGGTGCTGCTCGTCGACGATCACCAGGCGCAGGCGCGCGAATTCCACGCCTTCCTGGAATAGCGCGTGCGTACCGACGGCCAGCGGCGCGCCGTCGGCCAGCCGTGCCAGTGCATCGCGCCGCTTGCGTCCGGTGACCTTGCCGGCCAGCCACACCGGCTCGATACCCAGTGGCCCGAACCAGGCCGAAAAATTACGGAGGTGCTGCTCGGCCAGGATCTCGGTTGGCGCGATGATCGCGACCTGCGCCCCGGAGCCGATCGCCTGTGCGGCAGCCGCGGCCGCGACCAGCGTCTTGCCAGAGCCGACGTCGCCCTGCAGCAAGCGCCGCATCGGCCGGCGGCCCGCCAGGTCGTTGCCGATCTCGGTCATCACGCGCTGCTGCGCGCCGGTGGGCTCGAACGGGAACTCCGCGAGCAGGCGCTCGACGAGATCTTGGTCCGCGCCCAGTGCTTCGGCGTGCTGCCGGGCCCGGGCACGGTTGAGCCGGGACAGTGCGAGGTGGTGGGCGGCCAGTTCTTCCAGCGCCAGGCGCTGGACAGCGGGATCGGTCCCTTCGATCAGGCTTTCGAGATCGGCCTCGGCGCCCGGCCGGTGGACGGCGCGGAGCGCCGTGGCCAGGGTCGGGAGCTTTCCGGGCGCGCCGAGCACGTCGTCGAGCTCGTCGCCGTCGAGCAGCCGGTCGACGGCATCGAGCACCAGCCGGGACAGCCGTTGCTGGCCCAGCCCAGCGGTCGTGGGGTAGACGGGCGTGAGATGGGTCGGGAGCGCGGGCTCCCGTCCGTCGCGCAGTGCGCTGCACTGCGGGTGCGCCATCTCGAAGCCCTCCGGCCCGAACCGTACGTCGCCGAAACAGCGCACGCGGTTGCCGACGGCGAACTGGCGGCGCTGGCTGGGGTAGAAATTGAAGAACCGCAGCACGAGCTGGCCCGAGTCGTCCTCGAGCACGACCAGCAGGCTGCGCCGGCGGCCCTGGCGGACCTGCTGGTGGGCGACCCTCCCCTGGACCTGGGCCGTCGTGCCAGGCCGAACACGGCCGATCGGCGTGATCCGTGTCCGGTCCTCGTAGCGCAGCGGCCGGTGGAACACCAGGTCGGCCGGCCGGCCGATCCCCAGGCCGCGCAGGCGCCCGGCGAGCGCCGGGCCGACCCCCGGCAGCGCGGCCAGTTTGTCGTCGGCCTGTGCCGTGGCGGTCGTCTTCTGCGTCGAATCGGCCATGTCCCGGGCGGCGCTGGGCCGCGGCGTTCGTCCCGGCCGAAGCATAGCCCGGCCGGGCGAACGGCGCGACGCATTCGGGTACCATGACCGCCTGCTTTCGGAATGGATCGCCGATGATTCACAGCATGACGGCCTACGCCAGCCGCAGCGAGGCCGGCGACCTCGGTCAATTGACGTGGGAACTCAAGAGCGTCAACCAGCGCTTTCTCGACGTTTCGCTGCGCATGCCCGAGGAATTCCGCGCGCTGGAGCCGCAGATCCGCGAGCGCATCAAGAAGCGTTTCAACCGCGGCAAGATCGAGATCGGCCTGCGCTACGTGCCCGACCCGCGGAGCGAGGCCTCGGGCATGGTGCTCAACGAAACGATGGCCAAGGCGTTGCTGGAGAAGTTCCACCGCCTGCAGTCGCTGTCGAAGACCAGCGTGCAGCCCGATCTCGTCCAGCTTCTGTCCTGGCCCGGGGTGGTGTCCGAGCAGCGTCCGGATTTCGACCGGGAGCGCGCGCGCGCGCTCGAACTCCTGGCCGGCTGCATCGACGACCTGGCGGCGGCGCGCGCGACAGAGGGCGAGGCCATTGCCGGCATGATCCGATCGAGGCTCGACGGCATCGAAGAGCAGGTCGCGCGCGTGCGTGAACACTTGCCGGCGGTGCGCGAGGCATTGCAGGCCCGATTCTCCGAGCGGCTGGCCCAGCTGGACCAGGAAGTGGATCCCGGTCGGCTGGAGCAGGAGATCGCGCTGCAGTTGACGAAGCTCGACGTCGACGAGGAACTGGACCGGCTGGAGACCCACGTCGCCGAGATCCGGCGCGTGCTCGATCTCGAAGAGCCGGTAGGCCGGCGACTCGATTTCCTGATGCAGGAGCTCAACCGCGAGGCGAACACCCTGGGGTCGAAGTCGGTCGCCGCCGAGACCTCGGGCGTGGCCGTGGAGCTGAAGGTCCTCATCGAGCAGATGCGCGAGCAGATCCAGAATGTCGAGTGACGGCGAGCTGTACGTGATCGCGGCGCCGTCGGGCGCCGGCAAGACCAGCCTGATCAACAGCGCGCTGTCGGCGTTTCCGTCGCTGGCGTTCTCGGTATCGGACACCACTCGCCCGATCCGCCGCGGCGAGGTCGACGGCGAGCACTACCATTTCATCGACCTCGAGACGTTCCGGGCGCGGGTCGCCGACGGGCGGTATCTGGAGCATGCCGAGGTCTTCGGCAACGGCTACGGCACCGACCGCGCCCAGGTCGAGGCCCGGTGGCGCGAGGGCAGGGACGTGCTGCTGGAGATCGACGTGCAGGGCGCGGCCCAGGTACGCGCAAGTCACCCCGGCGCCTGCCAGATCTTCATCCTGCCGCCGTCGCTGCACGCGCTCAAGACCCGGCTGACGGGGCGCGGAACGGACCGGGCCGAGGTCATCGAGCGCCGGCTGGCCGAGGCGCGGACCGAGATCTCGGCGTGCCTGGAATTCGACTGGATCGTCGTCAACGACGACTTCGACACGGCTCGCGACCAGCTGATTTCCATCATCCGGGCCTGGCCGATGCGGCGCGAGCGACAGTCGCACGAGCAGAAGCGGCTGCTCGCCGAACTGCTGGCCTGAGTGCTTGATCGGGCTCCGGATTACGATATACTTGACGGCTTGCTCGAATACGCACATCGAATGTTGCAGGAGTCGGAATGGCCCGCGTAACCGTAGAAGACTGCATCGACATCGAACCGAACCGGTTCAACCTCATCGTCATGGCCGCCCAGCGCGCCCGCCAGATCGCCAACGGTGCCGATCCGCTGGTCGACGAGGAAACGGACAAGCCGACCGTGATCGCGCTGCGCGAGATCGCCGACGGCGAGATCGATGCCGAGAACATCCGCACCTATCAGGCCGAGCTCGATGCGCGGCTGGCGGCCATGCAGGCCGAACTGCCGCCGCCCCCGCCGGACGAGGACTGAGCCGGAGCCACCGCGCCGAAGCTCCGGATGTCGTGGCGAGCGATCGGCTTGCGCAGATCCCGGAGCGCCCATGCGAGACCGTGACGATTCCGAGCAACGCCGGACGCCGTCAGGCGCACTCGCTTTAGTTTCGCGGAGACCGCGCCCGTGAGCTATCCCGGTCCGGTCCGTGAACTCCGCCGGCTGCTCAACACCTACCTGGAGCCGGAGCACGTCGCCACCGCGCTCCATGCGTTCGAAGTCGGAGAGGAAGCCCACCGCGGCCAGACCCGCCGCTCCGGCGAGGACTACATCCTGCATCCCGTGGCCGTGGCCTCCATCCTGGCCGGAATGCGGATGGATCACCAGACCATCACCGCGGCCATTCTCCACGACACCGTGGAGGACACCGACATGTCGGTCGACGACCTCAAGCGCGAGTTCGGCGATCAGGTCGCCAGGCTCGTCGACGGCGTCACCAAGCTCGACAAGATGAAGTTCCGGACCCGGCAGGAGGCCGATGCCGAGAGCTTCCGGAAGCTGCTGCTGGCGATGAGCCGGGATCTGCGGGTCATCTTCATCAAGCTGGCCGA
>JBPRGD010000240.1:0-15667 GCA_051428125.1 Candidatus Wenzhouxiangella sp. M2_3B_020
GGCAGTTACGAGCTGGAGATCGACCAGACCGACAACCAGTCCGTCGCCGTGATCGATATGACCGAAAACAGCGCGGAGGACCCGCGGCGGATCAGCATGCGAGGTCGCTCGACGCTGTTTTCGGGCGGCGAGACGTTCGGCGGCTTCGAGATCGATGATACGGGCGACGACCCGGCACCGGTCTGGGACCTGGCGTTCCAGATGCCGGCCGGGCGGGACGGCACGCTGCGGCTGGAGAACGACGCGGGCGAAATCCTGCTGGAACTGGAGGACGCGAACGGCCTGGAGATGCGTCGACGCGGCCTCGCGCTCGCGCCGGGAAGCTACATGCTGGTTTCCGAGACCGCCGAGGCCGTGGTGCAGATGATCACCGTCGAGGCCGGCGCGCCGGTCGCCGAAGGCTCGACCGAAGTCGAGCCCAACGACCGGCACGGCAGCGAGATCGCCTTTTTCCAGGACCTGTCCGGCCGCTTCGAGGACGGCGACAACGATCGCTTCGTGTTCGAGGTCGCCGGGGAGCAGGCCGAGACGAAATTCACGATCGAGTTGAAAGCCGAGCCCGGCAGCAAGGCGGAGCTCTGCCTGAAGCGCGACGACATCGGCCTTTCCGAGTGCAACCGCGCCACCGGCGACGGGGTGGCCGGATATGCCGACGTGGTGCTGCCGGAGGGCACCTACGAACTGAACCTGTATCACCGCACCGATCCTGCAGTCGACTGGACGCTGACCTGGACCGACCAGGGCGAGGCGCGGCCCGGCGAGGAAACCGAGCTCAACAACGTCCAGCGCATGGCGACGAACGTCCACGAACGCGGTTTCGGCCGCGGCCGGTTCATCGGGCGCGAGACGGACTGGTGGCGCTTCAGCGTCGAGGACGAACCGCAATTGTGGCGCCTGCAGCTGCAGGGCGAGGACCTGCACGAACTCAATCTCTACAGCGCCACCGGGCAGATGAAGCGGGTGCGGCCGGGCGCGGCCAACCGCGCCCGTCTCGACAACGTCTTCCTGATGCCCGGCGACTATTTCCTGGCCGCGGCCGGCACCGATTCGGACTACACGCTGCGCGTGCTCCCGCTGGGTCCGCCGCCGCCCGGCATGGAGCACGAGCCCAACGACGACTATCCCGATGCCATGCGCATACGATTCGGACAGGAGTTCACCGGCACGCTTTCGGAGAGCGACGACCGCGACCGCTACAAGTTCCTGCTTCTGGGCTCCGAGCGCGTGCGCGTTCGGGTGCAGCCGCCGGTCGACGCCATCGTCTCCGGCGCCATCACGCTGGGCGACGCGACCACGGCGATCAACGAACTGCGGCGCGCCACCGAGCCCGGCACCCCGCTGGAGTGGGACCTCTTCCTGCCGCCCGGCGATTACGGCATCGGGCTTTCGCCGAACCAGGTTTCCGATGCCGAATACACGCTGGTCGTTGAACGGGGCGACTGGCTGGCGCCGATCTCCGACCGCGAGCCGAACAGCTGGATGGCCATCGCCACCGAGCTGCCCGCCGACGGGCTCCCGTCAGGGTCCGTCGGAAACAGCCGGCGCAATCGGGACTGGTATCGGCTCCCTGCGCAGGAATCGCCGCGCCAATTGTCGCTGCCGCGTCCCGAGGGGCTGCGCTTGCGCCTGTTCCACGAGGAGGCAGGCGAGGACCTGCTGGCATGGAACGGAGAGACCCAGCGGTACGAGGTCACGCTGGTGCCGGGGCGCGATCATTACCTCGAGATCTCCGGCAATGGCGAGTACGCGCTGGACCTGTCGAACCTCGTGGACTCCGCTCTCGTGGCCGGGCAGTTCGCGGACGCGACGATCCGGGTCGAACAGCGCGACGTCCAGGCGTTCTCCCCCTGGGCGCAGCGCCTCGAGGGTGCCGTCTCCCTGCGCAACGCGCTGTCCCACGACGTGGCCGTCGACCTGCGCACGCACCTGACCGATGCCCGCTGGATTCTGGAATTCGACGCACCGCCACCGGACCGTCTCGCCGCGGGCGCGGAGGTCGAGCTGCCCTTCGTCATCGTCATTCCGCCTGATGCGCCGGCCTGGTCGCCGGTGCAGCTGTCGGTGGCCACCGGCGAACACGCCACGGCCGGACGAGCCGTCGTCGAAGTGCCGGTCGAGACCGACGCCGCACCGGTCCGCCCGGTGTTTCACTGGCCGGTGCCCGGACCGATGCGCGGCGGCTTCAACGCCGCGGCGCTGGCATTCGGTGCCGAGCCGGTAGAAAGTCCCGGCGTGCCGGAAAAGCATTTCGACGAGATGCGCAGGCTTTACGACGGCTTGGCGCGCATCGGCCACTGGACCGAGTACAAGTTTCCGATCAACCCGCACACCGACCTCCCGATCGGTCAGCCTACGGTCCGGCTCGCCGGCGATGCGCCGGTACCGGTACGCGGTATCCTGCTGAATCCGACCGCTTCGTTCTCCCCGGCCACGTTCCTGCACGACTTCGCGATCGAGCTTTCGGTCGACGGTGAGCGATTCCAGCGCGTGCTCGAGGGCACGCTGCAGCCGATGCCGGTCGAGCAGGCCTTCGTGCTGCCGGAACCGGTAAAGGCGCGGTACGCTCGGCTGGTCCCGCTTTCCACGGCATTCAGCGCACCGTCGAACTGGGGCATCCGGCTCGGTGAATTCAAGGTCGTCGCCGAGCCCGGCTGGCGGCCGCAGCGGGGACCCGTCAACGTTGCCGACCCGGATTCAGGGGGTCACCTGGTATGGGGACGGCCCTGGGTGCGCGGCAGCGCCTCTGATCGCAGCATGCTCACCGAGGATGGCGAGGCGGTGCGGCTGGACCTTCGCCAGCAGGGCGACGAGGACGGCGAGATCGTGCTGGGCTTTCACCACGCTCGTGCCGCGCTGATCGAGGCCGTCTCGCTTCGAAAGCTCCCCGATGCCCCGGCGGACCAGCAGCCCGCGAATGTCGTGGTCAGCGTGTCGCGCCAGAGTCCCATCGGGCCCTGGCGGATACTCGGAGAGTTCGAACTCTCCGAAGACGAAACCCGCTTCGACTTCGAGGCGCCGACCTGGGCGCGCTACGTCCGTTTCCTGTTCAGCGGCCAGGAGTCGGCGCGCTCGCTGCAATTGCCGGACCGGATCGCTGTCTACGAGCACGGCGAGCCCGAAGACCCGAGCATCCTCGGCGAGTGGGGGCATTACTCGTGGCGCGGGCCGCTGGAACAGGCCGAAACGCCCCGATTCCCCGGCCTTTCCGGCGAGCCGGAGCACGCCTCGCGCGATACGGCGCTGGCGCTGGCGGCCGGGAAGCCGGCACCCGGTCGCGCACTGCTCGACACCTACGCCTCGTGGTACCGGATCGACCTGCCCGGCGAAATGAACCGGCTGGTGCTGCGCATGTCCGGACACCCGACGCTGGAGGCGGCGCCGCGACTGGTCGATGCGAACGACGAGATCGTGCCGCTGTACCCGCTGGAACACGAAGCCGACGGCCACCGCTGGGAAGCGTATCCGGAGCCGGGCGGGACCTACTGGCTGGAAGCCTACGAGCCGCCCAGGTCGGTGATCTTCAGCTGGGACACCTCGGGCAGCGTCGCCCAGTACCTGCCGGTGATCTCGAATGCGCTGATGAGCTACGCGCAGACGATCAAGCCGGGCCGCGACGAGGTCAACCTTCTGCCCTTCGGCCACCGCGAACCGCTGCTTGCGAACTGGGTCGGCCACCCGTACCCGTTGCAGCGGCTGCTGGCCGCCTACCCGCAGGACACCAGTTCCAGCGACGCCGAGGGCACGCTGGCCGCGGCCGCTCGAACGCTCGTGGGCCGGCCGGGCAAGAAGGCGGTGATCCTGCTGACCGACGCGGCGACAAGCACCGACGCCAGCCTCTGGCCGTCGTTGAAGGACGGCGAACCGCAGGTGTTCTCGATGGCGCTGTCCATGGAGGGCGCGTTCGGCGGCTCCCCGATCACGGCCCAGGACTTCATGCAGGATTGGGCCATGGTGCGCGGGGGCGAGTACGAGTACGCGACCAGCCTGGCCGTGCTGCAGATGGCCTTCGACCGGGCCGTGGCGCGGCTGAAGCGGCCCGTGGATTTCGAAGTCGAGGTGACGTTCGAGGCGGTCGCCGATCCCGAACCGGCTTCGATTGCCGTGACCGCCGGAGCGGAAGGCGAGACCGGCGTCGATGCCGCCGCGCGCGGCGCCGTGGAGATCATTCTCGACGCCTCCGGCAGCATGCTGCAGCGCATGGCCGGCGAGCGGCGGATCGAGATCGCGAAGGCCGCGATCCGGCGCACCGTCGAAGACACGCTGCCCGCCGGAATTCCGCTGGCGCTGCGCGTCTACGGTCACCGCGAGGCTGGTGTCTGCCGCACCGATCTCGAGGTGCCGCTGGCGCCGCTGGACAAGACCGCCTTCCTCGAGCGCGTCGACGGCATCCGGGCCATCAACCTGGCGAGAACGCCGATCGCCGAATCGCTGGAGGCGGTCGCCGCGGACCTGGCCGACGCCGAGGGCCGCCGGCTCGTCATCCTGCTGACCGACGGCGAGGAGACCTGCGACGGCGAGCCGGCAGAAGCGATTCGCGGCCTGGCCGAAGCGGGCATCGACGTGCGCGTCAACATCGTCGGCTTCGCGATCGACGACGACGATCTCAAGCGCCAGTTCAGCGAGTGGGCCGAACTCGGCGGCGGGGAATACCTCGATGCCGGCGAGGCCGGGGAGCTCGAGGCCGCCATGCGGCAGGCGCTGCGGATCCCGTTCCGCGTCATCGATGCGGCGGGCGAAACCGTTGCCGAGGGCTTCGTCGACGGCGATCCGGTCGAAGTGCCGCCGGGCAACTACACCGTCGTCGTCGAGCGCGCCGATGGTGACGTCGACGAAGCGGTCGAGATCGCCCCCGGCGAAAGGAAGGCAATCGAAATCGATTGAACGCCGATCCACGCTCACCGGGCGAAGACGGGCGGCTACACTGCATGGCCGTCGCTCTTCGTTCGCCATTCCCGGGTCCGGAAATGCTGTCAAGACTCCTTCAGGGCACCGCGATCGTCACGATGCTGCTGCTCACCGCTGCGGCAGGTGCTCAGGTCACCCGCCTCGAGCCGGTCGAAGTGACTGCTCCGCGGTCGGTGCTGGAACTCGACGAGGTTCCGGCCTCGGTCACGGTCATCGACGCCGACGAGATCGCACGCGGCCGCCCCCTGACCAGCCTGGCCGAGCTGCTCGCCGAGGTGCCGGGCCTGTTCGTGCAGAATCGGAGCAATGCGGCGCAGGACGCGCGCATCGCGCTGCGCGGGTTCGGTGCCCGGTCCAGTTTCGGTATCCGCGGCGTGGCGATCGTCGTCGACGGCATCCCGCAGACGCTGCCCGACGGTCAGTCCCAGGTCGATGCCATCGATCTTGCCGAGGTCGAGCGCATCGAGGTGCTGCGCGGGCCGGCCTCGGGCCTGTACGGCAACGCCGCCGGCGGCGTGATCCTGATCACCACCCGTGCGCCGGGCGAGGGCCGCGACGCCCGCTTCGAGCAGGTCGTCGGACGACACGGCCTGCTCGATTCGAGAGCGGCGCTTGCCGGCGGCGACGAGCGGTTGGGGATGCGTCTTTCGGCGTCGCGCTCCGAACAGGACGGTTTCCGCGAGCATTCGGCCTACCGGCAGTACCGGGCCGGCGTGAACCTGCGCTGGCAGCCCGATCCCGTCACGCGCGTCACGGCCGTGGCCGATTGGTTCTCGGCCCCCGAGGAGCTTGATCCGGGCGGCGTGACGGCCGCCGTCGCCGCCGGGACACCGCGCGCGGCGCGTCCGGCCAACGTGGCCTTCGACGCCGGAGAGGCGCTGGACCAGTGGCGGCTCGGCGCCAACGTTTCTCACCGCTTCGGCGATGCGCGCGACCAGCGCGTCGGGCTGACGGCCTTCGCCTTCCTGCGCGATTTCTCGAATCGGCTGCCGTTCGAGAGCGGCGGACAGGTCGCCTTCGAGCGCGAGTTCACGGGCGCGGATGCCCAGTACGAGCTGGATTCCGAGCTCGGCGGAAAGCCGCAGCGGCTCACCGCCGGATTCGATCTGCGTCGGCAGGTCGACGACCGTGAGCGCTTCGACAACCTCGGCGGGGTCCGCGGCCCGCGCGTGCTCGCCCAGCGCGAGCGGGTGGACTCGATCGGCGCCTACGTGCAGCATCGCCTGCACCTTTCTCCCGACTGGACGCTGCGTACCGGTATTCGCTTCGACGAGGTTCGCCTCGATGTCGACGACCGGTTCCTGTCCAACGGCGACGATTCCGGCCGGCGAACCTGGAGCGAATGGAGCCCCGGCCTCGGCGTGATCTGGCAGGCCCGCGACTCGCTTTCGGTATTCGCCAACGTCGGCACGGCGTTCCAGACTCCGACGACGACCGAGCTGGCCAACCCGGAAGATCCCGGCAGCGGTGGCGGATTCAACCGCGCGCTGGATCCGCAGACCGCGCGCAGCTACGAACTCGGCCTGCGCGGACGCGCGGGCTCGCGGCTTCGTTACGAGGCCACGGTGTTCCGGGCGCGCATCGACGACGCCATCGTCAGCTTCGAGGTGCCGGGGTTCTCCGGCACCGGCCGCGATTTCTTCCGCAACGCCGGCCGGTCGTCGCGCACCGGCCTGGAACTGGCCGGGCGTGCGCGACTCGCGGAAAGCCTGCGCCTGCGCGCCGGCTACGCGTATTCGGACTTCGAGTTCGACCGTTTCGTGACCGCCGGCGGCGACTTCAGCGGCAACCGGCTGCCGGGCGTCCCGCGCCACCGCGGTTTCGCGTCGCTGGACTGGACCGCATTCGCGGGCTTCTACGCCGGCGCCGATCTGCGCGCGGCCTCGGGCGTGCCGGCCGACAACGCCAACACCGCATCCAGTCCCGACTACGGGGTCGTCGACGTGCATGCCGGCTACCGCACGACGCGCGCGCCGCTGGACATCGACCTGGCCGTCGGCGTCGGCAACCTGTTCGCCGAACGCTACATCGACAACGTCCGGGTCAACGCATTCGGCGGGCGCTATTTCGAGCCTGCTCCGGGTCGGACCTGGCACGTTCGGCTCCGGTTGGCGACGCGGCCGTGACGGCCGACACATGCGCATCGCCGCTCGCTTGGCCAGCATTGAAATCAGCCTGATCGCTCGATACGCCGATGACCGAACGCAGGGAACGACTCATCGAGATCCTCAAGGCGCTGGCCTTCGTGCTGGTCGGCTTCTTCGGCGGGATCGCCGCGGCCGGGTTCATCGACGGGTTCAAGGACGGTTACCGGGACGGCAAAGCCGAACACGCAGCCGCTGCCGGAAGCGAATCGGAGGCCGGTTCCTGGCGGCTCGCTAGCCGAGGAAGATCCTGCCGGACGGAAACCGGACGCGCGGCGGCCGTCGCGTGGCCAGGAACAGGCCCAGCGCCAGCGGCCCGATCCGCCCGATGAACATCAGTACCACGAGGATCGCGCGCCCGAACTCGTCGACTTCGCGGGTCGCACCCATGCTCAGCCCGACCGTGCCCACCGCGGAGGCGGCCTCGAACAGCAGTGCGAGGATCTCGCCGTCCTGCGTCAGCGTGAGCAGGAACGTGCTCGCCATGACCGCCATCAGCATCAGCGAGATCAGAGCCAGCACCTTCATGATCTCGTCGTGACCGAGGCTTCGCTTGAACGCGACCGGATGGGTCCTCTGCCTGAGGAAGGCCGCGGTGGCCAGCAGCGCGACGATGAAGGTCGTGACCTTGATCCCGCCTGCGGTCGACGCGCTGCCGCCGCCGATCAGCATCAGCAGGATGAACAGCAGCTGGCTGGATTCCTCGAGAGCGGCGATATCGACGGTGTTGAAGCCCGCCGTTCGCGTCGTCAGCGCCTGGAAGACGCTGGCCATGAGCTTGTCGGCGGTGTCGACGAACCGGCCCAGCGTCGCCGGGTTGTTCCATTCGATGATCGCGAAGGTGACGATGGACCAAACCGCCAGCGCCGCCGTGCCGACCAGCATCAGCTTGGTGTGCAGCGAGCAGCGCTGCCAGTTGCGGTGATAGTAGAGATCGGTGAGCACGTTGAAGCCGATGCCGCCGACGACGATGAGCAGCGGCATCGCGATATTGACCAGCGGATGCGTCGCCCAGCGCGTCATGCTGTCCGGGAAAAGCCCGAAGCCGGCGTTGTTGAACGCCGAGACGGCGTGGAACAGCGCCTGCCACAGACCGTGGGCCCAGCCGAATTCGGGCACGAATACGAACGCCAGCAGGATCAGCCCGACGAGCTCGAAGACCAGCACGACGCGCAGGATGGTGAACGCCAGCGGCAGCAGGTCGCCCATCGATGTCTGGTGGAGCTCGTCGCGCAGGAAGATCCTGTGAGACAGGCCCACCGGCAGGCCGAGCATGCACAGGATCAGCACGGCGAACGTCACGATGCCCAGGCCGCCGAGCTGGATCAGCAGCAGGATCACGACCTGGCCGAACAGGCTGAATGCCCCGCCGGTGTCGACCACCGTCAGTCCCGTGACCGTCACGGCCGAGGTGGCGGTGAACAGCGCGTCCGACCAGGTGATCGGGGTTTCGACGGCCGCCGGCAGGCAGAGCAGGCCGGTGCCCAGCGCGATCAGTCCGATGTAGGTCAGTACGAGAACGCCCGACGGCGGAATGGAAACCGTGCGGTTGCGCAGCGCCGACAACAGGCCTGAGGGCATCGACGGCAGCCGTTACAGGCTTTCGCTGAATTCCATGAGCTCGTCGCGCTTGCCCAGGACCAGCAGCTTGTCGTCGGCTTCCAGCGTGGTACCGGTCTCGTCGCAGTGGTGGAACTCCGAGCCGCGCATGATTCCGAGGCAGCGCAGCTTCTCGTGCTCGTCCAGCTTCAGCGCATCCAGCGACTCGCCGTGCAGGTTCTCGGGAACGCCGATATCGACGATGTGGCAGCCGTTGCCGAGGCTCAGGTAGTCCCGGACGCGCGGGTTGTGCAGCATCTGCGCGATGTGCTGCCCGACCTCCTGCTCCGGGTGGATGACCCGGTCGGCACCGAGCTTGCTGAGGATGCGGTGATGCGTCCGGCTGTCGGCCTTGGCCCAGATCGTGTCCACGCCGATGAGCTTGGCGTTCATCGTCGCCAGCACGCTGCCTTCGATGTCCTCTCCGATGGTCACGATGGCGACGTCGTACTGGTCCACGCCGGCGTCGCGCAGCGCATCCTCGTCGCCGCTGTCGCAGATGATGGCCTCGGAAACCTCGTCGAGGATGTCGTTGACCCGGTTCTCGTCGCGGTCGATGCCGAGCACGTGGTTGCCGAAGCCGGCCAGCTCGGTCGCGATGGTGCGCCCGAACGTGCCGAGACCGATGACGACGAAGTTTCGTTTCTTGTTGCCCACGGCGTGTCCCTCGGATGCGATCGCCTGGCCGCGCGGTGCGCGCGGCCAGCTCGATGTTACCCGATTGCCGCGGGGCTACGCGTCGGCCGTGTTCAGCCCGGTTCGGCGACCGGTTCCACGTCCTCGCGCTCGAGCCGCAGGTAGCCGTCGAGTTCGCCCCGGATCTCGTCGAGGATCGCATCGGAATGGGCGATGCGCATATAGAAGACGGTGAAGTAGACGACCTTGACGCTGGTGGTCAGGCGCTCCAGCACCACGCTGCCCAGTTTGCCGATCCACAGCGCGACCAGCGTCGGCAGCCACGCGAAGTGCAGCGGCCCGGGCTCCGATTCGATGCCGAAGGTGCCGAGAATCTGCTGGGCATCGCCGATCTCGAACGCCGGCAACCCGTCGCCGATCCACAGCCCGAGCGCGCCGGAGGCAAGAAACAGCACGACGTAGACCGGACCGATGATGGCGCCGACGGCGCGCGCGGCGACGTCGATGCCGAACACGCCGGCCAGGGTTTCGGGCACGTTGTCGCGCAGCGCCTTCATCCGGCCGACGCCGTCGCGGATGCCGTGGCCGTCGACGGCCGCGGCCGGCAGCAGGTAATGGTTTGCCAGGTCCCAGATCTCGACCAGCGCCCCGGCGACGATGCGCAGCAGAAAGCCCGATTTCTCGTTGTTTGCCAGCTGCGCCAGCCGTGCGAACAGCATGTCCAGCAGCGCGAGCTTGCGCGCGGTCCAGCTCAGCTCGTCGACGCGCCGCGCGGCCTCGGCGGACGTCCGGTTGCGGCCCTGCAGCGTCTCGGCGGCCAGCCAGCTCTGGCGCAGCTCCTGGCGGTTGTAGTAGAAGAACTTGTAGATGAACGTCAGCACCGCCAGCGCGATCAGCAGGCCGCCGATGGCATTTGCGCCGTAGCCGAAGGCCAGCAGCGCGGCGAACAGAAAGCTGGCCGAAACGATGCCGTAGATGGTCATTCGCACCAGCGGGCGGACGATGCCCGGGTGCCGGCCGACCAGCGTGAACGTGTGCTTGAACAGATAGCCGAGCTGGCTGATGCGCTCGCCGAATCCCGGCTTGCGCAGTCGTTGCGTACCCATGGGTTGCTCCCCTTGATGTTCGAAAACGTGGTCGGGACCTTGCTACGAAAAGTCGGTTCCGATCACGTCAGGCTGACAGCCGGACCGGTCCGTTGTGGCCTCAGGACCGTTGCGCGAACTCGGAGGTGAACGCGTCGGGCAGCAACTCGCCCAGCCGGAACGAGCGCCCGACCCGGCCACTGTCGTCGACGACGAGGATTTCCACCGACTCGTCGCCGAACTCGCGCAGGCGCTGGCGGCAATCGCCGCAGGGTGGACAGGGCCGATCGCCCGAAGAGAGGATGCACACGAGGTCGATGCGGCGACCCCCGCCGGCCACCATGGCCGACAGCGCGGAGGCCTCGGCACAGACGCTCTTGTAATGCGCGGTCTCGACGTTGCAGCCGACGAAGCTGCTGCCGTCCGGGCAGACCACGGCGGCGGCGACGTGGAAGCCGGAGTAGGGTGCGTAGGCGCGCTCCCGGGCCTGGTGCAGGCGCTCGAGCAGTTCGGCGGCGATGGTTTCGGTCATGGTTCGCTCCCCGGTACGGTGGCCGTGTCCGCTTCGATGCTTGCATGAGTCAACGGCGCCTGCGCGGCGCGTTGCCGATTCACGACGAAGGCCGAGCGCAGGCGCGCGGCGGCACGGTCGGCGCCATCGCGCGTCCGGGCGTGGACGCGCGCCAGCGGCCGCTCCGCGTCGACGGCATCTCCGATCTCGGCGATGCGGCTCAAGCCCACGGCGGGGTCGATCGCATCGGCCGCCTTGCGCCGGCCGCCGCCGAGTTCGACCACGGCCATCCCGATCGCGTGCACGTCCATGCCGTGTACATACCCCGACCTGTCGGTGTGGACGTCGACCTGCACCGGCGCGGCCTCGAGATGGTCGTCGGGCCGCTCCAGCAGGTCGCTCGGTCCGCCGAGCGCGCGCACCATGGACGCGAAACGCTCGGCGGCCAGCCCCTTGTCCAGCGCCGACTGCACACTCCGGAGCGCGGTCTCCCGGTCGGCGAAGACCCCGCCGGCGTACAGCATTTCGACGGCCAGGCAGTTCGTCAGATCCAGCAGCCTGCCGCCGCGGATCCCGCCGGTCAGAATCGCGATCGCCTCGCGTACCTCCAGCGCGTTGCCGGCCGAACGGGCCAGCACCTGGTTCATATCGGTGACCACCGCCGATGTGGGCGTGCCCAGACCCGTGGCGGTCTCGCACAGAACGTCGGCCAGCTCGGTGGCGCGTTCGACATCGCCCATGACGCTGCCGCTGCCGGTCTTGACGTCGACCACCAGCGCGTCCAGCCCCTCGGCCAGTTTCTTTCCCAGGATGGAGGCGCAGATCAGCGGGATGGAGGCGACCGTCGCGGTCACGTCGCGCACCGCGTAGAACCGCCGGTCGGCCGGCGCCAGGTCGTCGGTCTGGCCGATGATCGCGACGCCGCAGTTCCGAACGATCCCGGTCAGCCGCTCGGGGCCGGGAAACGGATCGTAGCCCGGGATGGAGGCCAGCTTGTCCAGCGTCCCGCCGGTGTGTCCAAGCCCGCGGCCGGAGATCATCGGCACGAAGCCGCCGCAGGCCGCGACCAGCGGGCCGAGGATCAGCGAGACGGTGTCGCCGACCCCGCCGGTGGAGTGCTTGTCCAGCACCGGGCCGTCGAGCCCGGCGGCCGACCAGTCCATGACCCGGCCGGAATCGCGCATCGCCTTGGTCAGCGCCAGCCGTTCGGAAGCGGCCATGCCGTTGAGGAACACGGCCATGGCGAACGCGCCGAGCTGCTCGTCGCCGACGCGGCCGTCGGTGATGCCGGCGACGAATTCGGCGATGTCCGCCTCGTCGAGTTTGCGCCCGTCGCGCTTGCGCGCGATGATTTCCTGCGTGAGCATCAAGCCGGACCCGCTTCGGATCGTCCGAGCGCGTCCAGCAGGTCGTCGAGCAGGCCGGAGGCTCCGATCCGGAACCGCTTGGGACGCACGAACTCCGGGCCCAGGATCCGCTCGGCCAGGTCCACGTAGATCCGCGCATCGGCCAGCGTGCGCACGCCGCCCGAAACCTTGAGCCCGCAGTTGGCGCCCCGCTCGGCGATCGATTCCAGCATGACCTCGGCGGCCTCGGGCGTGGCGTTGACGCCGGCCTTGCCCGTCGAAGTCTTGATGAAATCCGCGCCGGCGTCGATCGCGAGGCCCCCGGCGCGCCGGATCGCGTCCGGGCCTGCGAGCATGCCGGTTTCGAGAATCACCTTCAGCGGTCGTTCGCCGCAGGCCGCGCGGCATTGCTCGACCAGACGCGTGCCCACGCCGTCATCGCCGGCCAGCAGCGCCTTCCACGGGAACACCACGTCGACCTCGTCGGCGCCCAGCGCCAGCGCCTGCCGAACCTCGGCCGCGGCGCGTTCCGGTTCGGCCGGACCGTCGGGGAAGTTCGCCACGGCCGCGATTGCAACCTGCCCGGAAGCGTCGTGCCCTGCCAGCGCGTCCCGCGCGGCCTCGATGAAGCGGGGGTAGACGCAGACAGCGGCCGGCGCGACGGGTGACTCGGCCGCGCGGGCGCACAGCGCGCGCACGAGTTCATCGCCCGCGTCGTCTTCCAGCCGGGTCAGGTCCAGCATCGAAAGAACGCGACGCGCGAGCGCCCTGCGCTCGTCGCCGGACATCGGATCGTTTGAAGCGGTCTTGCCGTCGGAACCTGACATGCCTGCCTCTCTATCCTGCGCAATCGTTTAGCCGGCGTTCAGGATAGCGCGAGCGGGGCCGGCACGAGGCAAGGCGGAACCTCTTCCGGCGAACAAGAAAAACCCCGCTCGGGGCGGGGCTTTTCGATAGCGCTTACGGGCGAACGATCGTCAGATCGATACCACGTTGGAGGCCTGCGGGCCCTTGGCGCCGTCGGTCACGTCGAACGTGACCTTCTGGCCTTCTGCGAGGCTCTTGAAGCCGGAGCCGGTCAGCGCGCTGAAATGCACGAACACGTCCTTGCCGCCGTTATCCTGCGAGATGAAGCCGAAGCCCTTCGCATCGTTGAACCACTTCACTGTACCTGTCGTATTGGACATTGATCTTTTACTCTTTTCGTAATGGATTGAAGACCGGGCGTCTCGTCGAGACGGGCCGGGGTGCTGCCGCTACGCAGGGCGTGGCGCATTCAGGAAATGGAGGAGTTCGAGGACGGATCTGGAAGGATACGATCAAATTCGACCACTGCTGTCTTCTGCAGCTGCCGGCACTATACGCCGTTTCCGATCCGAAAGGGAATTATCCGTGCGTTTCAAACGAAATTCGTTCGCCCGGTTCGCTGCCCGGAGAACCGGTCTCCTCCTCCGTGACCTTCGTGCCTTCTTCGTGTTCTCCGTGCAATTCGCTTTCAGGACCGCCACGGGCGTCCGCGACGAACATTGAAACGGGAAATCTCCCGACGTCGAACCGTGCCAGAATTCCGGTCCGATCGAATGCCCGGAAGCCGTCATGACCGAAACGCTGGACTTCGAAACCTGGGACGTGTTCACCGAGCGCCGCTTCGCCGGCAACCCGCTGGCCGTGATCTTCGAGGCCGACGCGCTGGACTCGGAAACGATGCTGGCGATCACGCGCGAGTTCGACTACTCCGAAAGCGTGTTCGTGCTCGCGCCCGATGCCGAGGGCGCCGACGCGCGACTGCGGATCTTCACGCCGGGCGGGGAGCTGCCGTTCGCCGGCCATCCCACGGTCGGCGCGGCTTGCGCGATCGCGAATCGACGCGACGCGGGCGGTGCGCTCGCGCTGGACCTGAAGGCCGGGCGGTTCCCGGTAAAGGTCGGCGGCGGCGACGCGGCCTGGCACGCCGAGTTCGCCAACCCGAACCTGCCTCGAGTTCATTCCGACGGTCCGGCAACCGATGCCGTCGAGACCGCCCTGGGCCTGCCCGAAGCCAGCGTCGACGATGGGGCGCAGAAGCCGCGGCGTGCCGGCGCCGGCATCGATTTCGTCTACGCCGCGGCATCGCTGGAAACCGTTCGTCGTGCGCGGCTGAACACGACGGCGTGGCACCACCTGGGTATCGACGATGCCTGCGGCCTGCTGCTGTACGCGCCGGTCGACGACGGCTCGTCCGATGCGACGTGGCACGTGCGTATGTTCGGGCCCCATATCGGCGTGGCCGAAGACCCGGCCACCGGCTCGGCCGCCGCCGGCCTTCCCGCCCAGCTGCTTGCCGCCGGTACGCTGGCCGAAGGGTCGCACGATTGGATCGTCGAGCAGGGCGTCGAGATGGGTCGCCCGTCGCGCATCCGGGTGCGCTTCGAGGTTTCGAGCGGTGCGATCGAAGCCCTGCGGGTCGCCGGCCACGCGGTTCCGATGATGGCGGGCCGGCTGCGGTTCGGGAATTGACCGGACTCAATTTCCCGCCGGGGCGCCAGATGCTACGATCGAGCCAGGGAACAAGGCATTTCTTCCACCGATGACTTCGTTCGACGGATACGGGTCCGACGACCTCCTGCGGGCCGCGTTCTGCAGCGAGGCGAACTTTTCCCGCTGGGCCGATCCCAGGGGCCTGGAACTGGAGATCTCGCGGATCATGTACCCGTCGCCCCGCTCGGAGGCCGACCAGCTCTGCGGCGGCATCTTCCACGAGGGCAACCGTTATTTCCTGCAGTGCATCGAGGGGCCGCGCCACGCCGTCGAGGAGCTTCATCAGCGCAACCTCGACGATGCCCGGCACAGGAACCAGAAGCTGATCGTCGTCGAGCCGATTTCCGAGCGCCTGTTCTTGCCCAACTCCATGAGCTACGTGAGCATGCGCGGACAGCTGATCGACCTGCTCCAGCGCCGCGGCGTGGCCGGGTTCAATCCGTATCACCTCGACGCGGAGCTGATCGCCCAGTTCCTGGAGCGCTGGCGCGAAAAGCACAAGGCGACCGACGTCGCCGCATCGTGACGCCGACGCGCACGTCTTGCTGCTGGATCGAAAGGGGAAGGATGGTGGCTACGGGTGGAGCAGCAGAGCCGTCTGACGCCTACCGAATATAACCCATTGATTCTAATACCGTTGGCGATAACTCGCTTTTTGGAACACTAGCCAGCCATCTAGTCAAAGTGTACCAGTTGAAGTGACACTGGGTGCCCCTGAGCCGAACTTCCGCGGTTGTCAACCATTTTCATATACTGATGCTGATCCGGCCTGGTTACTCCTCTGCACCCAATTTGCCGCTTACAAAGTCGGGAACCTGATTCCTTACGACTGAGCAAAGGCTCTGCAGCTCCGGAATGGACCCATCGGAGTCGACCTGGATCGGGCGGCCCGCCGTATTCACATGAATTACGGCAGATGCGACC
>JBPRGD010000241.1:0-13352 GCA_051428125.1 Candidatus Wenzhouxiangella sp. M2_3B_020
GCGAACGGCCCGTCGTAAAGCTGCGCGACGCGCTCGCGGATCGGCGGCGACCACGCGCTCAATTCCTCGGTGCCGAGGAACTCGGTGCGCGGCAGCAGCCGGTAGCGGCCGTCGCCGTGTTCCTCATGGACCTCGATCGCGACGTAGTCGCCGGCGTCGCCCGGCTCGATCAGCCGGACCCCGGGATCGCCGCCGGACAGCGGGCCGGCGATCTCGTCCTGGAACTTGTTGATGGACTGCCCGGAGCTCCAGCCCGGAGCCCACGCGAACGCCATCGTCGCCGGTTCGGGTCGGTCCATGCCCTGCAGCCCCTCCATCGAGAAGCTCAGCGGCGCGTCGGCGTCGTCGGGCGGGGGCGGCTCGTGGACGTTCTCGGCGGCGTGCTTCGCGGTCCGGCCACTGTAGCGGAACGGCGCGCGCGCGGCCTTGAGCCCGTGCCGGCGCGCGTCGGCGGCCGGCGCGGCATCGCGGATGCCGGCCAGCGCCGGGATTACGGACGCGCACTTCTCGATCACCGCGTCGAGACCGTCGCTCTCGATGCCGGTCTCGCGCCCGATGGCCGGCGCCAGCACCCGCAGCCAGCGCCACGAATCACGGACCGCGTCATCGCGCTCGTCGGGCCGGAACACCTCGAAGTAGCGCTGTGCCCGGCCCTCGTTGTTGACGCGGGTGCCGGCGGATTCGGCGAACGTGGCGGCCGGCAGCACGACGTCGGCCGCCTCGACCGTGCCGGTGGCCAGCGAATCGAGGACGACGACGGCGTCGGCGCGGTCGAAGGCCTTCTCGACCAGGCCGTGGTCGGCGCGGCGCCACAAGTCGTTCTCGACGACGACCAGCGTGCCGCCGTCGCGCGCGACGCGCTCCAGCGCGGACTCGACGTCGCCGCCGCCGACCAGCGCGACGCCGAGGCTGTTCGATTCGGACAGCGCCAGCGTCAGGCCGACGCCCTCATGCGATTCGCGCCGGCGGCACAGCGCGCGCGCGATGTTGGCCGCGGCGTCCAACACGTCGCGGCTGCCGAGCCCGGTGCCCGAGACGACCAGCGGCCGTTCGGCCTCGCACAGCGCGTCGGCGATGCGCCGGGCCAGCGCCTTCGAATCGTCGTCCAGGCCGTCCGGGGCCGGCGCGCCGCCGTCGATGCAGTGCGCGACGGCGTGGCCGATCCGGGCGATGGCCCCGGGCAGCAGCGAGACCTGTTCGCTGGCGCAGTCCGACAGCCGCGTCGTCCACGGCACGAGCTCGAACAGCGGCGTGCGCGCGTGGCGCGCGAGCTCGCGCACCATCGCGTCGTTCCACGCCGGCACCTGCTCGTCGGCCGCGCGCTTGATCGCGGCGTTGCGCACGGCCTGGCGGAGGTTCAGCGCCAGGACGGGCGCGGTCCACGTGACGTCCTCGCCGAGCACGAGCACGGCGTCGGCGTCGGCCGTGCGTGCCAGCGGCGGCGTGGCCGCCGGGCCGTCGCGCAGGATCTCCAGCGCCCGGTCGACGAGGCCGAGCTCGGCCGCGCCCATGCCGGTAAAGAAGTTCTCGGCCCCGACCAGCGCGCGCAGCGCGAAGTTGGTCTCGACGCTGGCCCGCGGCGAGCCGATGCCGACGACGGCGCTGTGGGCGCCGACGCCTTCCAGCGCTTCGTGGACCTCTTCGGCGGTCGCGGTCCGGCGCGCGTCGCCGCGGCCGACAAGCGGTTCGCGGACGCGCGCCCCGGCGTTGACGTGGTCGTAGCCGAAGCGTCCGCGGTCGCAGAGGAAGTAGCCGTTGACCGCGCCGTTGTAGCGGTTGGTCACGCACTTCAGCGTGCCATAGCGCTCGGCCGGCGAGATGTTGCAGCCCAGCGAGCAGTGCGCGCAGATCGACGGGGCGGCGCGCAGGTCCCACTTGCGCGAGTAGCGTCGGCTCAGCGTCCGGTCGGTGAACACGCCGGTGGGGCAGACCTCGACGAGGTTGCCGCTGAACTCGCTTTCCAGCGCGCCGTCCTCGTGGCGGCCGAAGTAGACCTTGTCCTGCTGGCCCAGCGCGGCGAGGTCGCCCCCGCCGGCGTAGTCGTTGTAGAAGCGCGTGCAGCGGTAGCAGGTGATGCAGCGGTTCATCTCGTGGTTGATGAACGGGCCGAGGTCCTGGTTGCGGAACGTGCGCTTGGGGAAGCGGTGGCGGCGGTAGTTGTGGCCCGTCATCACCGTCATGTCCTGCAGGTGGCAGTGCCCGCCCTCCTCGCAGACCGGGCAGTCGTGCGGGTGGCTGGCCATCATCCACTCGATGACCGAGGCGCGGAACTTCGTCGACTGCTCGTCGGCCAGCGCGATGCGCGTGCCGTCCGACGCCGGCGTCATGCACGCCATGACGAGCTGGCCCTGGTCGTCGTCTGCGTCCTCGTACTGGACGACGGCGCACTGCCGGCACGCGCCCACCGAACCCAGCGCCGGGTGCCAGCAGAAGTACGGCAGGTCCAGCCCGGCCTGCAGGCAGGCCTGCAGCAGGTTGGTGTCCTCGTCGGCCTCGATGGCCTCGCCGTCGACCCAGATCGTCGCCATCTCAGGCCGCTCCCTCGGTGGACGCGATGCCGGCCTCGAACTCGTCGCGGAAATACTCCAGCGCCGTCATCAGCGGGCCGACGGCGCCGGGGGCGTGGGCGCAGAACGTCTTTCCGGGGCCCAGCATGTCGACGTGCTGCTCGAGCAGCTCGATGTCGCCGGGCCGGCCGCGGCCGCGCTCCATCTCGGCGAGCACCTTCTCGATCCACGACAGCCCCTCGCGGCACGGCGTGCACCAGCCGCAGGACTCCTGCGCGAAGAAATGCTCGAGGTTGCGCAGCAGCCCGACGATGGACGTGTGGCTGTCGACGACGACCAGCGCGCCGGTGCCCAGCCGGCTGCCGGCCTCCTCCATCGCGTCGAAGTCGGCCGGCAGGTCCAGGTGCTTCTCGATCAGCATCGGCGTCGAGCCGCCGCCGGGCAGCACGGCCTTGAAGCCGAAGCCCTGCTGCATCCCGCCGGCGTGCTCTTCGAGGATCTCGCGCAGCGACGTGCCCAGCGGCAGTTCCCAGACGCCGGGATTACGCACCCGGCCGCTGGCGGCGTAGAGCTTGGTGCCGCCGTCGTCTACCCGGCTGAGGTCGCGGAACCACTCGGCGCCGTGGTTGACGATGTGCGGAACGTTGCAGAGCGTCTCGACGTTGTTGATCGCCGTCGGGCGGCCGAACAGGCCCACGGCCTGCGGAAACGGCGGCTTGTCGCGCGGCACCGCGCGCTGGCCCTGCAGCGCCGAGAGCATCGCGGTTTCCTCGCCGCAGATGTAGCGACCGGCGCTGGTGTGGAGGTGAACGCGGAACGAGAACTCGCTGTCGAGCACGTTCTCGCCGAGCAGCCCGGCCTCTTCGGCCTCGGCGATGGCGCGCTTCAGCCGGCGCTCGGCGACGGTGTACTCGCCGCGCAGGAAGATGTAGCCGACGCTGGCCTGCACCGCGTAAGCCGAGACGATCATCGCCTCGATCATCTGGTGCGGGTCGCCCTCGAGCAGCAGCCGGTCCTTGAACGTGCCCGGCTCCATCTCATCGGCGTTGCAGACCAGGTACTTGACCGGCCGGGCGTCGTCGCCCATAGGGATGAAGCTCCACTTCAGCCCCGTCGGGAACCCGGCCCCGCCGCGACCGCGCAGCCGCGACTGCTCGACCAGCTCGGTGATGGCCTCGGGCCTGGCGTCCAGCGCGTGCTCGACGGCGCGGTAGCCGCCGGCGTCGCGGTAGCCGGCCAGGTCCAGCGGCTCGCGGCCGGGCCGGATGTTGGCGGTCAGCGGGGTCTCGGTCTGCGATCCGGATGCCATCGTTACCGCCTCACTCGTAGTCGGCCAGGATGCGGTCGAGCTCATCGTCGTCCGGCCTGCCGTAGTGGTCGCCGTCGATCATCATCGCCGGCGCGTTGTCGCAGTTGCCCAGGCAGACGCTGGGCAGCAGCGTGAACCGGTCGTCGGCGTCGGTTTCACCATAGCCGATGCCCAGCTTGTCGGTCAGCCGCGCGCGCAGATCGTCGTAGCCGCAGATCCAGCAGCTCACGCTGTCGCAGACCAGCACGACGTGGCGGCCCACCGGCTGCCTGAACAGCAGGTTGTGAAACGTGGCCACGCCCTCCAGCGCGGCGGCCGGCACGCCGGTGTAGCCGGCGACGGCCTTCAGCGCTTCGTCGCTGATCCAGCCGCGGTGCTTCTGCACCGTGTGCAGCGCTTCGACGCTGGCCGCGCCGGCGTCCTCGTACTTGCCGAGCTCTTCGTCGATCTCGGCCCGCTCGGCGTCGCTGAGCGATCTCGCGCGCGGATCCTGCGTGCGGCTCCCGGTCATCGGTCCACGTCCGCCATGACGAAATCGATGGACCCGAGGATGGCGACGAGGTCCGGGATCATCCGGCCGCGCGCGATCAGCGGGATCATCTGCAGGTGCGGGAACGACGGCGTGCGGATGCGCGTGCGGTACGAGACCGTGCTGCCGTCGCTCGTGAGGTAATAGCCGTTGAGCCCCTTGGTCGCCTCGACCATCACCGACGCCTCGCCGGCCGGGATCACCGGCCCCCAGCTCACCGAAAGGAAGTGGTGGATCAGCGTCTCGATGTCGTGCATCGTGCGGTCCTTGATCGGCGGCGTCGTCAGCTTGTGACGCGCCTTGTAGTCGCCTTCCGGCATGTTGTCCAGGCACTGCCGGACGATGCGCAGGCTCTGGCGCATCTCCTCGAGCCGGACGACGGCGCGGTCGTAGGCGTCGCCGTTTTCGGCCGACGGCACGTCGAACTCGAAGTTCTCGTAGCCCGAATACGGGCGCTGCCTGCGCCAGTCCCAGGCCAGTCCGGTCGCGCGCAGGCCCGGCCCGGTCACGCCCCAGGCCATCGCCTCCTCGTAGTTGTAGGCGCCGATGCCGCGCGTGCGCCGGCGGACGACGCGGTTGCCGAGTCCCATCTTCTCGTACTCGTCGAGCCGGCGCGGCAGCCAGTCCAGCAGCTTGCGGACCAGGCCGTCCCAGCCCCTCGGCAGGTCGTCGGCCACGCCCCCGATCCGGAACCAGCCGGGATGCATCCGGAAGCCGCAGACGGCCTCGAAGATGTCGTAGATCCGCTGCCGGTCGGTGAACGTGTAGAACACCGGCGACATCTGGCCGACGTCCTGCAGGAACGTTCCGAGGAACAGCAGGTGGCTGTTGATCCGGAACAGTTCGGCGAGCATCACGCGGATGACCTTCGCGCGCTCGGGCACATCGATGCCGGCCAGCTTCTCGGCGGCGAGCACGTAGGGAAAGTTGTTCATGACACCGCCGACGTAGTCGACACGGTCGGTGTAGGGGATGTACGAATGCCAGGTCTGGCGCTCGCCCATCTTCTCGGCGCCGCGATGGTGGAAGCCGATCTCGGGCACGCAGTCGAGGATCTCCTCGCCGTCGAGCTGCAGCACGATGCGGAACACGCCGTGGACGCTGGGGTGCACCGGACCCATGTTCAGGAACAGGATCTCGGCGCCGTCGCGCCCGGACTTCATGCCCCAGTCCTCGGGCCGGAAGCGCATCGCCTCCTGCTCGGCCTCGAGGCGCTCGTCGGGCAGCTCGTAGTGGCCCATCTCGGTCGCGCGCGCCGGGTGGTCCTTCAACAGCGGATGGCCGTCCCAGGTCGGCGGCATGATGATGCGCTCGAGGTGCGGGTGGCCGTCGAAGGCCACGCCGAACAGGTCGAAGACCTCGCGCTCGTACCAGTCGGCGTTCGGAAACACGTCGATCACCGAAGGCACCCGCCACTTTCCGTTCAGCGCGACCTTGACCCGGACCTCGGCATCGCGCTCCAGCGACAGCAGGTGGTAGACGACGGTGCACTCGCTGTCGGGCTGGCCGCGCCGATTGTTGCGCAGCCGCTCGTCGATGGCCGTGAGGTCGTACAGCATGCGATAGGGCCGGTCGACGTCGTCGCGGAAGAAGCGCAGCAGCGAGCCGACCCGGGCGGCATCGATCCACAGCGTCGGGATGCCGTCGGCCGTGTCCTGGCGCACCAGCGTATCGGAGCCGAAGGCCTCGAGCGCGGCGCGGACCGGGTCCCGGGTTTCGGCCGCGGACGTCTCGCCCATGCGCGCGCTCAGACCTCGTCCGGCGGGCGGAGGCGGTCGATCCCGGCGTTCTCGCGGCGCTTTTCGGGCCGGTTCGCCGGGCGCTCGGCGGTGCGCACGCCGGCACCGTCGATGGTCCAGCTCAGCGGCCGGCGCTCGTCGGCGACCTGTTCCTGCAGCATCGTCAGGCCCTGCAGCAGCGCCTCGGGCCGCGGCGGGCAGCCGGAGACGTAGACGTCGACCGGCAGGAACTCGTCGACGCCCTGGACGACGCTGTAGATGTCGTACATGCCGCCGGAGTTCGCGCACGAGCCCATCGAGATCACCCACTTCGGCTCGAGCATCTGGTCGTACAGCCGCTGGATGACCGGTGCCATCTTCTTGAACACGGTGCCGGAGATCACGATGACGTCGGACTGGCGCGGCGAGGCGCGCAGCACCTCCGCGCCGAAGCGGCCGATGTCGTGCGGCGACGTGAACGCCGTCGTCATCTCGACGTAGCAGCACGACAACCCGAAGTTGAACGGCCAAAGCGAATACTTGCGGCACCACGCAACGACGTGCTCGAGGTTTGCCGTGAGCACGTTGCGGCGCACGGCCTCGTCGAAGCCGGACCCGCTCCCGGACTCGCCGGGCTTCGACAGGTGCCACTTCACGCCTCGTCACCCGGCGTGCGCAGCGTGACCGGCCTTCGGATGGGCGGTACCTCGCGGCCGCGCGGCGCCCAGTCCAGCGCACCGACCCGCCACTCGTAGACGAGGCCTGCAACGAGGATGGCGACGAACGCCACGACGCCCCAGTAGCCGTGCCAGCCCAGCGCGTCCCACGCGATCGCCCAGGCGATCAGGTAGACGATCTCGAGGTCGAACAGCACGAACAGCATCGCGACGACGTAGAAGTGCGCCGAGATCCGGAACCGCCCGAAGCCCACCGAAACGACGCCCGATTCGTACGGCTCGTCGCGGCCACGGCCGGCCGACGGCCGGTCGGAGCGCTCGCCGAGCAGCCACGAGAGACCCAGCAGCAGCGCGATCAGCAGTATCGCGGCGATCGCGTAGGCGGCCAGCGGCCAGAGTCCGTCGATCGCCTGGGTCGGTTGCACGAAACCTGTGCTCCTTGTCGGTCGAGATGCGAACGAGAATGCGTCGCGGCGAGTTCGTCGCGACGCGGCGCATGAAGCTCCAGACTATAGAAGAGGTCGCCGGGAATGCAAGGCAATGCCGGTCCCTGCATTCCAGAGGGTCGAAGATCCCGTCGGCGACGGCGCGCCGACCTACCCGAAACGGTCAGGCATTCCGTCGGCGGCGCGTCGATCTGCCCGGGCAGTCATCGCGCATCTTTCGTAGGAGCGACCTCCAGCTCGCGATAAATCGCCCGGGCGGTCATCGCGCATCTTTCGTAGGAGCGACCTCCAGCTCGCGATGAATCGCCCGGGCGGTCGTCGCGCATCTTTCGTAGGAGCGACCTCCAGGTCGCGATGAATCGCCCGGGCGGTCGTCGCCCATCTTTCGTAGGAGCGACCTCCAGGTCGCGATGAATCGCCCGGGCGGTCATCGCCCATCTTTCGTAGGAGCGACCTCCGGCTTGCGATGAATCGCCCGGGCGCATTCATCGGCAGCCGGGGCTGCCTCCCACGGGATCGACGAAACGCCTAGCCCTTCAACGCCTTCAGCGCCGGCAGCTCCTTGCCCTCGATGTACTCGAGGAATGCACCGCCGGCCGTCGAGATGTAGTCGATGCGTTCGCCGACGCCGAACTTCTCGATGGCCGCGATCGTGTCGCCGCCGCCTGCGAGCGTGAATCCCTTGCAGGCCGACACGGCGTGGGCGATGGCCTGCGTGCCGGAGTGGAAGCTCTCGAATTCGAACACCCCGACGGGTCCGTTCCAGACGACGGTACCGGCCTCCTTGATGAGCGTGACGAGCTTTCCCGCCGTTTCGGGACCGATGTCGAGGATCATCTCGTCGGGATGGATGCGGTCGACGTCGCGCAGTGCGGCGTGGGCCTCCTGGTGGAAGCGCTCGGCGACCAGCACGTCCGTGGGCAGCGGAATCGTCGCGCCCTTGTCCTCGGCGCGCTTCATGAGCTCGCGGGCCTTGTCGACGAGGTCGGCCTCGTGCAGCGATTTGCCGATCCGGTGGCCGGCCGCAGCGAGGAACGTGTTGGCGATGCCGCCCCCGACGATGAGCTGGTCGACCTTGTCGATCAGCGCTTCCAGGACTTCCAGCTTGCCCGAGACCTTGGAGCCGCCGACGATGGCGACCAGCGGCCGTGCCGGGTCGGACAGGGCCTTGTCCAGCGCGGCGACCTCGGCAGCCAGCAGCGGCCCTGCCACGGCTTCGGCCGCGTGCCGGATCACGCCCTCGGTGGACGCCTGGGCGCGGTGCGCGGTGGCGAAAGCATCCATCACGAGGATGTCGCACAGCGCGGCCATCTTCTTCGCCAGCGCGTCGTCGTTGGCCTTTTCGCCCTCGAGGAACCGGACGTTCTCGAGCAGCACGACCTTGCCGGTCTCGGCATCGACACCGTCGATCCAGTCGGTGGCCAGCTCGCACGGCGTGCCCAGTAGATCGGAAAGCCGGTCGGCAACGGGACGCAGCGAGAGCGCGTCGTCGGGTCGGCCCTCGTCGGGCCGGCCCAGGTGCGACATCACCATGACCGCGGCGCCGCCGTCCAGCGCCTGGCGGATCGTCGGCAGCGAGGCCTTGATGCGGGCATCGGACGTGACCTGGCCTTCGCGAATGGGCACGTTGAGGTCGGCGCGGATGAGTACGCGTTTGTCTTTGACGTCGATCTGGTCGAGGGTTTTCATCGGAGGAAAGTTTTCAGTTTTGAGTTTTGAGTTTTTCAGCAGGCAGCGACGGGTTCGAGCACCGGTCGATCGGGTCGATGGAGGGGCGATATCCGGCGCTCGGCTCCTGACTGGAAGGTTGCCAGATTCCGCGCGGGGTTGCCATAGCGAAAGAGCCTTCGGGGCGGATTTCCGGGCAGCGCGGGCGAGCTCGCGTCAAGCCGGGCGAGCCTTCGACGGCCCGGTGCGCATCGCTCGCCGGGGCCACCGGGGCTCGTGCTTCGCGCGTGGCGCCGCCGTTTCGGGTAGATTTCGGATTCGTGTCGTGTTCATTCTTCGGAGGTTCGGTGAGGATAGGCGCACCTCGAACGCAAGGAGCTTCAGGATGATCGTCCGGAAACTCAGGCTACGGCGCGGCTGGTCACAGGACCAGCTTGCTGAATTCACCGGCGTGACGGTGCGCACCATCCAACGGCTGGAGCGCGGACACAACCCGAGCCTGGAGACGGCGAAGGCGCTGGCGGCGGTGTTCGAGGTGGATTGTTCCACTTTCACTTCGGAGGACGGCATGTCTGAAAAGGAAAAGCCCGAGGAAGAAGAGATCGAAGCGATGATCTACGCCAAGGAGGTCAAGGACTTCCTGACCGGCGCGGTGTCGACTTATTTCGTGCTGGCCGCCTGTCTGTTCATTGCCTACGGCTTCGACAGGCCCATGCTTTACGTGGTGTTCGGCGTCGTCGGCGTGGCGCTGATCCTGCAGGGGCTCGTTGGATTCGAGGCCATTCGGCTGCCGTTTCAGAAGATGGAACGACGATTGGCGGAGCGCAAGCTGGGGCGGAAGCTCTAGGACCAAGGCGCTGTGGGAGCGGCTCCAGACCGCAATGCGGATGTCAGGCCCTGGCATCGCGGCTTGGAAGCCGCTCCCACAATCAATGGCCACCCGATTGGCCAGTTCGCCTATAAAAAAGCCCGGCGTGGTGGCCGGGCTTTTTCGTGTGGCGTTTCCTCCAGCAGGGCTTACACCTTGGACAGGGCGAGGGCCGTATCCAGCATGCGGTTGGAGAAACCCCATTCGTTGTCGTACCAGGCCAGCACCTTGACGAGGCGGCCGCTGACCTTTGTCAGCCCGGCGTCGAACGTCGACGAGGCCGGGTTGTGGTTGAAGTCGATGGACACCAGCGGCTCGTCGTTGTAGCCCAGCACGCCCTTCAGCTCGCCCTCGGCGGCTTTCCGGACGGTCTGGTTGATCTCGTCGACGCTGGTCTCGCGCCCGGCAATGAACGTCAGGTCGACGACCGAGACGTTGATGGTCGGCACGCGCATCGCGAAGCCGTCGAGCTTGCCGTCGAGCTCGGGCAGCACCAGGCCGACGGCCGCGGCCGCACCGGTCTTGGTGGGAATCTGGCTCATCGTGGCCGAGCGGGCGCGCCTGAGGTCCTTGTGGTAGACGTCGGTGAGCACCTGGTCGTTGGTGTAGGCGTGGATGGTCGTCATCAGCCCGGTCTCGACGCCGATCTCGTCGTGGATGGGTTTGACCAGCGGCGCCAGGCAGTTCGTAGTGCACGAGGCGTTGGAGACGACGTCGTCGCCGTCGCTCAGGCTGTCGTGGTTGACGCCGTAGACGATGGTCGGCAGGTCCTTGCCGGCCGGGGCCGAGATCAGCACCTTGCGGGCGCCGGCCTCGAGATGGGCCGAGGCCTTGTCCTTGCTGGCGAACAGGCCGGTGCATTCCATGACCACGTCGATGCCCATGTCCTTCCAGGGCAGCTTGGAGGGGTCGCGCTCGGCCAGCACCTGGATCGGGCCGCCGTTGACCAGCATCTTGTCGCCTTCGACCGAGACGTCGGCATCGAACGGGCCGTGCGCGGTGTCGTACTTGGTCAGGTGGGCGTTGGTCTGCGGGTCGCCCAGATCGTTGATGGCGACGATCTGGATGTCGTCGGTGCGCTTGTACTCGTACAGCGCGCGCAGCACGTTGCGGCCAATGCGGCCGTAGCCATTGATGGCAACCTTGATCGGCATGAAAACTCTCCCCGGTGGGTGTTCGAAAGACGCGGTTTTTCGATTGTACTGCGCACGCTCGTCGCGTGCGCGCCGCGTCGCCGCTCCCGGGGTCGCCGGCTAATCCAGCATCACGATGTAGCCCCGGCCGCGACGGCGGATCTCGAGGGCCAGCTCGCGGCTCTCGGCGATCGGGAACTGCGCGCGCAGGTCGCCGAGGTTGCCCACCCGTTCACGGTTCACCGCGACGATCAGGTCGCCGTCGCGCAGGCCGGCCTCGAAGGCCTGCGTGTTGCGCCGGACTTCCTGGACGACGACGCCGCGGTAGCCGCGCTGGGCGTAGCGCTCGGGCACCCGGACCAGTTCGACGCCCGTGAGCCGCTCGTCGAGGCGCTGGCCGGCGATCCGGGTGTCCAGGTCCTCGACGACCTCGACGCGCGCGGAGCGCTCACGGCCGTCGCGCCAGTAGCCGATGCGCACCTTGCGGCCGATCGGGAGCATGCCCTCGATGTTGCGCAGCGTCTGCGTGCCCTCGACGACGCGCTGGTTCAGCGACAGGATGACGTCGCCCGGCATCAGGCCGGCTTCCTCGGCCGCGCTGTCGGGCTCGACCTCGGTGATGACCGCACCGTCCAGCCCCTCGAGATCCAGCGCCTCGCGCAACTCGTCGTCCAGGCCCTGGACCTCGATGCCAAGGCTGCCGCGACGCACTTCGCCGTACTCGACGAGCTGATTCATGATGTAGGTCGCCGTCGACGCCGGGATCGCGAAGCCGATGCCGACGTTGCCGCCGCTGGGCGTGAAGATCGCGGTGTTGATGCCGACCAGTTCGCCGCGCAGGTTGACCAGCGCGCCGCCGGAGTTGCCCGGGTTGATCGACGCGTCGGTCTGGATGAAGTTCTGGTACTCCAGCCCGCGCAGTCCGGCGCGGCCCAGCGCCGAGACGATACCGGACGTCACCGTCTGGCCGAGGCCGAACGGGTTGCCGACGGCGACGACGAAGTCGCCGACCTTGAGCTGGTCGGTCTCGAACAGCGGCAGTTCGTCGAGATCGTCTGCGTCGATGCGGATGACGGCCAGGTCGGTTTCGCGGTCGGCGCCGACGAACTCGGCCTGGAACTCACGCCCGTCTTCCAGCGTCACGGCGATCTCGTCGGCGTCGTCGATGACGTGGTTGTTCGTCAGGATCAGCCCGGCCTCGGAGTCGACGATGACGCCCGAGCCCAGCGAGCGCTGGACGCGCTCGCGCGGCACGCTGGGCACGTCGAAGAAGCGGCGGAAGAACGGGTCGTTGAAGAACGGGCTGGTGCGTACCTGCACACGCGTGGAGCTGAAGACGTTGACCACCGCCGGCGTCACCTTCTCGAGCACCGGCGCCAGTGACGGCAGCGGCTCGCCATCGACCGCCGCCGGCAGCGCGGCATGGGCGGACAAGGCGGCGGTCAGCGCGAACAGCGTGGTCAGCAAGGCTTGTTTCATGGCTTCGGGTTCCGGCAATTCGATGGCGGTCGACGTCGTTTGGATGGCAGCGGCGCCGGCAAGTTTCAACGTCATCTCGCCGGTGCCCGCCGCGCCGTCATCGGAAGTTCATCTCGACGCCGGCACCGTGGGGTTGCAAACGGCGCGCGTTCGGGCAAAGATACGCGCCAGGGCCGAGATGCAAGACCACTACATGCTGTGGTCTGCTGGAAATCGATGTCCAACATGTTGCAGCTGCACCAGCAGGTACTTCGAACCGATGTCTCCGGCATGCCGCTGGAGTGGATCGGCTACCAGGATGCCGTGCGGCTGATCTGCCTCGAACAGGTCAGCTACGCGCTGGGCTCGGTGTTGTTCACGCTGCACGGCGGCATCAATGCCGAGACCGGACTCCGGACCGCGGTCGAGGTCAACGCGATCCTCGCGACCCAGGGCGCGCATCCCGGCGGCAACGATTTCTACCACGGCTACACTCCGCCGCTGTCGAACCGCGCGCTGTTCCGCCGCGACCAGAACCTCTGCCTGTACTGCGGCAACCGGTTCGCCGACCGCGACCTGTCCCGCGACCACGTCCAGCCGCTGGCGCAGCGCGGCGAGGACACCTGGGCCAACGTCGTGACCGCGTGCAAGCGCTGCAACAACCACAAGGGCTCGCGAACGCCCGAAGAGGCCGGCATGCAGCTGCTGGCCATTCCGTTTGCGCCGACCCACGCCGAGTACGTCTACCTCCAGGGCCGGCGCATCCTCGCCGACCAGATGGACTTCCTGGTCCGGCATTTCCCGCGCGACAGCGTGCTGCGGCGAAGGCTGGAGCGGGGGGAAGGG
This sequence comes from Candidatus Wenzhouxiangella sp. M2_3B_020, assembly GCA_051428125.1. Classification (GTDB taxonomy): domain Bacteria; phylum Pseudomonadota; class Gammaproteobacteria; order Xanthomonadales; family Wenzhouxiangellaceae. Next base: position 13,160 of record JBPRGD010000241.1, read on the forward strand.
TTGCTTGCCTGAGGGCAAGGTTTTCAGCTGAAAGTTTTCAGTTTTCAGCGGTCAAACCCATTTCTCGGCTGGGCCGCTGGGTTGAATCGGCGACCCGTCGAGAGTTTATACAGGCGTTTCGCCCTTTCGAGGCACTGGACGCCGATTTTCCGAGCCTGCTGAAAACTGAAAACTTCAAACTGAAAACTCTTGC
>JBPRGD010000242.1:0-2201 GCA_051428125.1 Candidatus Wenzhouxiangella sp. M2_3B_020
GCCGTAATGCCCGCTGTGCAGCCCGGTCCTGGCGCCGTAGACGGTGACCTCCATGCCGCTGACGCCGCGCACGCCGTAGACGATCTGCGGCCGCCGGCTTTGGTGCACGGGCCCGTCGCAGAACAGCCACAGGTCGACGCCTTCGAAGCGGTCGCCGTAGGTGTCCAGGTACTCGGCCAGGTGCGGCGAGCCGCGCTCCTCCTCGCCGTCGAAGAGAAAGACGATGTTCGACGTCATCGCCAGGCCGGCCTCGTCCAATGCGTCCAGCGCGGCCAGCAGCGCGCCGATCGGGGCCTTGTCGTCGCTGGCCGAGCGCGCGTACAGCCGCGCCTCGGGATCGACGCGCTCGCCGGGCGCCGGAAACGGCCGCGGCTCGCCGCCCTCGTGCATCGCGGCGGTATAGAGCACCGGCTCCCACGGATCGTGCGTCCAGTTACGCTCGTCGACCGGCTGGCCGTCGTAGTGGACGTAGATGCCCAGTGTGCGCTCGGCATCCGGCACGTCGATGCGCACGGTCACCACCGGCGGCACGCCGTCGAGCTCCAGCAGCTCCAGCGCCACGCCGCGCGCGGCGAACGCCTCGCGCAGCCACTCGGCGTTGCGCCGGATGTCGTCGAGGTCGGCGGCGACGTTCGGCAGCCGCAGGAAATCGGCATAGCCGGCCAGGATCCCGGCCTCGTGGGCCTGCCGGTACTCCCGCGCCGCCTCCACCGCAGGATCGGCCTGCGCGCCGGCCGCGGCGGAGAACGACAGAGTCAACAGTGCAATCGCGAGGTTTCGCATTCGGTGTTTCCCGGTCGAGATTCGGATCGATCTTAGCCCAGTCCATTCCGATCTCTACCAGCGTGGCTCGACTGATCGAGACCAACGTCCTGGTCGACCGCTTCGATCCTTGCAACCCGCTTTGACGGGACCTCCGCGAGCGAGCCCGATCTTGACATTTGCCCAATTTGGGTATTTAATTACCCGATATGGGCATTTCACGTCCGCCCCGATGACGCAATCCGCGAATTCCGGTTCGAGCATGGCCGACGCGCTGTTTTCCAGCACGCGCCAGAAAATGCTGGCTCTCCTTTTTGCCCAGCCCGGAAAGGCGTACACGCTCAGCGAATTGATCGAACGGGCACGGGCCGGCTCCGGCGCCGTTCAACGCGAGATCGTGCGGTTCGTCGATAGCGGCCTCGTGCTGCAGGAAGGATCGGGTCGGCCCAAACGCTATCGGGCGAATCCCGCCTCCCCGGTCCATGAGGAGCTATGCGGAATTGCGCGAAAACTGTTCGGCCCGGCAGAAGTGGTCAGGAAAGCGCTCGAGTCCCTGCGCGACCGGATCGAGCTGGCACTGGTATACGGATCGGTGGCCAAGGGAACGGATCGTGCGGACAGCGATATCGATGTCCTGATCGTCTCCGACGAACTGCTGCTCGAAGATGTCTATTCGGTGCTCGAGGACGCCGAGCAGGCAGTCGGCCGCAAGGTCAATCCGACGCTGTACACGGTCGAGGAATTCCGGCGCCGCCGGGATGAAGGGAGTCCGTTTCTGGCTGATGTGCTGGCAGGCGAGTTCATCGTGCTGATGGGAGAGATCGGGTGACACGGGAAAAACTCGACAACCTGGCGCGTATCGGCCAGCTTCAGCCTCAGCCATTCTCGCAGCGGGAGTTCGATGGACTTCTGTCGTCGGGAATCGCCAGACTTCGCGACGCAGAGCGCCCGGAGCTCAGCCTCGAGAGTCGATTCGATCTTGCGTATAACGCCGCGCACGCGCTTTCACTAGCGGCACTTCGCTGGCATGAATTCAGATCGGAGAACCGCTACGTGGTATTTCAATGCCTCCAGCACACGGTCGAGCTCGACTCGAGCAAGTGGCGGGTGCTGGACCAAGCGCATCGTACGCGCAATCTGGCCGAGTACGAGGGCCGCCTCGAAATCGACAACGCCTTGGTCGACGCGGTCATCCGGGTCGCCTCGGACCTTCGCGCGCGCGTCGAAAATCTCGAGCAGTCGTGCGGCGAGGCACCGTAGCGACCGTTTCGAATGACGACAACGAAAGCCGGCCGGCTCCAGATCCTCGGCATCGACGCCGCCGTCGATCCGCGCAACACCGGCTACGCCGTCGCGACCGACCACGCCGGCGACTGGCGCATCGAAGCGCTGGAAACCGGAACCCGCACCGGCGACCTGGCCGAGCGCATCGGCGCCGA
>JBPRGD010000243.1:0-4580 GCA_051428125.1 Candidatus Wenzhouxiangella sp. M2_3B_020
GAGATGGTGATGCCGGGCGACAACGCCACCTTCAAGGTGAAGCTGATCCAGCCGGTCGCGATGGAGGAAGGCCTCCGCTTCGCGATCCGCGAGGGCGGCCGCACCGTCGGTGCCGGCGTCGTCTCGAAGATCCTCGACTAAATAGAAAGCTCTCAGTGATCGGCGGTCAGCGCCAGCCGCAAGGTTGACGCTGGCTGCTGAGCGCTGACCGCTGAATGCTGATAGCTACAAGATTATGGCCAGCCAGAAGATTCGCATCAAACTTAAGTCGTACGATCACACGCTGATCGACAAGAGTGCGGAGAAGATCATTCGCACGGTCAAGCAGACGGGCGCGGTCGTTTCCGGCCCGATCCCGCTGCCGACGGCGAAGAAGATCTACACCGTCCTGCGCGGTCCGCACGTCGACAAGAAGAGCCGGGAGCAGTTCGAACGGCGCTCGCACAAGCGCCTGATCGACATCCTCTCTTCGAACAGCGACACGGTCGACGCTCTGATGAAGCTCGAGCTTCCGAGCGGCGTGGACGTCGAGATCAAAGTGTGACGTTGGCGATCTCGAAGCTCCCTGCGCTACGGCGCACGCTTCGCAGCCAGCACCCGCACGCTTAATTTAATCCGGCTGCCCAGCAGCCACAGACACAGATTACAATGAGCGGAATCATAGGAAAGAAGGTCGGTATGACCAGCATCTTCGACGAGAGCGGACGCCAGGTCGTCTGCACCGTCGTGGAGGCCGGTCCGAACGTCGTGACCCAGGTCAAGACGGCTGACGGGAAAGATGGATACGACGCCGTGCAGCTTGCCTACGGCGAGAAGAAGGCGAAGAACGTCTCCAAGGCGCTCGTGGGTCACTTCGACCAGGCGGGCACCTCTCCGAAGGCGCGCGTCAGCGAGTTTCGCAACTTCGAGCTCGAGGTCGGGCTCGGAGACGAGGTGCGCCCCGAGGATCTCTTCGAGGTGGGCGAGCTGGTAAGCGTCGCCGGGACCTCGAAAGGTAAAGGGTTCCAGGGCGTCGTCAAGCGCCACGGGTTCAGCGGCGTGGGCGAGCAGACGCACGGCCAGCACAACCGCGAGCGCGCTCCGGGTTCGATCGGGGCGGCAAGTGATCCCTCCCGCGTCTTCAAGGGGATGCGGATGGCCGGGCGGACCGGCAACAGCCGCGCGACGATCAAGAACCTGCGCGTGGTCAAGATCATCCCGGACCAGAACGCCATCCTGATCCAGGGCTCGGTGCCGGGCGCCAAAGGCAACTACGTAGAGATCCTCAAGCAGCCGCGCGTCTGAGCATCCCTCTCAGGCACGTACTCGTTCACGACGAAACCCATTTATCCGATATGGACACCCCAGTTTACACGCTCGACGGGACCGAGGCCGGACGCTCGGCTACGCTCGAGGAGACGGTCTTCGGCATCGAGCCGAACGACCACGCGATCTGGCTCGACGTGCGCCGCATTCAGGCCCACGCCCGGCAGGGAACGCACAAGACGAAGGAACGCAACGAGAAGGCCGGTTCCACGCGCAAGCTCTACCGCCAGAAGGGCACGGGTATGGCGCGTGCCGGTGACGCCAAGTCGCCGATCCGCAAGACGGGTGGCCGCGCACACGGCGCCCGCCCGCGGAAGTACCGCCTGAACCTGAACCGGAAGACGAAGCGGCTCGCCCGCGCTTCCGCGCTGACCTACAAGGCGCAGGAAGAGGCGGTGCGCGTGGTGGAAGACTTCACCTTCGAGGCGCCCTCGACTGCGAAGCTGCGCGACCTGGTCGGCGCCTTCGATGCGTCTGAGAAGAAGGTGCTCGTGCTCACCTCGGAGAACTCGCCGAACGTTTTCCGTTCGAGCCGCAACATGCCGAAGGTGAAGGTGCACGAGGCGCGCAACGCCTCGACCTTCGACCTGCTCGATGCCGACCTGATCGTCATTCAGGAAGGCGGCCTGCAGCAGCTCAACGAGACGCTCGGCACGGCGGTCGCGGCGTAAAGCCGGGCCTCGATCTGCGAACCCTAAAACGAACAGTTTATCATGGCACGAGACACACTCATCCGCCCGCTCGTGACGGAGAAGACGACCCAGCTCATGGAGCAGGGGAAGTACGCCTTCGTCGTCGACAAGCGCGCGAACAAGACCGAGATCCGGCAGGCGATCGAGCGGGAATATCCTGGCGCGAAGGTTGCCAAGGTCCGCACGATGATCCAGCGCGGCCGCCTGCGCCGCCAGTTCACGAAGAGCGGCATGGTTCAGGGACGTACGCCGATGTACAAGAAGGCGATCGTTTCCCTGAAGCCGGACAGTGCAGAGATCGACTTCTTTGAAAACATCTGAGGTCGCGCCGCCCCGGCGGCGCCGATCCGGGCGCAAAGCTCGTCGCACGCGACGCAGCACGTATGCCCAAAACCAGCTAACAGATTATGGCGATCAAGAAACTCAAACCGAATACGAACAGCCAGCGTCAGCGCTCGGTCTCGGCCTTCGACGACATCACGAAGACGGAGCCTGAGAAGAGCCTGCTCGCCCCGGTCAAGAAGAAGGGCGGCCGCAACAACCACGGACGCATGACGGTGCGTCACCAGGGTGGGGGTCACAAGCGGCGCTACCGCATCATCGACTTCAAGCGCCGCAAGGACGGCGTGCCGGCGAAGGTGGCGTCCATCGAGTACGACCCGAACCGCTCGGCGCGCATCGCCCTGCTGGTCTACGCCGATGGAGAGAAGCGCTACATCATCGCTCCGAACGAGATCTCCGTCGGAGACACCCTCGAGAGCGGCCCGGACGTGGCGCCGAACGCGGGCAACTGCCTGCCGCTGGCCAACATCCCGGTCGGTTCGACGGTGCACGCGATCGAGATGAAGCCTGGCAAGGGCGCACAGATGGCGCGCTCGGCGGGCACGTATGCTCAGCTGACGGCGCGGGAAGGCCGCTTCGCCACGCTGAAGCTGCCCAGCGGCGAGACCCGCATGGTGCCGGCTCAGTGCCGTGCCACGATCGGCACGACGAGCAACCCCGACCACATGAACATCGACCTCGGCAAAGCCGGCCGTCGTCGCTGGCTCGGCGTGCGTCCGAAGACGCGTGGTGTGGCGATGAACCCGGTCGATCACCCGATGGGTGGTGGCGAAGGTCGCGCCTCCGGTGGACATCCCCGTTCCCGCAAAGGCGTCCCGGCCAAGGGCTTCAAGACGCGCAAGCGCTCGAAGAAGTCGGACAAGTACATCGTCCGTCGCCGCAATCAGAAGAAGCGCGGCTGATCCCTCCGGCGAGCGCACCCCGTCATTCCAATTTGAGAAACCGTTATGGCACGTTCACTCCGTAAAGGACCCTACGTTTACTACAAGCTGCAGCGGAAGGTAGACCGTCTGAACAGCAAGGACGACAAGAAGGTGATCAAGACCTGGAGCCGGTCGTCGATGATTACGCCGGACTTCGTCGGGCATACCGTCGCCGTTCACAACGGGAAGCAGTTCATTCCCGTCTACGTCTCGGAGAACATGGTCGGTCACCGTTTCGGCGAGTTCGCGCCGACGCGCACCTTCCGCGGTCACGCCCGCTCGAAGGGCGACAAGCGGACGGGCCGCTAAGCCGCCCCGACTCAATCCTAGCGAACGCGTTGCGGGGCTGCGAAGAAGCCCGCAACGAGCACCCCGCATCCCGTAAGAAAGTGTACCGACATGGAAGCCAGAGCTGTTAACAAACACGTACGCACCGCGCCCCGCAAGCTGCGGACGGTAGTGAACGTTGTGCGCGGCAAGTCCGTGCCCGAGGCGCTCGGCGCCCTCAACTTCCTCCCGCACCGTGCCACGCGCGTCGTCGAATCGACGATTCGCTCGGCGGTGCACAACCTGATGGACCAGCACCCGGACGAGCGTTTCGACGACGACGAGCTGGTCGTGCGCGAGATCCGCGTCGACGAGGGGACGAGCTTCAAGCGGTTCCGTCCCGCAGCCCGCGGACGGGCGGCGCCCTACAAGAAGCGCACGAGCCACCTGACGGTGGTCGTGGCCGCGCCCCTCTACGAAGACATGGACGCCTGAGCGTCTGCTCACCTCATTTGGTTCTCGTGTCTCGGCAACCGCGCCGGGGGGCGGAGAACCGAGAACCAAGCCTTACCAACGAAACCACGTTATGGGTCAGAAAACACATCCAATCGGTTTCCGCCTCGGTGTCATCCGCGGCTGGGATTCCAACTGGTATGCTGAGAACGATCTTCCGGAGAAGCTCGTCGAGGACGAGGAGATCCGCCAGTACCTGTCGGCTCGTCTGAGCCGTGCCGGTCTCAGCCGCACCGTCATCGAGCGCACGCCGAAGCGCGTCATCCTGACGCTGCACACGAGTCGGCCGGGCGTCGTGATCGGCCGCGGCGGCTCGGAGGTCGAGAAGCTGCGCGAGGAGCTCAAGAAGCTCACCAACAAGGACATCCAGATCAACATCAGCGAGATCAAGCGTCCGGAGCTGGACGCCAGCCTCGTGGCGCAGAACATCGCTCAGCAGCTGGAGGGACGCATCTCCTTCCGCCGCGCGATGAAGCAGTCGCTCTCCGCAGCGATGCGCGCCGGAGCGCAGGGGATCCGCATCCGCGTGGCCGGCCGC
>JBPRGD010000244.1:0-2199 GCA_051428125.1 Candidatus Wenzhouxiangella sp. M2_3B_020
AGGTTGTCGTCGTTGCTGACGATGGCCTCGAGAAGTTCGGGGTCCTCGCCCAGGCGGGTGGCCACGTGGGCGATGGAACAGACGTAGGTCGTTGCGGCCATCACGCTGCCTGGCTGTGCGACTGGCTCGCGGGAGCCCAGTTCCACGGCAGCAATTCGGCGAGCCGATTGATCTTGTGATCGTGGATGCGGTCGAGGACGTCGGCGAGGTAGGCCTGCGGGTCGAGGTCGTTCATCTTGGCCGTCTCGATGATCGTCATGGCGCGGGCGAGGGTTTCGCCGCCGGTATCCGAGCCGGCAAAGAGCCAGTTGCGGCGGCCGACGCCGATCGGCCGCATGCCACGCTCCGCGGGATTGTTGTCTATGGCCACGCGCCCGTCGTCGAGAAACAGGCAGAAGGAGTCCCACCGGCCAAGCCCATAGCGGAACGCCTTGGCAAGGTCGCTTTTGCCGGGAATGCGGGTGAGCTGGCGTTCGGCCCAGGTGCGGAACGCCTCGACCAGTGGTTTGGACTTGTCCTGCCGGACGGCGCGCCGAACCTCGGCGGACTGGCCGGCGATCCGGCGCTCGATATCGTAGAGCTTGCCGATCCGGTCGAGGGCCTCTTTCGCGATTTCGGATCTGGTGGATGTCCAGACGTCGTGGAAATCGCGGCGCAGATGTGCCCAGCACGCAGCCTCGCGGAACTGCACGGTGCCGTCCGCGCGGCGCTCGTACAGCTCCTTGAAGCCGGTATAGGCGTCCGCTTGCAGGATACCGCTGCTCATTTCGAGGTGCTTCCGGGGATGCTCGCCCTTCCGGTCGGGCGAGAAGTAGTAGACCGCGCCCGGCGGGTCCTGGCCTGCCCAAGGTCGCTGATCGCGCACATAGGTCCAGATACGGCCCTGCTTGACGCCCTTGCCCAGCCCCTTGTCCCGTCGAGAGCGATCGAGCACCCGGATCGGGGTGTCGTCTGCATGGAGCAGATCGCTGGACATGATCTCGGCCTCGATCTTCTCGATCAACGGCGCCAGCGTCTTCATCGCCCCGCCGCACCAGTCCACCAGGGTCGTGTCCGGAATATCCGCACCCATGCGGGCGAAGATCTCATTCTGCCTGTAGAGCGGAACGTGGTCGTCGAACTTGGAGGTCAGCACGTAGGCCAGCAGGTTCGGACCGGCCATGCTCCGCGGAATGGGACGGCTCGGCGCAGGCTCCTGGACCATCCTTTCGCAGCGCCGGCAGGACTTCTTGACCCGGGCGATCTCGATCACCTTCAGCTGCGCCGCGATCATGTCGATCAGTTCGCTGACATCCTCGCCGACCACGCGCAGTTCGCCGCCGCAGTCCGGGCAGCTGTCGCCGGGATCGAGTTCACGGCGTTCGCGCGGCGTATCCTTCGAGACCTTCGGACGGCGGCGTTGCCCGCGCTCGGCGGTTGCCGGGCCCTGGTCTTCGGTGTCCGGCGCGTCCTCGTCGTCCGGGGGCGTGTCCTCCGCCTCGGCCATCGCCACCTGCAAATCCTCGAGGGCCAGTTCAAGCTGTTCGATCTCGCGCTCGATCTTTTCCGAGCTCTTCCCGAAGGCCTGCTTCTTCAGCTTGGCGATCCGCACACGCAGCGCCTGGACCAGCAGGTCGTGTGCCCGCAACGTGGCCGTGATCTGCGCATTCTCCGTCCGCAAGGCAACGATCATCGCCTTCAGGATGGCGGGATCGTCGGGCAAATCAGGGGCGGAAGTCGACATGCCCATGTCTACCACTGCACCCCAGTCAGCGCCATAAAAACACGCCAAAACAGATGGGTAAATCATCCCACCCGGGCCGGCGGCGCACCCCAGTCCGGTCGCCGCCAGTCGATCCCTTCCCACAGCATGGCCAGCTGTGCCGAGGTCAGGCGCGCGACCCCGGCCTCGGTGTTCGGCCAGGGAAAGCGACCGCGTTCGAGCACCTTGTAATAGAGGCAAAAGCCCTGGCCGTCCCAGTAGAGCAGTTTCAAACGATCACCCCGGCGTCCCCGAAACGCGAAGACCGCGCCGCTCGCGGGCTTCTGGCGCAGAACGTCCTGGGCCATGGCCGAGAGACCGGCGATGCCCTTCCTCATGTCGGTGGCGCCGCAGGCGAGGTAGACCCGGACCCCCGTGCCCGGCCCGATCACGCCGCTTCCACGGCCCGGATCAGCCGGGTCAGCGCCTCTCCGTCCATGCCGCTGTCGAACCTCAGG
>JBPRGD010000245.1:0-1599 GCA_051428125.1 Candidatus Wenzhouxiangella sp. M2_3B_020
GACCGGTACCGAACCATGATCCGGCTGGCGGCTGGCGAAATCTCCGAACCCGAACTTGCCGACTGGCTACGCGCCAACAGCCGCCCCGACCGGGTCAGCGAGCCGGCCTCCCGGTACGCCGGCTGAGCCGAAACGTCACGGCGAAACCCGGCGGTCCAGATAGGTCGGCGCGCCGTCGCCGAGGAACCATGCGATCACGACTTTCCGATCTTCGGGACCCGGAGAACGCGCAGCAACACGTTCCGCCCGGATCGAAGCACCGGATACCAGAACCGGCTTCGCCGCTCGCTGCGCACCAGCCATTGAAACAGCCGGAACGCCGCGCCTCGTCGCTGGGTGAGGCCGGCGAGCACGCGGGCGCCGTCGGCGCCGTGATGCACCTCGCCGTCGACGACCACCGCGAAGCCCTCGTCGAGATCGAGATCGCGCAGGTCCCGTCCCTGGACGTCGTCGAGCCGATCGCGCCGTGCGTCGAGCAACTCCAGGGTGGCCGAGCGATCGCGCAGCCGGCTCGCCCGCACGACATGCCGGCAGACCGGACACTCGCCGTCGTAGGCAATCGAGACGTTCACGGGCCCTGGGTCAATCCCGGAAATTCTTGAACTGCAACGGCTGCCCGAGCTCGCCCTCCCGCAGCAGCTTCATCGCCGCCTGCAGATCGTCGCGCTTCTTGCCGGTCACGCGCACCTGCTCGCCCTGGACCGCGGCCTGCACCTTGAGCTTCGAGCCCTTGACCATCTTGACGATCTTCTTCGCCAGCTCGGTGTCGATGCCTTCCTGGATCGTCACCTTCTGCGTCGCGGTCTTGGCCATGACTTCGGGCTCGTCCGCCTCGACGCAGTCCAGGTCGACGCCGCGCCTGGACAGCTTGCCGTAGAGGATGTCCAGCATCTGCCCGAGCTGGAACTCCGACTCGGTCTTCAGCGCGATCGTGTTGCCGTCGATCTCGAATGACGAATCGGTGCCCTTGAAGTCGAACCGGGTCGAGACCTCGCGATTGGCCTGGTCGACCGCGTTGGCGATCTCGTGGTGGTCGACCTCGGAAACGACATCGAAGCTGGGCATGGCGGGCATTCCGTGGAAAGAACCGCCATGATAAATCACGTTGCCGCGTTCGCAGCGCGGCACGCGAACGTGTCGTCGGCGCCGCCGCGGCGGCTTCGGTGCCGTTGACGGGCGCCGGCCCGCCCTGGCATACAATCGAACTCATGGACCTCGTCGCGCAGATTCCGCCGGTTTCGCTGGCCGTCACGTTCCTCGGGTTGACGGCCATCATCGCCGCGCGCTACCTGATGATCTCGGGGCTGTTCTACTGGCTGCTCTGGGGCCGCGACCCGGAAAAGGTCCGGGCCATCAAGCTGATGCACGGGCAGCCGAAGCGCGGCACCGTGCGCCGGGAGATCCGGTGGTCGCTGCTGTCGTCGTTCATCTACGCCGCGCCGGCCGCGGTCGTCATCGAGCTCTGGAAGCTCGGCGGCACGGCCGTCTACACCGACGCCGCCGCATATCCGCTGTGGTGGATCCCGGTCAGCGTGCTCGTCTACCTGTTCCTCCATGACACGTACTTCTACTGGACGCACCGGGCCATGCACCACCCGA
>JBPRGD010000246.1:0-5626 GCA_051428125.1 Candidatus Wenzhouxiangella sp. M2_3B_020
CTCGCCTGCAAAAGGTCGCCGGGTCCCGGCTCGATGGCCGGGGCGACAGGACTGGTGGTTCTTTCATCATGTCGCCCCGGACTCGATGCGGGGCCCAGAGGCTTTGGATGCTGGAATCCAAAGGTCGAACGACGATACCGAGCCTGGACAGCAGCCAGGAAACGAAAAAGGGCGGCACGCGATCAGAGTGAAGTCCGCGTGCCGCCCGAAGCCCGGAAGCCGGTAGGCTCCCGGGTCACCCCACCAACGAGTGCGTTCAGCCTAGCGGCGCGCCTTGCTGCCCGAATCGGCAAATCGCGCGGATCGAGGGAGGAAATGCGGCGGTTCAGGGTAGGAAAATTCTGACGCGATGTAGGAATTTTCCGATGCTGGGGCCCGTCAGACCAGAGCGCGAATGTGCTCGGCCTCGAAACCGCGCCGATACAGCGCCTGGGAACGCCTGGCCCGCTCCGAGAACGACAATTCCGTTTCATCGCTGCCGTACTTGCGCCGGTAGAAATCGGCGGCGAGTTCACGGAAATCGACGTCCAGCGCCTCGATGGCACGAGCGGCCTCGGCCGAATCGATGCCGCGCTGCGTCAGTTCGGCCCGGATCCGACGCGGACCGTAGCTGCGCTCGGCGCGCTGACGTGCGAACGACTCGGCGAAGCGCTCGTCGGACTGCAGTCCGGCATCGGCCAGTTCGGTGACGGCGACATCGACGAGATCTTCGGGCCAACCCTTGCCGACGAGCTTGGTGCGCAGTTCCAGCCGGGAATGCTCACGCCTGGACAACAGGCGGACGGCCGCCTCGCGAACCTCGGGCGTCGTCGGCTCGCGCCCCGGGGCCACGCGTTATTCCGCGCTTTCCTCGGTCGCCGCCTCGGCCTCTCCGCCCTCGGTCGGCTCGGGCTTGGGCATCAGCTTCTCGCGGACCTTCTTGTCGATCTCGTCGGCCATCTCGGGGTTGTCCCTGAGGAACTGGCGGACGTTGTCCTTGCCCTGCCCGATCCGGTCGTCGCCGTAGCTGTACCATGCGCCGGACTTGTTGATGATCTTGTGCTCTACGCCCAGCTCGATCAGCTCGCCTTCCCGGGAAATCCCCTCGCCGTAGAGAATCTCGAACACGGCCTGCCGGAACGGCGGCGCCATCTTGTTCTTGACGACCTTGACGCGGGTCTCGTTGCCGATGACCTCGTCGCCGCGCTTCAGTCCCCCGATGCGGCGGATATCCAGCCGGACCGACGAGTAGAACTTCAGCGCGTTGCCGCCCGTCGTCGTCTCGGGCGAACCGAACATCACGCCGATCTTCATCCGGATCTGGTTGATGAAGACCACCATGCAGTTGGTCCGCTTGATGTTTCCGGTGAGCTTGCGCAGCGCCTGGCTCATCAGCCGGGCCTGCAGGCCGACATGTGAGTCGCCCATCTCGCCCTCGATCTCGGCCTTGGGGGTCAGCGCCGCGACCGAGTCGACGACGACGATGTCGACGGCGCCGGAGCGCACCAGCATGTCGGTGATTTCCAGCGCCTGTTCGCCGGTGTCGGGCTGCGAGACGAGCAGGTCGTCGACGTTGACGCCAAGCTTGCCGGCGTAGGTGGGATCCAGCGCGTGCTCGGCATCGACGAACGCCGCCGTGCCGCCGGCCTTCTGCGCCTCCGCCACCGCGTGCAGCGTCAGCGTCGTCTTGCCCGAGGACTCGGGGCCGTAGATCTCGATCACACGGCCGGTGGGCAATCCGCCGATGCCGAGGGCAAGGTCCAGCGACAGCGAGCCGGTGGAGATCACCGGGACGTCGCGAGCCCCGGTGTCGTCGCCCATGCGCATGATCGCGCCCTTGCCGTACTGCTTCTGGATCTGGCTGAGCGCCGCCGAAAGTGCTCTCTTGCGATTGTCGTCCACGGTTGAATTCTCTCCGCCCGGTGTCGGGATCTTGGTCTTGGTCGAATTATCTCACAGGGTCGCGCAATGGCTACCGGCCCGACGGCCTCCGGGGCGATTTCCTACCCCCATCCGTCCGGATTTCCTACGCCCGGGGCCGGTTTGCGCGATGTTCGAGGCTCATTGTAGGGGCCAGGTTCTCAAAACCTGATAAGGACGGCCCGGAATCGACTCGACGAGCGCGAATTCCTCGACCGGCCAGTGAATTTGAACGGGTTCCGGTAGCACCGGTCTGCCGGCGACCTTCCGGAACAGCGTGACGTGCGGGACCCACGGACGCCGATCGGCCTGAACGCCGATGCTCGCCATCGCAGCCGCCAGGTCCGCGACCAGCTCCTTCCCGGTCGCGGGCGCAGGGCCGCCCAGCCAGACCACGCGCGCACGGGCGAACCAGCCGAACCGGTCCAGGTTCATCCCGAACGGGCTCCCTCGAACGTCTTCGGCGGACGACGCGATCGAATCGACGAGGTCGCCCCGAACGTCGCCGAGAAACAGCAATGTCGCATGCAGGTTGACCTGCGGCACGCGCCGTTTCGAAAGCCGACCGAGCGCTTCCCGCCGGTCGGCGATTGCCGCCCGGATTTCCGGGTCGGGCCAGAGCGCGAAGAAAAGCCGCCGGGTCTCGGCCTTCGTCACAGGCGGTTCAGCAATCCGTCAAGGGCGTGCGCGACCGTCTTCCTGCGCACTTCGTCGCGATCGCCGGAAAACAGCAGGGTTTCGGTTTCGGCCTCGTCGTCGGGACCCACCCAGCCGAAACAGACTGTGCCCACCGGCTTGTCGGGCGAACCGCCTTCCGGGCCGGCGATGCCGGTCACGGCGATCGCGAAATCGGCGTGCGCGGCATTGCGCGCCCCGCGCGCCATCTCGGCGGCCACGATCTCGCTGACCGCGCCGAATCGCTGCAGGCTGGACGTGCCAACGCCGAGTTCCTCGGCCTTGGCGCGATTCGAATACGTCACCAGCGCACGGTCCAGCCAGGCCGAGCTTCCGGGCAGGTCGGTGCAGACCTTGGCAATCCAGCCGCCGGTGCAAGATTCGGCCAGTGCCAGCACTCTGCCATGCGCCTTGAGCTCGGCCGCCACGGCGGCGGCGCGCAGGCCCAGGCCCTCGTCGTCGACTCGCGTTTCCATATCGCCATCATGCACAGCGCCGGTGAAATTTTCAGCGGGTTCTTTACCCGCCGGCGTCCCGCCCACGCACATCGACGCCGACCGGTATCATTCCGGTTCGTCCGCCCGCCGACATCGATCCGCCCTTGCGATGACTTCCAAGGCCCAGCCCAAGCACACCCCGCTGATGCAGCAGTACCTGCGCATCAAGGCCGAGGTCGGCGAGAAGTATCCCGACATCCTGCTGTTCTTCCGGATGGGAGATTTCTACGAGCTGTTCTACGAGGACGCGCGTCGCTCGGCCGAATTGCTGGACATCACGCTGACCGCGCGCGGTCAGTCCGCCGGCGAGCCGATCCCGATGGCCGGCGTCCCGGTGCACGCCCTCGAGTCCTACCTGGCGCGACTCCTGCGCAAGGGCGAGTCGGTCGCCATCTGCGAGCAGATCGGCGACCCGGATGCGGCCAAGGGGCCGGTGGAGCGCAAGGTCGTTCGCATCGTCACGCCCGGCACCCTCACCGAGGAGTCGCTGCTGGAAGACCGCGGCGACCGGTTGCTGGCCGCGATCTGCCGCCACGGAAAGGCCTACGGCCTGGCATGGATGGATCTCGCCGGCGGCCGCCTCGGCTGCAGCGAGCCCGACGGCCTCGAAGCGCTGACTTCCGAGATGGAGCGACTGCGGCCGGCCGAATTGCTGCATCCCGAGACGATGCCTTTCGAAACCGCCGAGGGCGCCGCACGACGCCGGCGGCCGGACTGGGAGTTCGATCTGGACGCGGCGGTCCGGACCCTGTGCACCCAGTTCGGCGTCCAGGACCTGGCCGGTTTCGGCATCGAACAACCCGGTGCCGGCGTGGCCGCGGCAGGAGCGCTGCTGGGATACGCCCGGGAAATGCTCGCCGGCGATTTGCCGCACATCACCGGTCTGCGAATGGAACGGCACAGCCGCCACCTGTTGCTGGACGCCGCCACGCGGCGCCATCTCGAGATCGACCGGCATCCCGACGGGCGCAGCGAGAACACGCTGATCGCGCTCGTCGACCGCACCGCTACACCCATGGGAGGACGCGAGCTCCGGCGCTGGCTGATCCAGCCGCTGCGCGAGCGCGATCCGCTGCAGCGACGACACGGGGCGGTCGCCGCGCTGATCGATCACCATCGCCACGCCGGCATCGCGTCGACACTGTCGGGCAGCGGCGACCTTGAGCGCATCCTCACGCGCATCGCGCTGGCCAGCGCCCGGCCGCGGGACCTGTCGACGCTCAGGACCGGCCTTGAACGGTTGCCCGCCCTGCGCGCGGCGATCGAAGGAATCGACGACCCGTTGCTGAACGAATTGCGCGAACGCATGCCCGAGCGGCCGGATCTCGTCGACCTGCTGCAACGCGCGGTGGTCGAACAGCCCCGGGTGCTGGTGCGCGACGGCGGCGTGATCCGCGAAGGTTACGACGAGGAACTCGACGAGCTGCGCGCACTGAGCACCAACGCCGACGACTTCCTGCAGCGCTACGAGGCCCGTGAGCGCGAGCGCACCGGCATCACCACCCTCAAGGTCGGCTACAACCGCGTGCACGGCTATTACATCGAGATCGGCAAGTCCCGGTCGGGCGACGCACCGGACGAATACACGCGAAGGCAGACGCTGAAGAACGCCGAGCGGTTCGTCACCGAGGAACTCAAGCAGCACGAGGACAAGGTGCTGTCGGCACGCGAGCGGGCACTCGCGCTGGAGAAGTCGCTGTACGAGAAGCTGGTGGCCGAACTCGCCGCCGAACACGCGGCGCTTGCCGACATCGCTTCGGCGGTCGCCACGCTGGACGTGCTCGGCAACTTCGCCGAACGCGCCGAGGCCCTGGACTGGTCGCGCCCGATGCTGGACGACGTGCCGGGACTGGAAATCGTCGAGGGTCGCCATCCGGTCGTCGAGGCGGTGCAGGACGCGCCGTTCGTTCCCAACGACTGCACGCTGGACGCGGACCGTCGCATGCTGGTCATCACGGGCCCGAACATGGGCGGCAAATCGACGTTCATGCGCCAGACCGCGCTGATCGTGCTGCTCGCGCACGCCGGCAGCTTCGTCCCGGCCCGCTCGATGAGATGCGGACCGGTAGATCGGATCTTCTCCCGCATCGGTGCCGGCGACGACCTCACGCGCGGCCGTTCGACGTTCATGGTCGAGATGGTCGAGACCGCCAACATTCTGCACAACGCCTCGGACCGGTCGCTGGTGCTGATGGACGAGATCGGTCGCGGCACTTCGACGTTCGACGGGCTGGCGCTGGCCTGGGCCGTCGCCACGCAGCTCGCGATGAAGGTCGGTGCGATGACGCTGTTCGCGACGCACTATTTCGAACTCACACGCCTGGCCGAAGAGCACGACGGGATCGTCAACGTCCACCTCACGGCCCGAGAGCACGGCGACCGCATCGTCTTCCTGCACTCGGTGCGCGAAGGCCCGGCGAACCAGTCCTACGGTCTGCAGGTCGCCCGCCTGGCCGGATTGCCCGGGGACGTCCTCGCGCGGGCGAGAAAACACCTCGAGACGCTGGAAGCCGGCGCCGAGTCCGCGACCTCGCCGCAGCTCAGCCTGTTCGGCA
>JBPRGD010000247.1:0-16554 GCA_051428125.1 Candidatus Wenzhouxiangella sp. M2_3B_020
GTTGTCCCGGGTCCAGCCGGGGTCGTGGAGGAGCCGGTCGCCTGGCATCCGGGTTCCCGGGAAGTGGCCGACTGGAAATGGTGCTCGTCGTCAGCTGGGATGGCAGAACAAGGTGGTGGGGGATTGATGCCATCGCGGCGACGTCGCCGCTCCTACAGAAGTAAAGGCGAGCTGCGTCCCGCTCCTGTGGGAGGCGCGACTTCGCGCCGACGGATCAACACCCCCGACCCGTCCAATCCCGATCAGGGAAACGCCAGGACCAGGTCCAGATACCGGCGCGGCCGCAGGCCGCGGGCCTGCCCGGCTCGAGGTCGCAATGGCCCGAGCGGGCTACTCCACAACGCCGCGCTTGCCCGGAATACCGGCAGCCGGACACCAGCAACGACCGGTAGGCAATCAGGAACCACCTGACGAATCGGTGCCCGCCGCCAGCAGCTGCCTGCCTTTACGGCGCTTTTGCCCGGAGGGCACGACCCGGTCCGGATCGGGGCGCGACGGGACCTCTGCGGGATGCAGCGGTGCGACTTCGGCGAACGCCGTTTGGCACCGCCAAATCAGCGAGCCGAAACGCAGCGCGGCGCCCGCAGAGGCCCGTCCGTTCCGGTTTCGCCGGACTCGCCGCATCTCGCACGCGACGCGCCTCGGCCGTGGCGACGGCCACTGTCGCTCGGCGCGGCACGCACGATAAACGGCGGGTCCGACCGAAACGCGCTCCCGATCCGGGCCGGGTCGTGCCCTCTATTTATCGCTGTTGATAAAAGTAGGTCGCCTGCAAGCCCGCAAAGCGGGCGTGGCGAAATGGGTTTCACGGAATTGGTATTCATTCGCGGCCTGGAGGCCGCTCCTACGCGGGGCTGAGGACGACACGGGCAAATCGCGCAGTGCGCGTGGCGAAACGGGTTTTACGGAGTTGGACTTCATTCGCGGCCCCGAGGCCGCTCCTACCGGGGCACGACCGGAGACCGGCCCCGGGGGAACGGCCTGGACAAGCCGCGTGCTGCAGGTGTCCGGCCGGGGCGAAGGCAGGGGCCTCCGCCTCCGCCTCGGCCGCAGCCGGCCGTCAACCCACCGGTCGCGCGGCGACTTCCAGCTTGATCACGTCGCCGGGCTGCGTGCGCGTGAAGGTCTCGAAGATCTCGCCGTTGTACTCGTACCGGACGTTGTAGCCGTCGGTGTAGCTGCGCGACTCGTAGTCGACCTGGATCTCGCAGCGCTGCACCGGGTACGAGTAACCTTCGCGGCGATGCTTCTTCGACGCGTCGTGGCCGATCGAGGCGCCCAGCGCTGCGCCGGCCGCGGTCAGCGCGCGCTTGCCGTTGCCGCCGCCGAACTGGTTGCCGATCACGCCGCCGATGATCGCGCCGGCGATCGTGCCGGTCGCCGATCCCCGCGGACGCCGGTATTCGCGCTCTTCCCAGCAGACTTCGCGCTCGACCGGGACGCGCTCGGTGGCGTAGACGGGTTCGACGTCGACCACGGGCGCGTAGACGTAGTGCACCGCCGTGGGCTGAGCCAGCGCGGATCCGCCGGCGACCAGCCCGGCCAGCGCCAGTGCCGCGGACGTTGTCTTGAGAACCTTGTTCATCGTGCTTCTCCTCGTTGGACACGAACTCGGGAACCTTCGATGCCTACTTTACGGCCGCGGTGCTGAATCGTCTCTGAACGCGACCGGTCCGCGCCATCATTGACGTGGCGCAATTGTGGACCTGGTCCAACTGCTTTACGATGCGGGAAAAAGCCAGCAAAGGGATCCCCCATGTCCAGTCGCCAGATCGAATCCACCCGCAACATCGCTCTGCTCGGCCACGCCGGCAGCGGCAAGACCCTGCTGACCGAGCAACTGCTGGCGCGATCCGGCGCCAAGGGTGACGCGGGTAGCGTGGAGCGCGGCGACACCGCGACCGATTTCGATCCGCTGGAGAAGCAGTACCAGCATTCACTGGACAGCGCGCTGGTGCGGTTCCCGGCAGGAAAGGCGCAGGTCCAGCTCATCGACACCGCGGGCGATCCGGACTTTCGCGGGCAGACGCTGTCGGCCATGAGCGCCGTGGAGACCGCGGCCGTCGTGGTCAACGCGGCCAACGGCATCGAGATGTCGACACGACGACTGATGCGGCGAGCGAAGCAGCGCCGGCTGTGCCGGATGCTGATCATCAACCGCATCGATGGCGACGAACTCGACCTGGAAGCGCTCGTCCGGGATATCCGCGAGGTATTCGGGCCGGAGTGCCTGCCGGTCAATCTACCCGCCGAAGGCTACACGACGGTCCGGGACTGCTTCTTCCACGACGACGGCGACACCGACATCTTCTCGCTGGCCGATGCGCATTCGGAAATCCTGGACCAAGTCGTCGAGGTCGACGAGGACCTGATGGGCAAGTACCTCGACGGCGAGGAGATCTCGGCGACCGAATTGCACGACGCCTTCGAAAAGGCGCTGCGCGAGGGGCACCTCGTTCCCATCTGCTTCACGTCCGCCAGCACCGGCGCCGGTTGCGGCGAGCTGCTGGAATTCTTCGAGCGCCTGCTTCCCAGCCCGCTGGAAGGCAATCCGCCGCGCTTCCGCGCCGGCAGCGAGGACGAGAAGGTCACCGCCGAGCCCGACCCGGACGCGCACGTCATCGCCCACGTGTTCAAGATCGTCAACGATCCCTACGCCGGCAAGCTGTCGATCTTCCGCATCTTCCAGGGCACGATCACCCCCGGAATGCAGCTGTTCGTCGGCGATGCCCGCAAACCCGTCAAGGTCGCGCATCTCTACAACATCCAGGGCAACGACCACGTCGAGACCGATGTCGGCATCCCCGGCGACATCTGCGCGCTGGCCAAGGTCGACGAGATTCACTACGATTCGATCCTGCACGACAATCACGACGAGGATCACTACTACCTCAAGCCCATCGACTTTCCCGCCCCGATGTTCGGGCTGGCGATCGAGTCGAAGACGCGCGGCCAGGAGCAGAAGCTGGCCAGTGCGCTCGAGAAGATCGCCGAGGAAGACCCCTGCTTCCACGTCGAGCACAACCAGGAACTCAACGAAACCGTGATCCGGGGGCTCGGCGAAATGCATCTCAGGGTCCTGCTGGAGCGGATGCAGCAGCGATTCGGCGTCGAGGTCGAGACCCGCCCGCCCCGCATCGCCTACCGCGAAACCATCACGCGATCCGCCGAGGGTCACTGTCGCCACAAGAAGCAGACCGGCGGCGCCGGCCAGTTCGGCGAAGTCTTCCTGCGCGTCAAGCCGCTGGGCCGCGGGGAGGGTTTTCGATTCGTCAGCGAGGTCGTCGGCGGCGTCATTCCCACCAGCCTGATCCCGGCAGTGGAAAAGGGCGTGCGACAGGTGCTGGACGAAGGAGCGATCGCCGGCTACCCGGTACAGGACCTCGAAGTCGCCGTTTACGACGGCAAGCACCACAGCGTCGACTCCAAGGAAATCGCGTTCGTGATCGCCGGGCGCAAGGCGCTGCTGGATGCAATCGCGCAGGCCGGCCCGCAGATCCTCGAACCCATCGTCAACCTGGACGTCACCGTGGCCGACTCCGTGATGGGCGACGTCACCGGACTGCTGGCGTCGAAGCGTGCGCGCATCCAGGGAACCGACAGCCAGCGCGGCGGACTGACCGAGATCAGCGCGGCGGTGCCGCTGTCGGAGATCACCGATTTCCCGACCGAGCTCAAGAGCATGACCGGTGGCGAAGGCCGGTTCGTGGTCGAATTCTCGCACTACGAAGCGGTTCCGCCGCAGGTGCAGCAGGAACTCGTCGAGAAAAACCCGAGACGGGCCGCCGCCGAGGACTGATCTCCGGTTCAGGAGCCGTCTTCGGCGAACTCCACCCGGTCACGGCCGGCCTGCTTGGCCCGGTACATGGCCCGGTCGGCCTGCTGCACCAGCGTCGCGGCATCCGCGCCGCCGCAGGGCACCATCGATGCGACGCCGAAGCTGGCGGTGACGAAGCCGTTGCCGGCCTCGGGTCGCTCGAACTCCAGTGAAACGACGGCAAGGCGCAGCGATTCGGCGATGTCGATGCCTTCGGCTCCGGTCCTCCGCGGCAGCACGGCGACGAACTCCTCCCCGCCGTAGCGTGCAAGCAGCCCGCCCTCGGCGCGCACGCGGCGCGAAAGCGACTGCGCCATGGCACGCAGGAAGCGGTCCCCGGCGGGATGGCCGAGCGCGTCGTTGTAGGCCTTGAAGCGATCGACGTCGATGACGATCAGCGTCAGCGGCGCCTCTTCGCTCATGCACGCGCGCCATTGTTCGGCGATATAGAAGCGAAGCCGCCGCTGGTTGGCGATGCCGGTCAGTTCGTCGGTCCGCGAAAGCTCGTCGAGCCGCGCATTGGTTTCGCGCAGCTTGCGCGTGCGCCGGTCGATGATGGACTTGAGCTGAGCGTCCCGCCGACGCAGCGCGCCGATGCGCAGTCGGAAGAACACCAACAGTACCGCCAGGCCCGCGGTCACCAGCGCGAGTTGCCAGGGCTCGACACGGATGCCGGGCTCGGGACGGCCGAGAGACACGGACGCGGTCTCGTCCAGCCATCGACCGTCGTCGATGCCGAGCTGGACCTCGAACCGGTACTTGCCAGTTGGTACGATCGGAAACTCGACGCTGCGATTCGAGCCGGCTCCGACCCAGCGATCGTCGATGCCGGCGAGGCGGTAGCGAAAGCGCAGGCGATGCGCATTTTCGAACTGCGGCACCGTGTACCGGATCTCCAGGTTGCGCGCGTCGTCCGGCAGTTCGATGCCGCCGGCGGTCTCGAGTTGCCGACCGTCGAGGCGCACCGACTCGACGGACAGCCTCCCCGTGGGCCGGAATCGCCCGATCGTTTCCGGATCGAACGCGACCGGTCCGGCGACGGTGGGAAACCAGAACCAGCCGCGCCGATCGCGATGACACGCGGGCTGACCGCCGCCGTTGGTTTCGGAGTCGGGCATGCCGTCGTCCTCGGTCAGTGCCCACGCGTTCACCGATTCGCGCCGCCCGTCGGCGAGTGCGTTGAGATCGGCGAGTTCGACCTGGGTGATGCCGTGATTGCCGCTGGTCCACAACCGATCCCGATCGTCGACGAGCATGCACGAGACCACGTCCTCGATGAGTCCATGATCGGGGCCTGCCTGGAACCACTCATCACCGCGCCGCCGCCACAGGCCGCCGCCGTAGGTGCCGAACCAGGTCGTCCGCTCGTCCTGGCGATGAATGGCGCGCACCGGCAGCGAATCCAGCCATTTGCCGGTACGCAGCGTTTCGAACCGTTCGCCGTCGAACTCGACCAGCCCCGCCGCGGTTCCGATCAGCAATCCTTCCGGAGTCCTGGCGGCGCTGAGCAGCGGCAACGACTCGGGGCTGTCGTCCTGTCGCACGAGCCGGTTGCCGTCGATCCGGAACAGCCCGGAATCCGACCCCAGCCATGCACGGCCGACGGCATCGCGGATCAGGAAATTGGCCCCGATCCGATCGCGACCGCCGTCCTCCCGGCGCAGGTTCTCGATCTCCCCGTCGACCAGGCGCTGGACCGCCCCGTCGTAGCTACCGACCAGCACGCTGCCGTCTTCGTCGAGCAGCATCGTCCAGATGCAGCGTTCCAGCGCCGTGCCGCCGGGCTGCAGTGGCCGGGCGCGGCCTTCCGCGTCGATGTGCGTGATGCCGCCGCACAGTCGTCCCACGAGAACCCCCTCGACCGGATGATCGATGATGGGTAGAACCGAGCCGAGATCCCGGTTGCGATACCCGCTGCTGCCGAACAGCCGCGACGGCGACAGGCGGATCAGCCCGTTGCGCCGCGTTCCGATCCAGAAGGTACCGTCTTCCGCCGTCATGACTTCCATGACCCAGATATCCATGCCGACGTCCAGGCGTTGCACGCGCCCTTCCAGATCGGCAATGTAGACGTCGCCGGACGACGTTTCGATCATGAGCTTGTTGAAGCCGCCGTCCAGCCTGCGAACCCGCTGGCGGCCGGCACGCACGCTCTCCGGCAAGGCGTCGATGCGCTCGAAGCCCGCCGTCGGGCGCCAGGCCAGCACGGCGTCGGAAGTCGCCACGACCAGGGCGCCGCCGAACGGAACGATGCCGCGCAGTCGGTCCCCGGCTTCGACGACGTGCTCCTCGATCAGCACGCCGGCCGCGTCGCGAACGATGAACCGGTCCAGGACCGCGTAGACGACGCGGCCGTCGTCCAGCGCGCGCAGATGCCCCGCGTGCGCGCTTTCCGGGCCCAGCGGCACGTGCAGTGTCGCCCGCATTTCGTCGGTATCGACGCGGTCCAGGCCGCGCGACGACAACACCCACAGGTCGTCGCCGGCGCCGGCCGCGATGTCGAAAATTCGGCAACTCCTCTCGCAAAGCGGCAGAGTCTCGAAGCGTCCGTCTCGGTAGCGCGCCAGCCCGCTGTAGGCGGTACCGATCCACACCGACCCGTCCCGTGTACTCTCCAGCGCCCGGATGCGGTTGCTGCCCAGCGCCGGGTAATCGATCAGGCGAAAATTCCGGAAACGAGCCCCGTCGAACCGGCTCAGGCCATCGACCGTTCCCAGCCAGAGATAGCCGGTGGAATCGCGGGCGATGGCCTGAACGGTATTCTGCTCCAGCCCGTCCTCGACGTCCCAGTGCTGCACGGTCCGGTACGGCGGCTCCCCGGCCGCCGGGCCGGCGAACAGCATGGCAAGGGTCAGCAACAGGCCGGCATAGACCAGCAGGCAGCCCCAGCGCAGCGGCTCGGGATCCGGCGGCTCCACGTCCAGCTCCGGCGGCCCGCCCCGGATGAGCAGCGATTGGTGTTCGAACTCGTGCATACTCTGCCCGTTCCACGGTCGACCGGGCCGGCTCGTCCGCCCCTTTGGATCGACCACGACGAAACGGATGCAACATCGATGCCAGAAATAACGCCTGATGGATAAACAGCGCACTCTCGATGCCCTCAACCGTCTCGTGCCCGGCACGCTCATGGAAACGCTGGGCATTCGCTATACCGACGCGGGGGAGACGTTCCTGGAGGCGACGATGCCCGTGGAGCCGCGCCATCATCAGCCCATGGGCATCCTGCACGGCGGCGCGACGGCCGCGCTGGCCGAAAGCGTCGGCAGCGCGGCATCGGGCTACCGGCTGAGCGGATCCGGCCGGCACGCGGTGGGTCTGGAACTGTCCATCAACCACGTCCGCGGCCTGCGCGAGGGAGAGGTGACGGCAAGAGCCGACGCCCTGCATCTCGGGCGCTCGACGCATCTCTGGCAGATCACGGTCACCGGCGGCGACGGCCGGCTGATCGCCCACGCCAAGCTGACGATGATGGTGATGTCGGACGCCGGCAAGAGCGTCGACTGAATCAGTCGCCGGGCCGGTTCCGGTTCGCCTGCAGCGATTCGAGCGCGACACGCGCCTCGTCGAAATCCGGCTCCAGTTCGAGCGCCCGTTCGAAGGCCCGGCGTGCCGGCGCCGCGCGCCCTTCCCGCCGGTGCAGCTCGCCGAGGTGCAACCAGGCCAGGGCGCGGTCGGGATCATCGGGCCAGGCCGGCCGGTCGAGCAATCGACGCAGGGTGTCGACACCCAGCCGGGTATGGCGACCGCTCGTGGCGGCAAGCCGACCGATGCCGAACAACGCGGGCGCGAAGTCCGGCGCTTCGGCCAGTGCCGCCAGCCAGGCCTGCAGCGCCTCCGGGGTCCGACCGGTCGCGGCAAGCCAGCGGCCCAGCAGCCCGCGCCATTCCAGCGGCACCACCGCGACGTCGGCCATTGCCTGCCGCATGAGTTCGGCGGCTGCCTCGTACTCCTCGTCCGCGGCATGCTGTACTGCCAGTCGCTCGCGGTAGTGCGGCTCGGATACGGCGCGCAGGCGCTCCAGCAGCGCATCGGCACGGTCGTCGCGCCCGCCGACGATGCCGGGCGCCCGCCGGTGGAAGGAAATCATCGCGGTCAGCGTGTCGAGGTGTTCGGGCTCCGCCTCCAGCGCGTGCTCCAGATCCCTGCGCACGTCGCGGGCGATGCGCATGGACTCGAACGCGCCGGCATCGGCGAGTGCGTCGGATCGGAAGGCCGCCCGGTCGACGCGCAGATCGGCACGGTCGGGCGCCAGCTCGATCGCGCGATCGATCAGCGCGATCGCTTGCCGTGCCTCACCGCTTCGGCGCGCCAGCCACGCCCGCGCTCGAAGCGCGGCCACCGTATCGCTGCGACCGGGCGGAAGCGAGTCCAACCAGGCACGCAGCGGTGCGAGATCGCGCTGCTCGAATGCTCGCTCCGGGTCGACCGGCGGTGCGTCGACCATTTCGTCTCGCGCGTTCGCGCCCGCAACGGACAGGGAAACGCTTGCTACGACGACAGCGGCGACGAGGAAAGCGGCGGCGGAGAGCGGACGGCGTTGACGGGGCATGATTTCAGTCGGCGAAGAGCTTTCCCGGGTTGAGAATGCCGTCGGGATCGCAGACGCGCTTGATGCCGCGCATCAGTTCGATCTCGGCCTCGGACTTGATCAGGTGCAGGTAGTCGCGCTTGAGCAGGCCGACCCCGTGTTCGGCCGAAAGGCTTCCCCCGTGCTCGCCGACGAGGCCGAACACCTCCGGGCTGAGCTCGTCGCAGGCGTTCCTGAACGCCTCCACCGACCAGTCCCCGGGCTTGAGCACGTTCATGTGCAGGTTGCCGTCGCCGATATGCCCGAACCAGACCACCCGGAAATCGGGATATCGCTCGCGCACCAGCTCCTCCAGCGCGCGCAGGAAATCCGGCACCGCGGAGATCCGCACCGACAGATCGTTCTTGTACGGCGTGCGTTCGGCGATGGACTCGCTGATCGCTTCGCGCCAGTGCCAGAGTTCCTCGGCCTGCCCCTGGCTCTGGCTGATCAGTCCGTCGATCACGTGCCCGTCTTCGGCCAGCTGCTCGAACACCGAAAGGGCCGCTTCCTGGTTCGCCTCTTCGGGATCGTCGAACTCGACGACCGCATAGAAAGGCGCCTCGGTCTCAAGCGGAAATTCGCTGGAACCGGTCTCGGCGACGCATTCGACGCTGGCGGCGTCGAAGAACTCGAAGGCCGACAGCTGCAGGCCGGCACGCAGCGCGCGGAACGCCGGCATGATCGCATCCAGCCCCGGGAAGGCCAGCAGCAGCACCGAGCGCTGCGGCGGAGTCTCCGTCAGGCCGAACGTTACCTCGGTGATCAATCCCAGCGTGCCCTCGCTGCCGACCATCAGGTGCCGCAGGTCCAGACCGGCATTGTTCTTGACCAGCCCGCGGTTGAGTTCCAGCAACTCGCCCGTGCCGGTCACCACCTTCAGGCCCCGCACCCAGTCGCGCGTCATGCCGTAGCGCAGCACGCGGATACCTCCGGCGTTGGTTGCCACGGATCCCCCGGCCTGGCTGGAATCGGCCGCGGCCCAGTCGACGGGGTAGTACAGGGAGTGCTCCGCTGCTTCGCGCTGGATATCGCCGACCGCGGCCCCGGCCTCGACGGTGATCGAAGGCTCTACCTGGTCGATACCGAGAATCCTGCGCATCCTGTCGAAGGACACCACGATCTCGCCGCCCGGCGCCACAGCGCCGCCCGAAAGGCCGGTCCGTCCGCCGGACGGCACCAGCGCGGCGCGTTCGCTGCGCGCCCAGCGAACAAGCTCGACGACCTCCTCGGACGAGCGCGGAAACACGACCGCCCGCGGGGCCGGCTCCCAGAACCGCGTCCAGTCGCGACCGTAGTGCTTCAGTGTCTCTTCATCGGTCAGTCGTTCAAGATCCGGAAAACTCGCCATTGCTCACCATCGGTTCCATTCGGGTTTGTCACCTTCGTTCGGATCCCCGGGCCGGCGCGCGCGCCGAAGCGTATGCGGCATCCGTTGCCGCGGCCATCGCGTTAACATGAATGAATCGACTCGAACGGGAATCCCGACCTCAATGACCCAGCGAAACTATTCGCTCGCCAAGGACAAGATCAAGATCCTGCTGCTCGAGGGCATCCAGCAAAGCGCCGTGGACTCGTTCCACGAAGCCGGCTACACGCAGGTCGAAACCGTCGGCTCGGCGTTGCCCTCCGAAGAGCTGGCCGAACGCATCGGCGATTGCCACTTCCTCGGCATCCGCTCCCGTACGCAACTGCCGGCGAGCATGCTCGACCGGGCCGAAAAGCTCACCGCGATCGGCTGCTTCTGCATCGGCACCGACCAGATCGACCTGGAAGCCGCGCGCCACCGGGGTATACCGGTATTCAACGCTCCCTATGCTAACACCCGCTCGGTGGCCGAAATGGTGCTCGCCGAGATCGTCATGCTCATGCGCGGCATCCCTTCCAAGAACGCAGCGGCCCATCGGGGCGAGTGGGCGAAGACGGCGAAGGGGTCCTTCGAGGTGCGGGGCAAGACGCTGGGCATCGTGGGCTACGGGCACATCGGCTCGCAGCTCGGCATACTGGCCGAGGGCCTGGGCATGCGCGTGATCTATCACGACATCGTCCGCAAGCTTCCGCTGGGCAACGCCGAGCCCGTTTCCGGGCTGGACGAGGTGCTGGAACATGCCGACGTGGTTTCGCTGCACGTGCCCGACACCGAGCAGACGCGCGGCATGATCGACGCGGTCCAGCTCGGCCGGATGAAGGACGGCGCCCACCTGATCAACGCATCGCGGGGCAAGGTGGTGTCGATTCCCGCCCTGGCCAGCGCGATCGAGGACGGTCGCCTCGGCGGCGCCGCAATCGACGTGTTTCCGTCCGAGCCGGCATCGAAGGACGAGGAATTCGTCTCGGAACTGCGCGAGTTCGACAACGTGCTGCTGACCCCGCACATCGGCGGTTCGACGTTCGAGGCACAGCAGAACATCGCGTTCGACGTCGCCACCAAGCTCATCCTCTATTCGGACAACGGCTCCACCGCCGGCGCCGTGAACTTCCCCGAAGTCAATCTGCCGGATCACGCCACGGCCCGCCGCATCATGCACATCCATCACAACGAGCCGGGCGTGCTGCAGGCGATCAACAACGTGTTCTCGGAAGCCGGTATCAACATCGCGGGCCAGTACCTGCAGACCTATCCGGACGTCGGCTATGTCGTCATGGACGTCGAGACCGACGACGCCGGCCCGGTACTGCGCGGGCTCAAGGAAATCCCGGCCACGATCCGAACGAGGTATCTGCGATGAGCCAGGAAGACATCCGCCACCGTCCCGAAGAGCGCCGCTTCGAAATCAAGGTCGAAGGCCACGTCGGCGTGCTCGACTACACGCGCGACGGCGATGTCGTCTCGATGGACTCGGTGCGGGTGCCCGATGCGATCGGCGGTCGCGGCGTGGCCGGTGATCTGACGCGCCACGCGCTGGACCACGCCCGCGCCGGCGGCTGGAAGGTGGTTCCGCGCTGCCCGTACGTCCGCAAGTGGATCGAACGTCATCCCGATTACGCCGATCTCGTGACCGGATAGTGGGATTCATGCCCGGTTCAGCACGACCGGGCCAGCATCGAACCTGATGCCGCTCCTGCCCACGCAAAGGGTCTCCGACCCGAGGAGGCAACAATGAAGACAACCGTCCATTCCTACCGCTCGCTGCTGGTGATCACGTTGGCCCTGCTGGTCACCGCCTGCGCGACCACCACCGACCCCTACACCGGTGAGCCGCGGCCGTCGCGCACGGGCACCGGCGCGGCCGTCGGGGCCGGCATCGGCGCGGTCATCGGCGCGGTGACCGGCGGCGACCGGCTCAAGCGCGCCGCCATCGGCGCCGGCGTGGGTGCGCTGGCCGGAGCGGCCGTCGGCAACTACATGGACCGCCAGGAAGCCGAACTGCGCCGCCAGCTGCGCGGCACCGGCGTCAGCGTGACTCGCCGGGGAGACGAGATCATCCTGAACATGCCGGGCAACGTGACGTTCGACTTCGATTCCGCGGCTCTGCGCCCGTCGTTCTTCGATGTACTGGATTCGGTGGCCCTGGTGCTCGACGAATACGAGCGCACGGTGCTCGTCGTCGACGGCCATACCGATTCGACCGGAAGCGCCGAGTACAACCACGACCTGTCCGTCCGACGCGCGAACACCGTCGCCGAATACCTCGTCAACGAGGGCATCCGCCCGGTTCGTATCGAGGCCTACGGGTACGGCGAGCAGTTTCCCGTCGCCAGCAATCGCACCGAGGAGGGGCGGCAGGCCAACCGTCGCGTCGAACTCACGCTGATGCCGGTCACGCGCGACTGATCGAATTGCGGCCCGGCGAATCGCGCCGATCAGTCGGCGAGAAACGCCGCCATCGTCGCGGCATGGCCGTCGATTGCCGTCAAGCCGTCGAGATGGCCGGTCACGCCGTCGATGTACTCGATGGTCGATGACCGGCCCTGCCGTAGCAGGATCTCGTGCGCCTCGCGGGCGAGCTCGGGGCGAAGCAGCAGATCGCCCGCCGCCGGCAGGAACAGCGATTCGGCCCGGACGCGCGACAGCGCCCTCGCCAGATCGTCGCCGTGTCCGGCCAGGAAGGTCTGGCTTGCCCGAATCAGGTAGAGCACGTGGTTGGCGTCCATCCGGCGGGCTCGCTCCCGGCCGCGCTCGAGCAGCCAGTCGGTCACTTCGAAACGACGGTTCACCGACTCGAGCACCGGCGGCGCCAACGGGTCGTGATCGCCGAATCGGGCGTCGAAGAAGTCCGGGTGCAG
Organism: Candidatus Wenzhouxiangella sp. M2_3B_020; assembly: GCA_051428125.1. Taxonomy (GTDB): domain Bacteria; phylum Pseudomonadota; class Gammaproteobacteria; order Xanthomonadales; family Wenzhouxiangellaceae. The sequence continues at coordinate 12,612 of JBPRGD010000247.1, forward strand.
GGCCTGCTGCGTGACCATGGCCATGGTCGCGGCCAGGCCGTCCAGCGGCCGCGGTCCCTGATAGTAATCACCGCCGTTCCAGGCCGGATCCAGCCGGATGGGCCATGCCCAGGTCTCCAGCACCGCCACTTCCCAGGGCCGCATCCGGCCGGCGCCGATCACCGAGATCATGCGCTCCACGCGCTCGGGATGGGTGACGGCCCATTCGAGCGCCTGCAGCGAACCCATGGATGCGCCGACGACCGCGTGCAGTTTCTCGATGCCGAGTGAATCGAGCAGCCGGCGCTGGACCTCGACGAAGTCGCGGATCGTGACCACCGGGAAATCGAGCCCGTATCGACGCCCGGTTCTCGGGTCGATGCTGGCCGGCCCGGTCGTGACCACGTGCTCGTCGTGGACGTTGGCATTGACCAGCGTATCGCTGGAGATCACGTAGAAGCGGTCGGTGTCGATGGCCTTGCCCGGTCCGATGATCGCGTCCCAGTAGCCAGGATCGGCATCGTCCGGCGCATAGCGTCCGGCCGCATGCGACGTTCCCGAGAAATGGTGGGCGACCAGGATCACGTTCGAGCGATCGGCATTCGGCTTCCCGTACGCCTCCCAGCCGATGCGAACCTCGGGAATGGTCTCGCCGCCGAGCGTCGTGAAATTCTCGGTGACGAACGTGTTCTTTTCGACCAGCGATTCGGCTTCCGCGGCCCACGAAAGCGCGAGCGCAAGCACGGCGGCGATCGACGCGACCCGATGGGATTTCATGGTGGCATTCCCTGCCGAAAAACCCGAGTCTGCGCTCGATTCCGCCGCGAAAACAATCCGACCTTCGGACAGGTTCTTCCCCGCGGTGGCGGAACATGGGTGCCGTTGACGTACGATAGGCGTCGAATTCATCGGAGGGGCCGACCCTGATCCCGATCGACCCGGAAAGCTGGACGCTGACGACGAGCATCGCGGTGTTCCTGGCGTGCACGTTGGCGATCGCCGTTGTCGGTACCTGGATCACGGGAGTTGCCGACCAGTTCGCCGACCGCGCCGGAATCGGCGAGGCGCTGACCGGTGCGGTCCTGCTCGGCGCTTCGACCTCGCTGGGCGGCGCCGTGGTTTCGGTCACGGCGGCCCTGGACGGAAACGCCGATCTCGCGATGGGAAACGCGCTGGGTGGTATCGGTGTCCAGTTCGCGGCACTCGCCATTGCCGATTTTGCGTACCGCCGGGCAAATCTGGAACATGCCGCGGCGTCGCCCGAGAACCTGATGCAGAGCGCGCTGCTGATCGCGCTGCTGGCGCTGATCCTGCTCGCGCCGACGCTCCCGGAATCGACGCTTTGGGGGATCCACCCCGTCACGCCCGTGATGCTGGCGCTCTACGGATACGGCATCAGGCTGATCCGCGGCGTGCGCGAACACCCGATGTGGCAACCCCGAAGAACGCTGGAGACGCGCGAGGACGAGCCCGAGAAACTGGATCGTGTGCCCGGGCTGTTGCCGCTGACGCTACAGTTCCTCGGCCTGATGGCCGCTCTCGGGGTAGCCGGCTTCACGCTGGAAAAGGCCGCCTCGAACATCGCCGAAGCCACGTGGCTGAGCGCGACCGCCGTCGGCGTCCTGTTCACCGCGGTCTCGACCTCGTTGCCTGAACTGGTGACGTCCGTCGCCGCGGTTCGTCGAGGCGCGCTGACGCTGGCCGTCGGTGGCATCATCGGCGGCAACGCCTACGATACGCTGTTCTCCGCCGCCGCCGACGTAGCCTACCGCGAAGGCTCCATCTACCACGCGATGCCGGATTCGGTATCGTTCTGGGCCGCGCTATCGCTACTGATGGCCGCGGTGCTCACAATGGGCCTCATCCGCCGGGAACTGCAGGGCCCGGGCGGCGTCGGGAAGGAAAGCATGGCCATCCTCCTGCTCTACGCCGCCGGGGTCGCGATCCTGCTGTGGAGCGGGTGAGGATTCCGATCGCCGTCCCGGCGCATCAGCCGTTGTCGCTCATGGCCTCGATCACTTCCCAGCGCGCGTAGGCCGCATCGATTTCGGCCTGCAGCTGGGAAACCGCGGCGTTGACTTCGGCGATGTCGTTGGGCGCGCGCTCGTAGAAATCGGGATCGTTGAGGGTGCGCGTCAGTTCCGCCATCCGCGCCTCCAGCGCCTCGAGGCGGCCCGGAAGCCGTTCCAGTTCGCGTGCCAGCTTGTAGCTCAGTTTCCTCGGCCTCGCCTGCCGCGGTCCGGCGCGAGGCCGGCTCTTTGAACTCCCTCCTTCGGAAGCGCCGCCTGCAGGGTCGGCCGGGTCGGGTTCCCGCGCCTGAACCTGACGGCGCCAGTCGGAATAGCCGCCGACGTATTCGCCGACGTGCCCGCCGCCTTCCATGACCAGAGACGCGGTCACGACGTTGTCCAGGAAGTCACGGTCGTGGCTGACCAGCAAAAGCGTTCCGGGGTAATCGGCGAGCAGCGACTCCAGCAACTCCAGCGTCTCGGCATCGAGGTCGTTGGTCGGCTCGTCCATCACCATCAGGTTCGACGGCCGCGCGAACAGCTTGGCCAGCAGGAGACGGTTGCGCTCTCCCCCGGAGAGCTTCGCGATGGGCGCGCGGGCACGCTCGGGCGTGAACAGGAAATCTCCGAGATAGCCGATGACGTGCTTCTGCCTGCCGTTGAGCACGACGAAGTCCCGGCCCTCGCCCACGTTCTCCGCGGCGGTCCAGTCGTCGCGCAACGCGGCGCGCTGCTGGTCGAAATACACCACCTCGAGATTGGTACCGAGGCGTATTTCTCCCGCATCGGGAGCCAGCTCGCCCAGCAGAAGCTTGAGCAGCGTCGACTTGCCGCTGCCGTTGGGACCGATCAGCCCGATCCGGTCGCCCCGGAAGATCGTCGTCGAGAAATCCCGGATGACGGGAGCGCCGTTCCAGCCGAAGGTGACGCACTCGGCTTCGATGACCTTCTTCCCCGATCTGCCGGCCTCGGCCACCTCCATGCGGACCTGGCCGGGGCGTTCACGCCGCTCGGCGCGCTCGGCGCGCATCTTCTGGAGCGCGCGAACGCGGCCCTCGTTTCGCGTCCGCCGCGCCTTGATGCCCTGTCGGATCCAGGCTTCTTCCTCGGCCAGCTTGCGGTCGAAGTGGCGATGCTCCAGCTCCTCGGCATGCAGTCGTTCCTCCCGTCGACGAAGGTAGTTGTCCCAGTCGCCCGGCCAGGAGGTCAGCTTGCCGCGATCGATCTCGACGATGCGCGTCGCCAGCGCTTTCAGGAAGCGTCGATCGTGGGTGATGAACACCATCGCGCCCTCGTAGCCGAGCAGGAACGTCTCCAGCCATTCGATGGACTCGATGTCCAGGTGATTGGTGGGTTCGTCGAGCAGCAACACGTCGGGGCGTGCGACCAGCGCCTGGCCCAGCAGCACGCGCCGCTTCAGCCCGCCGGAGAGGCGGGCGAATTCGGCCTCGCCGTCCAGCGCCAGCTTGTCCAGCACCGTCGCGATCATCCGGTCGGCGTCCCAGCCGCCGGCCGATTCGATCTTTGCCTGCAGCGCGGCCAGCCTGTCGGCGTCGAATCCCCGTTCGGCCGCGGCATGGTACTCCCGCATCCAGCCGCCGAGGTCTCCCAGACCGCGTGCGACGACGTCGAACACCGTTCCCGCCTCGTCGTCCCGCACTTCCTGGGCAACGCGTGCGATTCGCACGCCCGAACGCACGCGCACCTCCCCGGCATCGGGAACGACGGTGCCGTCCATCAGCCGCAGCAGCGTCGACTTGCCGGCACCGTTGCGACCCACCACGGCGATCCGCTCGCCCGCCTCGACGGTGAGATCGACGCCTTCGAGCAACGGCGGCCCACCGACGGCGTATTCGAGGTCGAGGAGTGAGAGAAGGGGCATTGGTTCGTTGGTTCGTTGGTTCGTTGGTTCGTTGGTTCGTTGGTTCGTTGGTTCGTTGGTTGGTTGGTTGGTT
>JBPRGD010000248.1:0-1692 GCA_051428125.1 Candidatus Wenzhouxiangella sp. M2_3B_020
ACGCTTGGCATCAAGGCCGTTCAGCCCCCACCCCGGCCCTCCCCCGCTCGCGGGGGAGGGTGTGGGAGGGGGTGATTCAAGGTGTTCGTTCTTCACTGTGATCCATTGGCAGATGTGCTGAGACACGACACTAGTCAGGTAAGGTTTAAGGTTTACGCAATCGGATTTCTGGAATCACTCGACGGATCCACCGCAATGGGTCGGGTCGGGATCGGGGCCCGGCCGTCGGCGCGAAGTCGCGCCTCCCACAGAACTGGATCGAGACCCGGACAAGCTCCTGTGGGAGCGGCGACCGCGCCGAGACTGATCGAAGCCATCGGCCGTCGGGGACAACGCCCCGACCTACCGCTACCTCCCACAGGTTCAGCCACATCGGGTCCCGGCGGCCCGCGCTTGCCTGAACCGTAAACCCTAAACCGGCTTTTTCCTGTGGGAGCGGCGAATTCGCCGCGATGGATCGAAGCCATCGGCAGGAAAGTTCTCGATGGACCGGAGGCTCGGAGCCTGGTTCAAGGCCGGGGCCCGGCCGTCGGCGCGAGGTCGCGCCTCCCACAGAACTGAACCGAGACCCGGACAAGCTCTTGTGGGAGCGGCGAATTCGCCGCGACGGATCGAAGCCAGCTTCAGCAGGGACTGCGCGAAGAACGACCGACCACCCCACTTTTCGAGCGATCCGCGCTTGCCTAAACCGTAAACCCTAAACCGTAAACCGGCTTTTCACCCCCCCGGGCATCTCCAACTCGAACCCGCGCACCGACTCCGGGCCATCGACACCGGCAACGAAGCCCACGAGCCCGTCGCGAGCGGTCATTTCGCAGATGCGCCAGCGGCCCGGCTCCGGCCAGTCGTCGGGAAGGTTGTCCGGCCGGGCGGCATCGTCGATCGAAAGACCGACCTCGGCGATCCTGTGCGCGATGGCCTCCCCGCGCGCCTTGATCAGCGCTTCGCGCGCGCTCCAGCGGCGCAGGAATTCCAGTCGGCCGCCGTCTTCGGCCAGGGCTTCGATGGCGTCGGCCTCCACTGCGCCGAACCAGCGCCGCGCGAGCGCCGCATGACGTACGGCCCGGTCGCTCGCCTCGATATCGATGCCGATCTCGAACCCGGAAGCGATCGCCACGGCGAGAACGTCGCCTGCATGCGACAGGTTGAACGTCAGGTCGTGTTGCGCCGATGCATCCGCCAGGGCGGGCTTGCCGTGCACGCCGCGCTCGATCCGCACGTCCCGCCCGGGAACGCCGAGGTATGCGCCCAGCAGCAGTCGCAGAATGAACCGCTGCGCCATCCGCAGTTGCCGGACCCGATCGGAGCGCCTTGCCGGCGTTCCGGTCTCCATCACCGGCAGGTTCTTCAGCCGCGAGATCCACACTTGCACTTCGCCGGAATCGATTTCCGGCATCCGGTTCAGCGGCAGCGTCCTCTTTTCCAGCGTATCGAGTTTCATGGGTTCCATCCGAATGCGGAAATGCCGGCCACGCCAAACGCGCCGGCGGCGCGCGCGCGCTGCCAGTCGTCCGGCCCCACCCCGCCGAGCGCGAAGACCGGCAAGGGCGCATGCCGGATGACCTGTTCGAACGTCGTCCAGCCCAGCGGCTGAGCGTCCGGGTGGCTCGAAGTTCGTTCCACCGGCGACATCGTGACCAGGTCGACCTCCAGAAGATCGGCGATGCGGATTTCCTCGAGATCGTGGCACGA
>JBPRGD010000249.1:0-1881 GCA_051428125.1 Candidatus Wenzhouxiangella sp. M2_3B_020
ACCACCCGGTCGATGCGATCGGCATGGCGCAGTGCCCACTGCAGCGCCAGCGCCGAACCCATGGAGTGGGCACCCACCGTCCAGCGCCGCTGGAACAGGCCCGCGTCCTCAGCCAGGTCATCGAGGGCCGACAGGTGTGCATCGACGGGGAACGACGAGCGCGACTCGTCCATCGATCGACCGAAACCCAGCAGGTCCGGCACGACCAGCCGCGCCACGGTCGCCAGTCGGTCGTAGGCCGCGCCGAACACATCGCCACTGGACACCAGGCCGTGCAGCAGGACCACGGCCTTGTCGCCGTTGCCGGCGATGCGCGCGTGGAGGTCGCCGACGTGTGTCCCACGGATGGTCGGGGCTCGCCACGCGCGCACGGCCGGTGAACGGCAGTGCCGCACCAGCCACCACGCCACCGGAGCACCGGCCGCAGCGATGCCACCGACGATCGCCGGCAGGCGACGGGGTTCATCCCCGCCACCCGCCTCGGTGCGTTGGTCGGAACCGGTCACGGGGTCCTCGTCGGGTGGGATCCCGGATCGTCGGCGGGTGCGGCGGAGCCGCTGCCTGCGGCAGTGTCGTTGTCCATCGGTCCCCGGGCACGGAGGTAGGCGGCCTCGAAGGCGAAGGTCGCAGCGACGGCTCCGGTGGAGAGCACGACGATGAGCGGGTCGCTTCCTCCCTTGACGACCAGGAACGCAACCAGGGCCGCGAGGTCGGCCGCGATCGCTGCCATCGGCACCCAGGTGCGTGCGCTCACGTCCTCGCGGAGGTGTCGGACCACGCCCCAGTGGATCACGATGTCCATGACCAGGTAGAAGATCGCACCGATGGACGCGATCCGGCTGAGGTCAAAGAAGACCGCCAGGCCCCCGGCCACGACCACGGTGTAGACCAGGGTGTGCTGTCGGACTCCGCCGGGGAGCCCGAAGTGACGGTGCGGGATCAGCGCCATGTCGGTCAGCATGGCCAGCATCCGCGACACGGCGAACAGGCTGGCCAGCAGCCCCGACGCCGTGGCGATGATGGCGATGACCACCGTGAACACCAGTCCGGAGCTGCCGAACGCCGGACGTGCTGCCTCGGCCAGCGAGTAGTCCCGCGCGGTGATGATCTCGGGGATGGTCAGCGTCGAGCCGACGGCGTAGGCGACCAGCACGTAGACGACCACGCAGATGCCCAACGAGATGACGATCGCTCGTCCGACGTTTCGGTGCGGGTCGGTGACCTCCGCCCCGCTGTTGGTGATCGTGGTGAATCCCTTGTAGGCGAGGATGGCCAGCGCGATCCCGGCCAGCATGCCGCCGGCGCTCGTGCTGGTCGCTCCGCCGCTGCTGGCGGGCTGGAACGAGAACCCCGCGGCCCACAACGTGCCCCCGGCGAAGACCAGGATGCCGCCGACCTTGACCACGGCGGCGAGCTTGGACACGGCGCCGATGACCTGGTTGCCGGCGACGTTGACGAGGAAGCCGGCCACGATCAGTCCGAGCGCGAGGATCGGGACCCACGTGGTGGTGTCGGCCACGCCGAACAGCCGCAGTGTGTAGGTGCCGAACGTGCGCGCCACGAGACTCTCGTTGATGATCATGGAGAAGACCATCAGCATCGAGCCGGCTGCGGTGACGGTCGAGCGGCCGTAGGCGCGTGACAGGATCATCGCGATGCCACCGGCGGAGGGGTGGGCGTTGGAGACGGTGATGTAGCTGTAGGCGCTGAGTCCGCTGATGAGGGCGGCGACCACGAACGCCACCGGGAACAGCGGCCCCGCCAGCTCGGCGATCTGCCCGGTCAGGGCGAAGATGCCCGCCCCGATCATGACCCCGGTCCCCATCGCCACGGTCCCACCGAGGCTGAGGCTGCCAGCCCGGTAGTCGGAGCTGCCTGCGG
>JBPRGD010000250.1:0-1683 GCA_051428125.1 Candidatus Wenzhouxiangella sp. M2_3B_020
AACGCCAGGTAGTCCTTCCACGTCTCGAGATCGGTGGACGCAACCAGCTCGCCACTGGCGGTCATGACGTCTGGCTGCCCGACGACGATGCTTTCGGCGCTGCCCAGGCCGCGCTCGTCGAGCACCAGCGACCAGTCGATCTTCGGTGCCAGTTCCGCGAGATCGGCCGGCGGCATGGGGTTGTAGATCCTGCGAATGTTGCGTGTTTCTTCGCGGGGCCAGTGCAGCTCGGCCAGTTCGGTTTCCAGTGCGAGAATCGCATCCGCCCTGGTCTCCGCATCGTCGATGCCGGCCAGTTCCTGGATCCGGATGATGTAGTCGCGGTAGGCCCTGCGGAATTCGACGAAACGCTCGTCCTCGTTGAGATAGTACTCGCGGTCGGGCATGCCCAGGCCGGACTGGGTCGCGAAGATCGTGTAGCGCGTGGTATCGGCCGGGTCGGGCACGATGCCGATCGAGAACGGCGCGGCCATGTGCAGGCTGGCGAAGGCGGCCATCAGGTCGTCTCCGGTATCGATCGCGGTGATCCGCTCCAGGTGCGGCTGCAGCGGTCCGGCGCCCAGCTTGTTCAGCGTTTCGACGTCCATCCACGTGCGGTAGTAATCGGCGACCTTGCGCGCGTTCGGATCGTCGGGTTGCCCGGCGCTGACTTCCTCGATGATCTCGCGCACCTGTTCGGTGGAGCGATCGCGCAGCGTGGTGAAGATCCCGTAGCGTGCCCGGTCGGCAGGGATCTCGAAGGTCTCGTACCAGCGGCCGTTGACGTATTCGGCGAAATCGTTCCCGGGGGCGGTCTCCGGGTCCATCTGCCCGAGGTCGATGCCCCAGTTGCCGATTTCGGCGGATTCATCGGAATCGTTCGGGGGCTCGGATGCCAGACCCTGTTGGCCGGCGGCAACGAGGACCACCGCGACAGCGGCGGCACGGAGAGCGTCGTAGGTCATGTCGAATATCCTGGAAAAGCCATGCACCAGCCTATCCCGGGCACCGCGTCCGGCGCCCGTGCCATTGGACATGGTCCACGGATCAGTCGCCGTCGGGGACGATTCGATAGACGGCGCCGGCCTGGTCGTCGGAGACCAGGACCGAGCCGTCCGGCAGTTCGAGCAGATCGACGGGCCGGCCCCAGGACTGCTCGCCCTGCAGCCAGCCGGTGATGAACGGCTCGTACTCGACGATCTTGCGCTCCTCGTCGAGGTGCGCGCGCATGACGCGATAGCCGCTCTTGTGCGTCCGGTTCCACGAGCCGTGCTCGGCGACGAGGATGTCGTGCTTCAGGTCCTCGGGCAGCAGCTCCCCGCGGTAGAACATCATGCCCAGCGGCGCGACGTGGGCGACCAGCTGCTGGGCCGGCGCGACGAAATCGTCGTATGGCCGCTGCCCGCCGAATTCGGGGTCGCGGACGAGCCCGCCGTGCCAGAACGGGAATCCGAAGTGCTGACCGTCCTCGGTGACGTGGTTGATCTCGCACGGCGGCAGGTTGTCGCCGAGCATGTCGCGGCCGTTGTCGGTGAACCAGAAATCGCCGGTGACGGGATCGAAATCGAAGCCCACCGAGTTGCGCACGCCCTCGGCGACGACCTCTTCGTTGCCGCCGTCGGCGTCGATGCGCACGATGCGGGCGTAGCCCTCCTCCAGGCAGATGTTGCACGGCGCCCCGATGGGCACGTAGAGCTTGCCGTC
>JBPRGD010000251.1:0-2436 GCA_051428125.1 Candidatus Wenzhouxiangella sp. M2_3B_020
CTCGACGGATCGCCCAGGCCGTAGATGGCCGATACGGTGGCCACAATCAGTGAATCCGGTCTTTCCAGCAAGGCCTTGGTCGCCGAAAGTCGCATCTGCTCGATATGCTCGTTGATCGAGGCATCTTTCTCTATAAAGGTGTCGGAGGACGGCACGTAGGCCTCGGGCTGGTAATAGTCGTAATAACTGACGAAATACTCGACCGCGTTGTCGGGGAAGAACGCCTTGAACTCGCCGTAGAGCTGTGCCGCCAGCGTCTTGTTCGGCGCCATGACCAGCGTCGGGCGCTGGGTGCGCTCGATGACGTTGGCCATCGTGAAGGTCTTGCCCGAACCGGTCACGCCGAGCAGCGTCTGGTGTTGATTCCCGCCCGTGACCGAATCGACCAGCGCGCTGATCGCCGCCGGCTGGTCGCCGGCCGGCTCGTACTGCGAGGCCATGCGGAATCTGCGCAGCGGGCGGACGTTGGACATGGACAACCACGGGTTCGGACCGAATCCCTATAATTGTGGCCGATCGGCGGTCAATGCAATGGCGCCGCCAGCCACCGGGGACAGAGCCATGACGATCCGAACCGCACAGCGCGTCGCGCAGGTCAAGCCTTCGGCGACGATCGCGATGTCGATGAAGGCCGCGCAGCTGAAGGCCGAAGGTCGCGACATTATCGGCCTGAGCATGGGCGAGCCGGATTTCGACACGCCGGATCACATCCAGCATGCCGCCATCGAGGCGATCCACGAAGGGCATACGCGATACACCGCCGTCGACGGCACGCCCGCGCTCAAGGACGCCATCATCGAGAAGTTCCAACGCGACAACGAGCTGGAGTTCGAGCGCGGCCAGATTCTCGTCTCGTGCGGCGCCAAGCAGTCGCTGTACAACCTGATGCAGGCGCTGATCGACCCCGGCGACGAAGTGCTCGTGCCGGCGCCGTACTGGGTCTCCTACCCCGACATGGTCCGCCTCGCCGGCGGCGCGCCGGTGACGCTGCACACGACGCTGGAAGACGGTTTCCGGATCACGCCCGCCCAACTGCGCACCGCCATCACCGACCAGACCCGGCTGCTCATCCTGAATTCGCCGGGCAACCCGACCGGGCGAGCCTACCGCCGCGCCGAGCTGGAAGCGCTCGGCGAGGTCCTCGACGAGTTCCCGAAGGTCGTCGTGGTGTCCGACGACATCTACGAGCACATCTGGTGGGCCGAAGAGCCCTTTGGCACGCTGGCGCAGGTCTGCCCCGCGATCGCCGATCGCGTCGTCACCGTCAACGGGGTCTCCAAGGCCTACGCGATGACCGGCTGGCGGATCGGCTACGCGGCCGGGGACGAGGAACTGATCAAGCAGATGCGCAAGATCCAGGGCCAGAGCACGTCCAACCCGTGCTCGGTCAGCCAGGCGGCCGCCGAATGCGCGCTGACCGACAGCCAGCACTGCGTCGAGCGGATGTGCAGCGCGTTCCGGGAGCGCCACGACTGGCTGGTGCCGGCGCTCAACGAACTGCCCGGGATCAACTGCAGCGCCGGCGAAGGCGCGTTCTACGTGTTCGCCGACTGCTCCGAGGCCATCGAAATGCTTGGCCTCGACGACGACCCGGCGTTCTGCGAATTCGTGCTCGAGGAGGCCGGCGTCGCACTGGTTCCCGGCAGCGCATTCGGCGCACCCGGGCATGCACGCTTCTCCTTCGCCTGCGGCAAGCGGACGCTGCGCGATGCCATCCAGCGCATCGGCGATGCGCTGAACGACAGGGGCTGAAACGGAGCATTTCCTACGGCCGACCGGGAAGATTTCCTACCGATTCACGCGCCCGGCGCCGACTGACGCAGTCCTCGGCACCGATCAAGCTGTCTTCCGTACCGAATACGGGAGACTGCAATGCCTTCGACCTCGATGCCTCGAACGCCCGACCGGGGGTTCACGCTGATCGAATTCATGCTGGCGCTGACCGTGGCAGCGATTCTCGTCACCCTGGCGCTGCCGTCCATGCGCGACTTCCAGCAGCGCCAGCGCATCGTCGCGGCCGCCAACGACCTCGTCGCCCACATCAACCTCGCCCGCCTGCACGCGGTCAATCGGCGGGAGATCACGGTGGTCTGCCCCTCGCTGGACGGATCGGCGTGCAGCGGCGGCAACCGCTGGGACCGGGGCTGGATCGTGTTCCGCGATCCGGACCGGGACGGCGTGCCGAATAGCGAGTCCGACGTACTGCGCGTCGCCGGCCGGCTGGACCATCTCCACGCCGATTCCGGGGGCAGGACCCGCATCCGGTACCTTCCATCGGGAATGGCCTACGGCACCAACCAGACCATCAAGCTCTGCGACCGCGAATCGCCGTCGCAGTCCCGCGCGGTCATCGTCTCGAACCCCGGCCGGCCGCGCGTCGACGACCTGCCGGACCACCTCGACTGCTGAGACGCGCAGGTCCGGAAAAAATCCGGC
>JBPRGD010000252.1:0-24240 GCA_051428125.1 Candidatus Wenzhouxiangella sp. M2_3B_020
GCGGGGTTGCGGAGTAGCCCGCTCGGACCATTGCAATCTCGAGGGCGGCAGGCCCGCGGCCTGTGGCCGCGCAAGCTTCGAGATTCCATCCTGTGGTTTGCCTGATCCGGATGGGGTTGGTTGTGGTGGGATCGATCGTCGACGCGAAGTCGCGCCTCCCGCAGGAGCGGGACGCAGCTCGCCTTTACTTCTGTAGGAGCGGCGACCTCGCCGCGACGGGTTGACCCCCTTTCCGTCGGGGACGTCGCCCCGACCTACCGTCTGGATCAAAGCCCGAGCTTTTGCCTTCTGTGGCAGCCGATTCCGATCCACGATCGGCTTGGCCCCACAAACCGAACCGTCGGCGCGAAGTCCCGCCTCCCACAGGAGTGAGTTGGAGCTCGCCTTTACTCCTGTGGGAGCGGCGAATTCGCCGCGACGGCAGAAATCTCCACCATCCAGGTCTGCCCGCCCAGCAGACGATAAGCAACAGTTCCAGTCGGCCACTTTTCCGGAAACCGGATGCCAACAGGTCCGATGTCGACGAAAACGGCTGCCTGCCTTCAAGCGCGCTTTTGGTGACTTTTTATCGCGCCGGACAAGAGTTACTCGCCGAAAGCCCGCGCAGCGGGCGCGCCGAAATGGCTTTTACCGACATGAACTACATTCGCCCCCTGGAGGCCGCTCCTGCGGAGGATGATCAGGACAAGCCGATCAGCAGGCGTGGCGGAACCGTCGTGCGAAGTTTGCCCTTCATCGGTAAACCTCAACCCCGAGATGAAACCTCATCCGCCAACCTTTGCATTCCCTCGTCGATCGAAACCGCCGGCCGGTACCCGAAATCAAGCTCGGCCGCGGAAATGTCGAACCAGTGCGCCGTCGCGAGGTGCTCGACGATGAAGCGCGAGACCGGCGGATCGGACCGCAGCCGCAACGTCCGCCAGATGGGTTCCACGACTGCCGCGGCCGCGTGTGCGACCCGCGGGGAAACGCGCCCGATGCTCGGCTTCTCGCCGGCCGCGACGAGCAGTCGTTGCATGATCGTCTCGACGGGCTGCGGCTCGCCGTTGCTGATGAAATAGGCGCGCCCGGCCGATCGGCGCGCGCCGGCCAGGTCGTTCAGCGCCAGCACGTGCGCCTCGGCGGCGTTGTCGATATAGGTCGTGTCGATTCGCTTGTCCGGCGCCGGGAGCCGCAACCGCCCTGCCCGGTTGCGCGCGATCAGTCGCGGCAGCAGGTGGTTGTCGCCGGGGCCCCAGATGAGGTGCGGGCGCAGCGCCGTCGTGGCCAGCGAAGGCCCGTTGGCGGCAAGCACCCGCCGCTCCGCCTCGGCCTTGGTCGCCGGGTACGGGGCCGGAAACCGATCGGGATACGGCATCGACTCGTCGACGCCCTCCAGGTCGCCGCCGGCGTGCACGACGCTGGGCGACGAGGTGTGGACCAGCATGCCCACGCCGTGCGTACGGCATGCATCGAGAACGTTCCGGGTTCCCTCCACGTTGGCCCGCTGGAATTCGGGAAGATGAAGCCCCGGACCCGCCCTGGCGCCAACATGGATGACGGCGTCTCGCCCGGCGCACGCGGCCGAAACCGCACCGGCATCGGCCAGGTCGCCCACGTGGCAGTTCACCCCCAGCGCTTCGAGTTCCGGGTAGCGGGAGCGATTGAGCACCGAAACGCCGTGCCCTCGCCAGAGCAGTCGGCGAACGATCGCCTGGCCGAGAAACCCGCCGCCACCGGTCACGAGGATCTTCATCGAAGCATCTGCTCCATTCCGGGTGCCCGCGGAAACGCCCCGGTTCCGGCTTCAGATCTCGTCGATGCCCGACTCGGTTGCGACCAGCACCGTGTCGGCCGCGCGATGCGCGAACACGCCGCAGGTCACGACCCCGGGAATGTCGTTGATGGCCGACTCGACCTTGCCGGGATCGACCAGGTCCATGTTCCGAACGTCGAGAACCACGTTGCCGTTGTCGGTCGTGAAATCCTCGCGCAACTCTGGCTGGCCGCCCAGCTTGCGCAGCTGGCGGGCGACGAACGAGCGCGCCATCGGAATGACCTCCACCGGCAGCGGAAACTCCCCGAGCACGTCGACCCTCTTGGACGCATCGACGATGCAGATGAATCGGCGACTGGCCCCGGCGATGATCTTTTCGCGCGTCAGCGCGCCGCCGCCGCCCTTGATCAGGCGCCGCTGTCCGTCGACCTCGTCGGCGCCATCGATGTAGAGATCCAGGTCGCCCGTGTGATTGAGCTCGAGCACCGAAACCCCGATGTCCTTCAGGCGCCGCGAGGTGTCTTCCGACGAAGAAACGGCACCCTCCAGCCGGATACTCGACGACTCCAGTTCATCGATGAGAGCGTTGACGGTCGAGCCGGTGCCGACACCGAGCACCATGCCCTCCTCGACGTGTTTCAGCGCCGCTCGCGCGACCTCGATCTTCAGCCTGGACTGGCTCATGCTTCACTCCTCTGCTCGAGTTCGAGCACGCGGTTCCACTGTTGCTTGCCGACCGGCATGATCGACAGGCGGTTGCCCTTCTTCAGCAGCTGGAAATCGCCGAGCGAATCGGCTTCCGCCTTCATTTCGCGCAGCGTGACGATGCGCTCCAGGTCGCGGACGTGCTGCACGTCGACCAGCAGCCAGCGCGGGTCGTCGGGGTCGGACCTGGGGTCGTAGTACTTCGACTCCGGGTCGAACTGGGTCGGGTCCGGATAGGCCTCGCGGACGATCTTCGCGATGCCGACGATGCCCGGCTGCTTGCAGTTCGAATGGTAGAAGAACGCCAGGTCGCCCTTCTTCATGTCGTCGCGCATGAAATTCCGGGCCTGGTAATTGCGAATGCCGTCCCACGGCTCGGTCTTGTTCGTGCAGCGCTTCAGGTCCTCGATGCCGAACGCGTCGGGCTCGGACTTCATCAACCAATAGGTCATTCGGTTGGCGTTCCGGATGGATTTCCTCGTCATGGTATCGGAGAAGCGCCGGAGACGAGGGGCCGGTGGTCCGAGGTCCGAGGTCCGTAGTCCGACCACCGACCACCGACCACCGACCACCGACCACCGCCATCATTCCCGGAAGATCTGCAGCCCGCGTTCGGTGATCACGCCGCCCAGCGGCACGTCCCAGGGCTCGGACGGCAGGCTGTCGACCTGTTGCAGCGTGTAGGCGACGCCGATCATCCAGGGTCCGGCGGCCGGATCCTTGCGGGCGAATTCGAAGGTCCGGTCGTAGAAGCCGGCGCCCATGCCGAGGCGCGTGCCGTCGCCGGCGAACGCCACCAGCGGCGTCAGCACCAGGTCCAGCCGGCGGGGATCGCACTCGCGTCCGTCGACGGGCTCGGGAATGCCGAATCGATTGGGCACCATCTCCACGTCGGGGCGCCAGCGCCGGAACCGCATCGATTCGGCGTCGACGACAGGCACCCAGATGCGACGCCCGGCCTCGCTGAGCGGACCCAGCGCCGGCGTCAGATCGGGTTCACCCTTGAACGGAAGAAACGCCGCGATATCGAGGTAATCGCGCTCCTCCAGCAGCCTGAACAAGTGCACGCACATCTGGCGATCGGCCTGTCGGCGCTGGTGGGAATGCAATGCGGCGCGCGATTCGACCAGCCGGGTCCTGAGTTCGGCCTTTCGCTGGGTGATCGGATCGGCCACGGCTACGTGTCGAAATGGGGAAGAAGGTGCTCTCCGCAGATGCCGCTGCGAAACCGGTGACCTTGAACCAGAGGTTCAGGTGGGAGAGCTCTTCGAGCCTTCAGGCTATTCGCGGAACGAATGTGCACACCGGCTCGAAAGTCGCTGTCCCAAGGTCAAAAAGTAGGGACAAGGCATAATGCGATCTCGCTGGCGAACACCGCAGAGAGCACCATGTCAGTGACTATACACGAATGCCGTAGCTGGTGCTTTGACGTGCGTACGAACCGGCCGGTTCAGGCGTCGCTGGTTTCGGTGCGGCCGGCCTCCAGGCGCCCCGCCAGCTCGAGGATGCGCTGATCCACGCTGGTGTCGCGCTGATCGCGCGCCTGCCTGAGTTTCAGCAATTCGTCGGAGAGATTGAGCGCGCACATCACGGCGATCTTCTCGACGGAACTGAGCTTGCCCGATTCCCGGATCTGGCGCATCTGCGAATCCAGGAACATCGCGGCGTCCATCAGCCCGCGCCGCTCCTCGGGCGTGCAGACAACCTGGTATTCGCGATCCAGGATCCGGACCGTCACGACCTCCGACTCGGCCATCAGCCCGCGCTCTCCAATGCCTTGAGTCGTTCGATCATCGCTTCGACGCGCGTGCGGGCCTCCTCGTTGCGCTGCACCAGCCCGGCCCGCTCGGCGACCAACGCCTCCTGCCGCTCCATCAGCGACTGCTTCTCGCGCTCGAGTTCGTCCACACGCGCCTGGAGCTGGCTCATGCTTTCCTCGATGCGGTCCAGCGCCTCGCTGAGATGTTCGGTGCTCATGACGGCAGGATCCTCGCAAATTCAAGCCAATGATAGAGCTTCCTGACCCGGATTAACAAGTCTTCGGATCACGGTCCGTGCGCCTTGGGTGCAGGGGGCGGTGCTACCATGGCAAGCGATTGCCCTCATCCCGTCGATTCATGGAAGACAGCGAATCCAAACTTGCCTGGCTGCTGGCCCTGGCCGCAGACAAGGAACCCGCGCGTATCGCGGAGACGCACGGCGTCGTCATCGGGCTGCTTGCAGGCGGTCCGAAGCAGTCCGACCGCGAACTGGCCGACCAGCTTGCCGCCCTGCAGGTCGGCGACTGGAATTCCCAGCGCATCCAGGACGATCTCGGTCCCGCCATCAGCACGCTGAGAAGCGAGCTGGCGTCGCCGGACATGGACTTCCGTCCACTTCTGCCCACCGACGACCGGCCGCTGGCCGAGCGCACGCGCTGCCTGGCCTCCTGGGTGAGCGGGTTCCTGGCCGGGTTCGGCGCCGGGGCCGCGCGCGCGAAGATCGACAGCGGCGACGCGGCCGAGGCACTTCGCCTGCTCGAGCAGATCGCGCGCGCCGGCATCGACCCCGAAGCCGACGATGAAGAGCAGGAGACGGCATTCGCCGAACTCAGCGAATTCGTCCGCGTCGCGACGCTTCTGTTGCGCGAGGAAGGACTCCGGCAGTCCGCCTGACGCACCGGGAATCGCCATGGCCACTCGCAAGGCAACCCTCGCGCGGCGCCGACGCCATCTCATGGAGCTGGCCGAGCCCGACAGCATCCTGATCATCCCGTCGGCGCGCGAATGCCTGCGCAACGGCGACAGCATGTACCCGTTCCGACAGGACAGCGATTTCCTCTACCTGACCGGCTTCGATGAGCCCGATGCCGTGCTCGTGCTCGTGCCGGGCCGCGACGGCGGCGAGCAGATCCTGTTCTGCCGCGAACGCGACCCCGAGCGGGAACGCTGGGACGGTCCCCGGCTGGGCCTGGAAGGTGCTCTGGAAGCCGTCGGGGTCGACGACGCATTTCCCATCGAAGACCTCGACGAGATCCTGCCCGGGCTGATGGAGGATCGCGACCATATCTACCATGCGCTCGGCCGCGACCACGTCTTCGATCGCCAGGTCATCGAGTGGCGCAACCAGCTGCGCAAGCAGAAGCGCAACGCGCGTTCACCCGAGGAGTTCATCGCGCTGGACCACGTGCTCCACGAACTGAGACTGTTCAAGTCTTCGGAGGAGCTGCAGGCGATGCGCAGGGCCGCACGGATCTCCGCCGCGGCGCATCGGCGCGCCATGCAGGTGTGCCGACCCGGCGCGGGCGAACCGGATCTCGCCGCCGAGCTGCTGCACGAGTTCACGCGCAACGGCTGCCCGCCGGCCTACCTTCCGATCGTCGCAGGCGGCGCCAACGCGCTGGTGCTGCACTACGTCGCCAACGACCAGCCCTTACCCGCCGACGGGCTGGTGCTCATCGACGCCGGCTGTGAAGTCGACGGCTACGCCGCCGACATCTCCCGCACGTTTCCGGTGGCCGGCCGTTTCAGCCCCGCCCAGCGCCGGGTGCACGATCTCGTGCTCGCCGCGCAGCGCGCCGCCATCGATGCCGCACGCCCGGGAAACGAGTTCGACGACATCCATCACACCGCATGCCGAGTGCTGACCGAAGGGTTGATCGAACTCGGCCTGCTGTCGGGTTCACTCGACGACAACCTCGAGCAGCAGACCTACAGGCGCTTCTACATGCACAAGACCGGCCACTGGCTGGGACTGGACGTGCACGACGTCGGCGACTACCGCATCGACGGCCATTCGCGGATGCTGGAGAAGAACATGGTCACCACCGTGGAGCCGGCGCTGTACATTGGGAACGATGAAGACATCCCGGCGGAGTTCCGCAATATCGGCGTGCGCATCGAGGACGACATCCGGATCACCGACGGCGACCCGGAGAACCTCACCGCCGAAGTACCGGCCGACGCCGATGGCATCGAGGAGTTGATGGGCTCGTGAGCGATCGGCACGAACACGACGTGGTAATCGCCGGCGGCGGCATGGCCGGCGCCTCGCTGGCCGTCGGCCTGGCGCGAACCGGCTTCGACGTCGCCGTCATCGAGGCCGTGGACCGCGACGCCGACCACCAACCAAGTTACGACGACCGCACGCTGGTCGTCAACCGCGCCTCCCTGAACATCCTCACCGCGCTGGGGATCCTCGACGAATCGCTGGCACGCTGCCCCATCCGGCGCATCGAAGTGACCCGGGCCGGCGGCTTCGGACGCGTCAGGCTCGTCGCGAAGGAACACGGACTGGACCGGTTCGGCGCCGTGATCGTGGCGCGCGAGCTGGGCAACCGGTTGCTGGAGTGCCTCGACGAACCCGGGAACATCACGCAGTACTGCCCGGAACGGCTGGAGACGTTCCACGTCGACGACGATGGTGACGACGATCGCGTCGAGATCCGGCTCGCATCGGGAAAGCGGATCGCCGCGCGGCTGCTGGTCGCCGCCGACGGCACGGGCTCGGCCGTCCGCCAGGCCGCCGGCATCGCGTCGACGCTGCACGACTACCGCCAGTCGGCGATGATCTTCAACGTCCTCGCCGAGCCGGCGTCCGGCGACACCGCGTACGAGCGGTTCACGCCGGCCGGGCCGCTTGCGTTCCTGCCGCAGCCCGAAGGGCGCTACGGCGTGGTCTGGATCGACGACTCCGAACGCATCGACGAGGCGATGGAATTCGGTGACGAGGAACTGCTCGCCCGGCTACGTCGCCGGGCCGGGCCGGCGTTCGCCGGCTTCGCGCAGCCCGGCAGTCGTGCGCGCTACCCGCTGAAGCTGCTGCGAACGAAGGTTCCCATCGGCCGCCGCGTCGTCGCGATCGGCAACGCCGCCAATACCGTGCACCCGGTCTCTGCCCAGGGTTTCAACCTCGGTCTGCGCGACGTCGCCGGCCTCATCGACGTGCTGGCCGAGGCCCACGATCCCGGCGCGCCGGTCTGGATGGCCCGGTATGCCCAGCGCCGCCGGGCCGACCAGGCCGAAACGGTGCGCTACACCGACACGCTGGCGCGTGCGTTCACGAACCGGAGCCTGCCGTTCCGGATCGGCACGGGCCTTGGATTGGCGGCCCACGCGCTGCTGCCCGGCCTCCGGCGCCGGCTGGTCACGTCGGCGATGGGCTTTCGCGAGCCCGTTTCCACGCTGGCGCGGGAGGTGCGCTGACGATGTCGGAGACCTTCGACGTCCTGATCGTCGGTGGCGGTACCGTGGGCGCCGCCGCGGCCGCCGCGCTGGTCCGCGCCGGCAACGAGGTGGCGGTCGTGGACCGCGCTCGCCCCGAGCCCCGGGACGACGACGCGCCCATGGACCCGCGCGTTGTCGCCGTCAGCCCGGGCTCGAGGCGGCTGCTGTCCGCCGTGGGCGCCTGGGAACACGTTCGAACGGGCCGGATCGCGGCCTACGGCGAGATGCAGGTGCTCGCCGGGCGCGGCGAGGTCCGGTTCCGCGCCGCCGAACACGGCCTGACCGCGCTGGGATGGATCGCCGAGATCCCGGAACTCGACCAGGCGCTATGGCAGGAGCTGGACGCGCGCCGCCGGATCGAGACGATCGCGCCGGCCGAGGTCGACGGAATCGAGATCGGCGCCGACGGCGTCGAACTTGCCCTGGCCGACGGCCGCAAGCTCACGGGCCGGATCCTGCTCGGCGCCGACGGTGCGAAGAGCCGCGTGCGTACCGCGGCCGGGATCGACTTGACCACAAAGCACTACAACCAGCGCGCCATCGTCGCCCACCTGGACACCGAAGGACACAATCCTGGCATCGCCTGGCAGCGGTTCACCGACCTCGGCCCGATGGCGCTGCTGCCGCTGCCCGGGGGCCGATTGTCGCAACCATCGTCCCTGGTCTGGTCTGTGCACGACGACGAGGCCGACCGTCTCATGGACCAGGACGACGAATCCTTCCTTGAGGCCCTGACCGAACACTGCGGCGAGCCGCCGTTCGGCGCGTTCACCGGCACCAGCACGCGGCACGCACTGCCGCTGGTCCGCCGGCAATCATGGCCGCTGGCCGAAGGCCGCGTCGCGCTGCTGGGCGACGCCGCGCGCAGCGTCCACCCGCTGGCCGGGCAGGGCCTGAACCTCGGCCTCGGCGACGTCGCCGCGCTGGTCGAGGCGCTGCACGGCTGGCGCCGGGACGACGACCCGTCCAGGCTGCTGGCGCGGTACGCGCGCCGCCGCTACTCCGACTCCGCGCTGGTCGCCGGCGGCATCCACGTCATCAACGAGGCCCGCGGCTTCGGCGAACTCGGCCACCTCGCCATGGGCGCCGGCTTCACCGCGCTGCGCTTCGCACGCCCCGCCCGCGAAGCCTTCGTGCGCCGCGCTTGCGGGCTCGATGAAGTCGAAAAGGCCGTAGAGATCCTCGAAGCAGCGAGCGGCTGAGAATTTCGAAGGACCGGTTTCGGGTTTCGGGTTTCCCATCCTGTGGGAGGCACCTCCGAGCGCCGATGAGCCAGAGGCATCGCGGATCGGAGTCCGCTCCCACAGGGAAAAGCAGGGAGACAGCCGTAGGTCGGGGCGCCGTCCCCGACGGCAGGGGCATGATCCGTCGCGGCGAAGTCGCCGCTCCCACAGAAGTTTGGCCCGGCCCGAACTCCTTCCTGTGGGAGGCGCGAATTCGCGCCGACGATCGAGCCCCGATTTCGGACAACGCTGCCCACCTCCGCCCCGTCGAGATCTTCCGGGTGATCCGCCTGCAGTAACCGGAAAGCCGAAAACGGAAACCGCCTGGAAAAGTTTCGGGATTCAAGTTTTCAGTTTTCAGCAAGCGGGGACACCGTCGCAGGAAAGCTGATGGGGCCTGGGAAGACAGCCGCAGGTCCGGGCGCCGTCCCCGACGGCAGGGGCATGATCCGTCGCGGCGAAGTCGCCGCTCCCACAGAAGTTTGGTCCGGCCCGAACTCCTTCCTGTGGGAGACGCGAATTCGCGCCGACGATCGAGCCCCGATTTCGGACAACGCTGCCCACCTCCGCCCGGTCGAGATCTTCCGGGTGATCCGCCTGCAGTAACCGGAAAACCGGAACCGGAAACCGCCTGGAAAAGTTTCCGGATTCAGGTTGTCAGTTTTCAGCAAGCGGGGCTGCCTGATTGGCAAGTCGATTGGAGGCGTGACGGGCAGCCGTAGGTCGGGGCGCCGTCCCCGACGGCAGGAGCATGATCCGTCGCGGCGAAGTCGCCGCTCCCACAGGAAAGAAAGGAAGTTTTCAGCTGTAGGTCGGGGCTACGTCCCCGACGATAAGGGTCCGAAAAGCCGGTTTACGGATTCAGCAAACGGGGGCTGGCTTGCAGGAAAACTGATGGGGCCTGGGAAGACAGCCGTAGGTCGGGGCGCCGTCCCCGACGGCAGGGGCATGATCCGTCGCGGCGAAGTCGCCGCTCCCGCAGGAAATGGATCCGGACCTCGATCCAGTTGGGGCGGATCTAGCCCTTCGCCGCAAGCCGCACCCGCACCGCCTCCTCGATCTCCAGTTCCTCCAGCGCGGCTTCGAGCACGCGCTGCTGTTCTTCGAGTTCCGGCAGCAGGATCTTCTCCAGCGCGCGGACGCGGCGCTGGGTCCGCCGGTACTCGGCTTCCAGCGCATACAGCCCGGCCAGGTCCGAAGCCAGTTGCAGCGCTTCTTCGTACAGCGACGCGAACGCCTCGGCCGCGGCGCGGGCCTCGGGATGCTCGAACACCGGGGGACGAACCGGCTCGGCGTCGGGCCCGGCGGCCAGTTCCACGCGCGTCATCGAGACGCCGATGAACTTGCCGGTCTTGCGTTCGGTCTCCAGCGCGTTGCCGTCCAGCGGCGGGTAGACCTGCAGCTGCTCCAGGCCCATTGCGTCGGTGGCATCGGCCAGCGCCGCGTGGGCGGCGCGCTCGCGCTCATCGAACGCGGCCCGGCGATGGTCGAAGGCGTTGAGCCGCGCGAGCAGCTCGCGCGCCAGCAGCACTCGCCGCTCGTCGAGCAGCCGGTGACCTTCCTCGACGACCTCGTGCTCGCGCTTGAGCTCGAGCAGTTCGGCGCGCGAGGCCGAGCCGCGGGCAGCCTCAGCCATCGTCACCCTCGTCCAGATGGCGGGCGATCTGCTCGTCCGACAGGCGGGTCAGGTCGGCCGCCGGCAGTCCGCGCAGTACGTCCCAGCCCACCGCAAGGCTTTCGGCCAGCGTGCGCGCCGAATCCTGGGCGATCAGGCGCTCCTCGAACGCATCGCCGAATTCCAGGTAGGCCCGATCGGAATCCGAAAGCCCCTCCTCACCGACCACGCTGGCCAGCAGGCGCACCTGCCGCGTTCGCGCGTAGGCCGCGTACAGCTGGGCGGCCAGTGCCGGATGATCGATGTCGGTGAACCCTTCACCGATGCCCTGGTCCAACAGCCGCGACAGGCTGGGCAGCACGGCCACCGGAGGATCGATGCCCTTCCGGTACAGCCCGCGGTCCAGCACGATCTGGCCCTCCGTGATGTAGCCGGTCAGGTCTGGGATGGGGTGCGTAATGTCGTCGCCCGGCATCGTCAGTATGGGCAGCTGCGTCAGTGAACCGTCGCAGCCGCGGATCCGGCCGGCGCGCTCGAACAGCGAAGCCAGGTCGGAATACATGTAGCCGGGATAGCCCTTGCGCGCCGGGATCTCGCCGTGGCCGGCCGAGACCTCGCGCAACGCTTCGCAGTAGCTGGTCATGTCGGTCATGACCACCAGCACGTGCAGGCCCTCGGTGAAGGCCAGGTATTCGGCCGCCGTCAGCGCGTAGCGCGGGGCCAGCAACCTCTGGGCGCTGGACTCGTCGGCCAGGTTCAGGAACATCACGGTACGGGCCAGCGCGCCGCTTTCCTCGATGGCGCTGCGGAACAGCTGCGCGGTGGTGTGCGACACGCCGATGCCGGCGAACACCAGCGCGAACGCCTCGTCGCGCTCGCCAAGCAACCGCGCGTGCTGCGCGATCCGGATGGCCAGCCGGTCGTGGGGCATGCCCCCGCCAGAGAACAGCGGCAGCTTCTGGCCGCGCACCAGCGCGTTGAGCAGGTCGATGGCCGTAATGCCGGTCTCGATGAAGTCCACGGGCAGGTCGCGCCCGACCGGGTTGATGGGCAGACCGCCGACCGGGCGTTCTTCGCGCACCGTAAGCGGCGGCCCGCCGTCGATCGGGGCGCCGGTGCCGTCGAGGATGCGACCGAGCAGGCCCGGCCCGACGCCGAACGTCAGCGGCTTGCCGTGGAAGCGGCCGCGAAGCCCGGTCAGCGGCAGGTCGCGGCCGGAGGCGTGGATATCGACGACGATGGCATCGGGCTTGAGCGCGACGACCCGGCCCAGCCGCGCCTGGCCATCGGCGTCGAGCACTTCGACGGCGTCCATCAGGCCGCAGTCGATTTCGCGCTCGAGCACGAGCAGCGGTCCGTCCAGGCTGCGCGCGGCGTCCTCCAGCAGGACTTCGGCGGCGGTACGATCCGATGCGAGAATGCTCATCAGGCTTCCTCCCGTTCATGCTCGGCCGGCGCGTGCGCCGGCAGCGCGGCGTCGATCTCGGCCTGCAGTTTCTCGAAGCGATCCACGGCGTCGTTGCCGATCTCCTCGCCCATTCGCCGGATGCGCCGGAGCAGCGGCAGCGCGGCGATATCGGCGACGTTCATGCCTCCCTCCAGCGCCGCCTGCGAACGATCGATGAAGCGCATCAGCGTGCGCAGCATCGCGATCTGGCGCGCCGGGGCGCAGTAGGCGTCGACGTCCGACATCGCCGACTGGCGCAGGAAGGCGTCGCCGGCCAGCTCTGCGTTGAGCAGCGCGAGCTGCTGCGGGGCCGGCAGCGTGTCCTTGCCGACGATCCGCGCCATGCGTTCCAGCTGCACCTGTTCACCGAGCAGTTCGAGCAGCCGGCGACGGTGCCGGTCCCACTCGGGATAGCCCTGCTCGCGCCACCAGCCGCCCAACTCGTCGGCATCCTCGGAGTAGGCCTGCAGCGGATGGATGGCCGGGTAGAAGCGCGCCCGCGCACGCTCCCGGTCCAGCGGCCAGAAGCAGCGCACGTTTCGCTGCGTGTACAGCGTCACCGGCTCCGAGAAGTCGCCGCCCGGCGGACTGACCGCGCCGATCAGCGTCGCCGAACCGGTCTTTCCGGCCAGGCTTTCGACGCGCCCGGCACGCTCGTAGAACTCGGCCTTGCGGCTGCCCAGGTAGGCCGGGTATCCGGCCTCGGCGGGCAGCTCGCCCAGCCGTCCGGAGATCTCGCGCAGTGCCTCGGCCCAGCGGCTGGTCGAATCGGCAAGCATGGCCACGTCGAAGCCCATGTCGCGGAAATACTCGGCCACGGTCACGCCGGTGTAGATGCTGGCCTCGCGCGCGGCCACCGGCATGTTGGAGGTGTTGGCGATGATCACCGAGCGTTCGCTGAGCTTGCGCCCGGTGCGAGGGTCCTCCAGCTCGGGGAACTCGCGCAGCACCTCGGCCATTTCGTTGCCGCGCTCGCCGCACCCGACGTAGATGATCACGTCGGCGTCGCACCACTTGGCGATCGACTGCTGCAGGATGGTCTTGCCGGTGCCGAATCCGCCGGGGAGCGCGGCGCGCCCGCCGCGCGCGACCGGGAACAGGGTGTCGGCGATACGCTGCCCGGTGATCAGCGGTTCGTTCTCGGGCAGCCGTCGTGCGGCCGGGCGCGGCGTACGGACCGGCCAGACCTGGCAGCACGAGAGTTCAAGGGTTTCACCGTCGGCGGCGCACAGCGTGCAAACCGTATCGGTCTCGTCGACCTCGCCGCCTTCGTGCACCGACTCGACCTGCCCGCCCCGGTACGCCGGCGCCATGCACAGCAGGTCCGGACGATTGTCGCGATCATCGCCCCGATCGATGCGGCCGAACGCCTGGCCCGGCTCGAGTTCGTCACCGGCCGAGACTAGCGGCTCGAACTGCACCCGGCCGCCGGAAGACAGTTCGAGGCCGGGCCGTATGAACGACTCGTCGGTGCCCGTCAGCGGCCGCAACAGACCGTCGAAGATGCCCCCCAGCAGGCACGGCCCGAGACGGACCGACAGGGGCCTGCCGGTGCCGACCACCGGATCGCCCGGCTTCAGGCCCGCGGTTTCCTCGAATACCTGCACGACGATGGTATTGCCGTCCAGGCGCAGCACTTCGCCGATCAGCGATTCGGCGCCGACCTCGACCGCCTCGTTGCTGCGGAACGTGCCGTCGGTCTCCGCGCGCAGCACGGGACCGCCGACCTCGATGATGCTCGCGCGTGCACCGGTCATGCGTCCACCTCCAGTTGCGGTTCGGGCAGTTCGGCCAGCAGCACGCCCGCGATCCGCTCGCCGCGCGCGGTCAGGCCGTCGACAGACGCATCGACACGGGCCCGGGTCGACTCGACGGCGAATCCCTCGCGGACCGCCGAGTCGGCGTGCCATTCGATATCGGCGCCCGGCGCGACGTCGCTGGCGACGCGCTCCGCGTCATCGTCCGGCGCCCAGCCGTCGGGATGCCGCACCCGCCATTCGTCGCCCGGCAGCACCGCGCGCGCATCGGCCAACGCGCGCTCCAGCCACGCCGCGCGCGCCGCCGGCTGGCGCCAGAGTTCGGTCAGCGCTTCGCGCAATGCCTCGAGGCCGCGCTCGGCACGCTCCCGTTGCAGCGCCAGTTGACGCTGGCGGATGCGCCCTTCTTGCCGGGCCCGTTCGACGCGCACACGGTCGTGGGCCTGGCGGCGCTCGCGCCGGCGCGTCTCGCGCAGCAGTTCGGCGGCCTTCTGGCGGGCCGACTTACGGATCGCGTCGGCCTGCTCTTCGGCGCGTCGCCGGATGGACTCGGTCCGCTCGCGGCATCGATCGTCGATGTGCTCGAGCAGCGATTCCAGCGACGCCCGGTTGTGCGATTCGTGCGTTTCGATCGGGGTACTCATCGTGCCACTCCCATTCGTTCGCGGATATCGCCGGTGACGTCATCGCGCCGCCCGCGTCCGGCCGCGTCACCGACGACCAGCGTCGGCGGATCCAGCGCCGCGCGCAGCGCCGCGAGACGATCGGCGGCAAGCAGCCCGGAGAACTCCGCACTGATCAGCACGAGCGGTGCGCCGGCGCCGCGCGCCCGGTCGAGGGCCGCGCGAACCCCGTCGGCCGAGGCCTCGGGACAGTCGACGTCGCAACCCGCCAGGCGCCAGCCGGCAGCCGTCCACTCGTCGCCGATGAACACCGGCGCGGTCATCAGCCCAGCTGGTTGAGGACCAGGATCGAGACGATCAGGCCGTAGATCGCGATGCCCTCGGCCAGGCCGACAAGGATCAGCACGCGGCCCAGCAGTTCCGGACGCTCGGTCAGCGCGCCCACCGCGGCGCTGCCGACGGTGGCCACGGCGTAGCCGCCGGCCAGCGCCGAGATGCCGGTCGCCGCGGCAGCCGAAGCGAAGCCCCACTTGTAGACCTCGGCCGGCAGCGTGCCGCCGGCAGTGGGCTCGACGCCGAACGCCTGCGGCAGCCAGAACAGCATGCTGGCGAGCAGTGCGGCCGCGACCGATCCGACCAGCATGAGCAATGGAGCGAGACGGGACGGCGCCCTGGCGATGGTTTCGGTGTTCATGCTTGCTTCTCCTTTGAGTTGAACCTCAGGCCGGCGGCGCGAGCGGACGGAACGCCCGGCCTTCGGCGGTCAGGAATCGGGTAAAGAATTCGAACAGCACCAGCCGCGTCATCTGGATGGACGCGACCAGTCCTTCGATGGCGATGATCAGCGCGTTGCCCAGGATCATCACGACGATGCCGGCCACGCCGCCGCCGGCGCCCTCGGCCAGCGTCACGACGGCCAGCGACAGGCCGGCGTGTGCCAGGGCGAACGCGCCCACGCGAACGAAAGACAGGGTATTGACCGCAAGCCGCATCAGGCCCTCGACCATCTCGGCGACCGCCTTGGCCACCGCCATCCCGCGGTTGGCGCGGAATTCCCACAGCATCGCCAGAAACTGCAATGCCAGCACGACGGCGGCCGCGGGGAGCAGCGACGGCTCGACGAAACCGGCCAGGCCCAGCAGCAGCGCCAGTCCCATGCCGGCCTCGGTACGCACCCAGCTGCCCAGACGGCCGACCCACAGGTGCTCCAGGCCGCTCAACAGTATGCTGAGCACGATCAGGAATGCACCGAAGACGACCGGCACGGTAAGCACCGGAAGCGGATCGACGACCGGGTGCAGCCAAAGCGCCGGAATGATGTCCTCGCTGCCGAACACGCTGCCGAACGCGAACCCGAACACGATGGACCACGCCCCGCCCCAGATCAGCAGGGCCGAGGCCGGGAACCGGCGGCTCAGGAGGATGCCGGCGGCGACCAGCACCGCGCCCTGTCCGACGTCGCCGAACATGTAGCCGAACAGCAGCGGCGCGATGAAGGCCACCAGCACGCTGGGATCGGCCTCGTCGCGGCCGGGCGTGCCGACCAGCCCGGCGAACAGCTCGAACGGTTTCGCCCACGGCGGATTGACGCTCAGCGAAGGCGCTTCGCGATCGATGGGCGGCGGCGGAAACGCGAGCGCGTGCGGAATGCCCACGCGGTCCAGGGCTTCGGTCAGCGCATTGCCGTCGGGATCGCTGGTCCAGCCGTGCACGCGCGCCATGTAGTCGCTGGTGCCGATGCTTGGCAGGTGACGGTCCAGCCACTGCACCCGGTGCAGCGTGCCCAGGGCCCCGGCCAGGCGGTGCTTTTCCTGGAGCCGCTCCAGCGCCCGTCGGTGCCGGGCCAGCAGCCGTTCGGCTGCGGCCAGCCTGCGCCGCACGCGATGCAGCGCGTCGCGGGCGCTCGCCGAGCGTGCCAGCATCGGCGGCACCTCGAGCGTGCGCGCGTGGCGGCCTTCCAGCGCCTGGGCCAGCCGCTGGACCTGCTCGACGCGTCCGAACGTCAGCAGCCAGGTCGCATCGGGCTCGTCCAGCCGCCGATACAGGATCGGATCGGCCAGTTCGGGCGTGTCGCTTTCGGGCGGCAGCATGAATACCTCGGCCGCCACCGCCGGCGTGCGCACGGTCAGGTCGTGGAAGTCCACCTTGTGCGAATTCACCGCGGCCCGGCACAGCGCCTCCAGCAGCTCGAGTTCGCCGCGCTGCCGGCTCGTGCGCTCGATCCCTTCGATGTGCGGCTCGGCGTCGATGCGCCACGCCTCGACCCGCTTCAGCGCGCGGTCGAGCTCGCGCTCCAGCAGCCGGTCGCCCCTGGGTCGCCCGAGCACCGGCGCCGGCCAGTACTTCTGATAGCGACGTTCCAGCACCGCGAACCGCTCCAGCGGCTCTTCCAGGCTGGGCACGCTGAGGAATGCCTCGTCGGATTGCGACGGAGAATCGAGCTGCACCAGCCCGGTTTCGGCCAGCGCCTCCAGCGCCCGCGACACCGAGGATCGCGGCACGAGCAGTTCGAACCAGCGGGCGGGGACGGTGCGAAGCATCAGGCGGCCTCCTGCCACTGCAGCCTGCGGCGCACGAGGTGGCCGCGCATGAAACCGAAGTCCCGCCGCGCCAGGCCCGCGAACGCGAACACGCGCACCGCCGGTTCGCTAGCGCGCCGGAAGGTGCGTTCCAGCCAGGCCGGCTCGGCCGGCTCGATCTGTGCACGCAGCAGCTTGTCGACCTGGTTGCGGGTCGGCCGGCTCATGCGCGGCAGCAGCGCGTCGGCCTGGGCCCACCAGGCCTCGCCGAGTTCATCGTTCTCGTAATCGGCCAGCGCCGGCCAGCGCTGCTGCAGCGCCTGGCGGACGGGCTCGCCGGGGCCATCGGGCAGTTCGGCCCAGACCGGATCCCGCGCCATCCAGTCGGCGCGCCGGCCGTGCAGCAGCAGATCGGAGAGCACCGGCAGATCCGGCGCCAGGGTCAGCCATTCGACCACCGTGCGCCAGGGGGCGGGCAACCAGGACGCGATTTCGTGGACGCTGCCGCGATAGGCCTCGCGCAGCACCAGCTCCACGGCGTGCACGCCGCTGCCTGGTCCCAGGTTGGTCAGCCATCCGCCGAAGCCGGAGCGCGCGGCCAGCTGCAGGAAATGGCCGAAATCGTTCACGGCCGCCAGGCGTTTTCGCGTATCGGGACCCGGACGCTCGGCGATGCGGGCGTGCAGCCGGGTCAGACCGTAGGCAAAACCAACGCTCACGGCACGTCGTGTCCTTTCCGGTCGTCGAACCGGATCAGTTCACGGGCGATGCCTGCCGCGGCCTCGCGGATCTGCGGGTCCAGCTGTTGCTGCTCGATCGCGGCCAGGCGCTCCTCGGCGGCTTCGCCGAGCGCGCGTACGCGACGTTCGGCGCCTTCGGCACTCGCCGTCTGGAACGCCCGCGCGCGCTCGACGGCCTCGGCCTCGATCCGGCGCGCCTCGGCGCGCGCCGCCTCCACGGTCGCGACCGCGTCGTTCTCGGCGTCGGCGATCCGCTGGCGTGCTTCTTCTTCGGCACGGAGAACCTTCCGGACCGACGATTCGTCGCGCGGCCGTTCCTGTTCGGTCATGTCTCGACTCCCCTTTCGAAGTCCGGATTCACTATGCGCTTGTCGGGGCATTCGATGCATGACCTGCGTCAACGGTGCCGCCGCCCGCAGCGGCGCCGCTTGACGACCGGTCTGCGAAAATGCGGTCATGTCCGATCTTCCGCGGATCCATCCAGAGAAGTTGATGCAGCGCGACGTCGGCTGGCTGATCGGCCAGCGGCGACGATTGATGAAGGCCGATGCATCCGATCCGAAGGTCTCCGGCCAGCTGGAACGGTTTCGGCGCCGGCTGTCGGAGTCATCGGACCGCCACCGCCGACGCGTCGAATCGCTGCCGGCTCCGGCATACGACGCCGAGCTTCCGATCGCCGCCCGGTCCCACGACATCGTCGCGGCCATCCGCGACCACCAGGTCGTCATCGTCGCCGGCGAGACCGGCTCGGGGAAATCGACCCAGCTGCCGAAGATGGCGCTCGCCGCCGGCCGTGGCACCCGGGGACTGATCGGCTGCACGCAGCCCCGGCGCATCGCGGCCCGCTCGGTCGCGCGACGCGTCTCCGAAGAGCTCGGCACGGATCTGGGCGATGCGGTGGGCTTCCAGGTCCGCTTCGCCGACCGCGCGTCGGAAGACAGCTACGTGAAGTTCATGACCGACGGCATCCTGCTCTCGGAAATCCATTCCGACCGCCGACTCAATCGCTACGACACGCTGATCATCGACGAGGCGCACGAGCGCAGCCTCAACATCGATTTCCTGTTGGGCTATCTCCGGCAATTGCTGCGTCGACGGCCCGACCTCAAGGTCATCATCACCTCGGCGACCATCGACGTCGAAAGCTTCTCGAAGCACTTCGACGAAGCCCCCGTCATCGACGTCGAGGGCCGCGGCTACCCCGTGACCACCGAGTACCAGCCGCCCGACGAGGGCGAGGGACTGCCGCAGCAGGTTCGCCGTGCCGTCGCCCGCGCCAGCCGCATCGACGCCCGGGGCGACATCCTCGTCTTCCTGCCCGGCGAGCGCGAGATCTTCCAGGTCTCGCGTGCGCTCAAGCGCGCATCGCTTCCGCATACCGAGGTGCTGCCGCTCTACGCGCGCCTGCCGGCGGCAAGCCAGGACCGGATCTTCTCGTCCCACGAAGGCCGCCGGATCGTGCTCGCCACGAACGTCGCCGAAACGTCGCTGACCGTGCCCGGCATCCGCTTCGTGATCGACTCGGGGCTGGCCCGCATCTCGCGCTACGCCACGCATTCGAAGGTGCTGCGCCTACCCGTCGAGCCGGTCTCGCAGGCCTCGTGCAACCAGCGCGCCGGGCGCTGCGGCAGGGTCGGGCCGGGCACCTGCATCCGGCTGTTCGGCGAGGACGACTTCCTCGCCCGGCCCGAGTACACCGAGCCGGAGATCCAGCGCTCGGGGCTCGTCGGCGTCGTGCTCGAGATGCTGGCGCTGCAACTGGGCGACCCGGAGGAATTTCCGTTCATCGATCCGCCGCCGCAGCGGCTGGTCAACGAGGCCTGGAACGTCCTCGCCGAACTCCAGGCCGTCGACTCCGACCGGGTGCTGACCAAGGTCGGCCGGACGCTGGCCGGCCTGCCCGTCGACGCCCGCCACGGACGGATGCTGATCGAGGCCGAGCAGCGCGGCGTGCTGGCCGAGGCGCTGATCCTCGTCGCCGCGATGAGCATCAACGACCCGCGCGAGCGCCCGCTGGACCAGCAGCAGGCCGCCGATGAGGCGCACGCCGAGTTCCGCGTCGCCGGCTCCGACTTTCTCGGCGACCTGAAGCTCTGGCACTGGTGGCAGGCCACGCGCGCCGAGCTCAGCCGCAACCAGGCCGACAAGAAGGCGCGGTCGCGCTTCATGGCCCCCCTGCGCCTGCACGAGTGGGGACAGCTGGTCGCCCAGCTGCGGGAACTCGCGCGCGAAGCCGGCTGGAAGCCCGGCAAACCCGGGACGCTGGACGACGAACGCGCCGAGGCGATCCACCGAAGCCTGCTGGCCGGACTGCTCTCGCAGATCGGCCGCCACGACGAGGGCGGCGAATACGCCGGCGCGCGCGGTCACAAGTTCCGGATCTTCCCCGGCTCGGTGCTGGCCCGCGGCCGTCCGGGCTGGATCATGGCCGGCGAACTCGTCGAGACCAGCCGGCCGTTCGCGCGCACCGTCGCCGCGATCCGGCCCGAGTGGCTGGAACAGCAGGCCGGCCACCTGACCCGCGAACGCGTGTTCGACCCGCACTGGGACAAGCGCTCCGGCCGGGTCATGGGCTACCTGCAGGTCACGCTGTTCGGCCTCGTGCTGGTCGACAGGCGGCGTGTCCACTACGGTCCGCACGACCCGGGAACCGGCCGCGAGATCTTCATTCGCCACGCGCTGGTTCGCGGCGAGATGAACCACCGCGCGAAGTTCCTGCAGCGCAACGAGGCATTGCGGCGCGAACTGGCCACGCATGAGCACAAGAGACGCTCGCGCGACGTGCTGGCCGACGAGGACCGGCTCGTCGCGTTCTTCGACGAACGCCTGCCCCGCCAGGTCTTCACGGTCAAGGCATTCGCGCGCTGGTACGAATCGCTGGATCGAAAGGAACAGGACCGGCTGCTCTACGACCGCGCCACGCTGCTTCGTCCCGACGCGCGGACCAGCGGCGACGAGTTCCCGGACCGGCTGGAAGTCGGCCACGAGCGATACCGGCTCGAGTATCGCTTCGAGCCGGCCCATCCGGCCGACGGCGTGACCGTCGTCAGCCCGCTGCACCTGCTCAACCGGCTCGACGCCCGGCGGCTGGAGTGGCTGGTGCCGGGACTGATCGACGACAAGGTCAAGGCCCTGATCGGCACGCTGCCGAAATCCAAGCGGCGGGCGTTCGTGCCGCAGGCCGACTACGCGCGCGCGGCCGAAGAGGCCATGCCGTATGCCCAAGGCAGCCTGCACGAGCGGCTGGCCGCCGAGCTCTCGCGCATCGGCGGGCTGGAGATCACCGCCGACGACTTCCAGACCGAGCGCCTGCCCGACCACCTCCGATTCAACATCCGGGTCACCGGCGAAGGCGGAAAGCGCCTGGCCGAATCGCGCGACCTCGAATCGCTGCAGGCCGACCTCGGCGAGCGTGCCCGCAAGGAGTTCATGGCCAGGCAGGCCGAGGAATGGCAGCGCGACGGCCTGCGCGGATTCGGGGACCTGGAGCTTCCGGAGCACGTCAAGACCCGCACCGGCCACAGCGCGTGGCCGGCGCTTGTCGATCACCACGACGCGGCCGGTCTCCGGCTGTTCGACGACGAGTCCGAAGCGCGCGCCGCGCACCAGGGCGGCGTCCACCGGCTGCTGACGTTCGCGCTGGCCGACAAGCTCAAGTACGTCGCGCGCCAGCACCGGCTCTCGCCCCCGGCGGCGCTGGCATGGACGCGCGTCGGCGACGTCGCGTCGCTGGAAGCCGCACTGGCCGAGCGCGTGGTCTTCGACCTCACCGGAGATGCCTGGGGCATACGGGACGGCCGGTCATTCGGCGCCCTCGAAGCCGAGCTTCGGCCGAAACTCGTCGAGCACTGCGGCAAGGCCGTCGAGCAGCTGGACGCCGTCATCACGCGCTGGCACGGAATCACGAGACGGCTCGCCGAGATCGGCCCGGCCCAGCCCTCGGCCGAGGCCGACATCACCACTCAGCTGGACGACCTGGTCTACGACGGCTTCGTCGCCGACATCTCCATCGAGCGCCTGGCCGACTATCCCCGCTACCTCGACGGCATCGACAAGCGGCTGGACGCCCTGGAAATCGACCCCCGGCGCGATGTCCAGCGCCAGGCCGAGGTCGAACCCTGGTGGCAGCGCTACCTCGACCACCTCGCCGAGCACGGCGCCTACACCGCCGAGCTCGATGCCTACCGCTGGCTGCTCGAGGAATACCGCATCCAGGTCTTCGCCCAGCAGGTGGGAACGAAGGGCAAGGTCTCGGCCAAGCGGCTGGAAGGGGCGTGGGAGGCGGCGGAGTCGTCCTTGGGAGCCTGACCAGCTCTTTTGAGATTCGAGGCCTAGAATTAGGCATTTACCACAGAAGTCCGCGCCCGTAACGCGCAGCACAGGCTCTTGTGGGTTAGATCAGCGCTAGCGCCTGCCCCGGTCCGGACGAGGTGGCGTCGGCGAAATTCCGTTGTCCTCGAGTAGGAAAATTCCGAAAGCAAGTCGGAAAATTCGCACGACTTACGAGAAATATTCCGAGATTTTTTCGTCCGGAATGCCGATGCGCCACACCCCGCCCTTCGGCGATCCTGATCCCGTGGAGTCGTTCCACATTGGCAATCTACGGATAAAGGACGCACATCATGAAATTCAGGAAACTCGCTTTACCGCTTCTTGCAGCGCTGCTGCCGATTCAAGCGATCGCCGGCGAAACCCACTATATCGAAGCCGAAGTCGTGGAGAGCACGATCGAGACGTTCGGAGACGACATCATCTCCTACGACCTTCGCGACAACCACGGGGGCGTTACGTACATGGAATACGACTTAGGAACCGGACGCTGGCTTTCTGTCGATCCTAGCGGTCGAAGCCACTCTGGACTAATCCCGGCAAAGCTTGTCGACGGTCATCAGATGGGATTGGTTCCGCTTCCCTGCTTTGCCGGCCCCGTCGCGGCTGCCACTTGTATTGGTGTGACGGTTGTGGCGGGCACGGCAGCCTACTTTGCCTGCTCACGGATGACCGATGAAGCGATTCGGAGAGCACAGTCTCAGTGTCCGCCAGGTTCGACTGCAGAAATCCATCGGATCGGAAGGTGCGGCGTTATCGAATCGGGAGGCTGCGTCCCGCTCGACCGCTTCGATAATGGCGAACGTGACGACGGCGTCGATCCATAGCGCACGATCCGGGCGAGGACTCGGATGCGGGCCTCGCCCATTTCTTGAGACTTGATCTTCCATGCCGGGAAGACAGCATATAAGCTATCCGATGGGGTGCAATTCTTTGCATGGTCAATCAGGTCGGCCGTTCAACCGAAAGGGCGTTGGAGCGAGTGAATTCACCGATAACTGGGATATCGACCCGGGGGATCTATAAGCTTGGACGACTGTTCCATGCCACCCGTCCGCTGGGCGTCGGATTGATCATCTACATGCTGCTAAACGTGGCAATTCTTCTGGTGGTCATTTTCAATACACCTCTGGCAATCCAGGCCGATTTTGACTTTGAACGCGTTCCGCCTCGGTACTCCATACAGGATGGAGAATCTCAACTTCCCGTGCCGAAGGAGCAATTTCCGGGCTGTGATTGGCTGGCATTAGACAAAGCCCCAAGCACTAATCGGTCTCAGGCCAAGGTGGTGTCCAGCATTCGGTGCGACGAGCATGAGGCTCGCAAAGGCCTAAGTGACGAACCAGGTGGCGACTACCCACTGCACCTCCTTTCGAAGCGATTTGAATCGGATCCGAGTTGGGCCATCGCCGAGAAGACTTGGCGTACGGTCACACTCCCCCCAAACGCAGCTTCGATGGCCTGGACCACTCTTCTAGTGCTTCCCATTTCCTTGCTTCTCGCCGGCCGGCTGAACTGGGCCGCGGACGCGCGGCGCGGACTGCGGACGATCGCGACTCGCCCGTGGCTGCTGCTCGCCGTGCCCGTGGTCGGCGTCTCGACGTTCCAGCTCTTCAACCTGGTCATGCCGTTTCGGATCGAGACAGCCACGCAGGCGGCCGAGCTCTTCCGGGCCGCCGTCCCGTCGGCCTGGTTGACCGTGTTCCTGATCCCGCTCGCCGAGGAAGCGGTATTCCGGCAATGGATCTATGTCCGCGTCATCGGCCGGCTGCCGGTCTGGGCCGCCGCGATCGGCACTTCGTGGGTATTCATGCTGGCCCACGTCTTCAATCCGCAGGTCACGGCCATGCCGGCGTACCTGCCCACGATGTTCGCGCTCGGCCTCGTGCTGTTCTGGCTGCGGCACCGCTACGGCACGCTGACTCTTCCCCTGCTGGCGCACATCTCCTACAACGGCCTTCTGGTCGGTCTTGCCGGCTGACGAGAGCGGATGGTGCGACGACTCGGCCGTGACGGAGCCTTGCAATGGCGCCGATGACTGTCGCTTGCACGGATCTGGGTTAACCTTGCAAGGATTACCGCAACCCATTGACTGGAGCCCATGACCGATTTCGGCTATCGCGAAGTCGCGCCCGAAGAGAAGACCCGGCTGGTCGGCCAGGTCTTCACGTCGGTGGCCGACCGCTACGACCTGATGAACGACCTGATGTCGCTGGGCATCCACCGGTTGTGGAAACGTCATTTCGTTTCCGGCTGCGGCATGCGGCGCGGGCAGCGGGTGCTGGACCTCGCCGGCGGCACGGGCGACATCGCCGAGCTGGC
>JBPRGD010000253.1:0-2448 GCA_051428125.1 Candidatus Wenzhouxiangella sp. M2_3B_020
GTGCGCGCCGCAGGTCGGGCGGGACGGCGAGAACGGATCGCATATCGGACGATCAGAGCATTCCCAAGCGTCTTCAACAGGATGGCGAAATTAAGCGATCCTAGGCGTCGTCTATCTCCCCCTAACGGGTAGAGGGTGAGAGGGAAGGTGCCCTGTCTAAGTGGCTCAAGAGCCCCGAAATGTTACCAGGCAAGCTATCTGATGGTTTAGCAGGCAGGCTGTGCGAGGGAAACAGACCAGGCAGCAAGACGGTGGAAAGCCGGACAGGCTCCTGACGAGGAGCCGGCCCGGCTTTGATGCTCTGGCAGTCACTGGTTGGGCGTGTCGTCGGGAGGGTCGAGCCACGGCGGGTCACGCCACTCGGCGCTCGGCTGCACAGGCTCGATGCGGCGCAGGTGCATGGCCAGCGCGTCGAGTAGCTCGCTCAAAAGGTCGATGGCCAGCCGTGTCTGGTCGCTGTCGAGCTGGTCGACGATATCGATGATGGGATGCCGCTTCATTTTAGCCTCCCTGGAGTACGGTCGAGACCATCTGGCGCTCGATGAGCCGGCGGCCGTTTTGGGCCGCCTCGATGAGCGTGAGCTGACAGATGCGGTCGATCTCGCGCAGACTTCCGTAGCTCGCCTCGCAGATCATGACCGTGGCGTCGCCGGTAAAGATTTCGGCGTCTGTGCCAGCGTCCGAAAGCCGTCGCGCGATGTAGTCGGCGCAGTCGTGTGGGGTGAGCGGATCGATGCGAAGCCGGTGTCTGAGCCGGGTATACAGCGCCCGGTGGCGCCTGAGGTTCAGCCGGTCTTCGAGCTCGGGAAGCCCCACCAGAATCAGGCTCAAAAGCGGCTCAGAGTCCCAGCCATAATTGAGCAAAATATGCAGGTGCTCGAGCGTCTCCTGCCTCAAAAGGTGCGCCTCGTCGAGGATGATCACCGGGTGGATGCGGTCGCGTCCAAGCTCGGTGACGTGGGTGGAGACCGCGTGGAAAAGCGCCGCGGCGGTGGCAGACGCGCTCAAATCGAGCGCGATGCAAAGCTGTCGGTAAAAGTCGCGCCGGCTCAAGGTCGCGTTGTGGCAGTAGGTCAGCCGCACGTCGGCTTCGCTCAAACGGTGGCGCACCGCTCGCAAGACGCAGGTCTTTCCCACGCCGGGCTCGCCGGTGAGCACGACGTTTTGGCGCGCCTCAATCGCCCCGCACATCCGCTCGACCAGGTCGGCCTTGGAGGGAGGCAGCCACAGGTCGTCGGCATCGATTTGCTTGTCGAAAGGCAGATGGTCGAGCTCAAAATGCTCCAAGATGTCGTCTTTCATCGGTCGTCCTGTGTGTCTCGAGTGGCAGAAGGGCTGCGTCCGAGCGCCTCGTCGAGCATGGCGCCGGTCGGGTCGAAATCGGTCTTCGAAGGCTGAGTGTCGGCGGGTGTGCGGCGGCGTCGAGCGTTTTGTGTCACATCGACCAAAAACAGCTCGAAGCGCTGGCCGTCGTGCTCCACCCAGGGCTTGGGCGTGTGGTCGAGCACGCTGAAGCACACGTCGACGGTACGACCGCTCAAAAAGCGCTGGTCGACCTCGAAGAGCCGGCCGTCGTGGGACAGCGTCGAGTCCTTTTTGACCCGACGCGTGGTCCGGGCCACAAACGCTTGGCGCAGCGCGTCTTCGCCACAGGGCAAAAGCCCGTCAGGACGGTCATTTTGGAAGACCTCCACCGGCGTCTTGCCCATCAGACCCGAATGGGGTCGGCGATGGTAATCCTGGTCGACGAAGCTCCAAAGCCGGGCGTTGAGCGCGGTGAGCGAGTCGAGCTTGCCGGTGTGATTGAGGCAGCGCTCGCGCAGCGTGCGCCAGAAGCGCTCCATTTTGCCGCGCGCCTCGGGGCTGTAGGGAGTCGCGTGGACAAGTCCGATGTCGAGCCGCTCGCAGATCGTGCTCAAGAGCTTGCCCGAGTAGGTCGAGCCATTGTCCAGATACAGCCTCTCGGGGGCGGGGTGGCGGCGAAGGGTGTCCGCGAAAAGCTCGAGCATATCCTGCTCGCGCTCGGTGTGGTGGGCCTCGATGGCGACCACGAAGCGAGAGGCATCGTCCAAAAGCGCGTGGATGCGCACCGGCCTGGAGACGCCGTCGATGCGAAGCGCCGGGCCGTGGCAGACGTCGCCGTGCCACAGCGCAAAGGGGTGAGCGGCCTGCCAGCGAAGCCGCTGGGCCGAGTGTTTTGCGTCGAGGCCGGTCTGGCGGGTAAGCCCGCGGCGGCGAAGCATACGCCGCACCGTCGAGGGGCTGACCGTGTCTTGGCCCAATCGGCCCTGGCGCACCAGCGTATCCAGGATCAGCGGGACGGAAGCGGTGGGGTGGTCGCGGCGGATGTCGCAGATAAGCTCGCGCATCTCATCCGTCAGAGCGCGCCCGTGGCCGCGATCCGAGCGCACTTTGGGCCGAAGCGCCTCGAGCCCGCCGTTTTTGTAG
>JBPRGD010000254.1:0-94466 GCA_051428125.1 Candidatus Wenzhouxiangella sp. M2_3B_020
GAAGATCCAGGTCGAGCTGATTGCGCCGATCGCGATGGAAGAAGGTCTGCGTTTCGCGATTCGCGAAGGCGGCCGCACCGTCGGCGCCGGCGTCGTGGCCAAGATCCACGAGTAGGAGGCGATCTCCGGATCGCGATGAACAACCCGTAGGAGCGATCTCCGGATCGCGATGGGCCTTGGCGGATCGCCGGGCCCGAACGATTCGCGGCGCGGACGCCGCTCCTACGTCAATTTTGATTACAGGCGAGTAGCTCAACTGGCAGAGCAGCGGTCTCCAAAACCGCAGGTTGGGGGTTCGAGTCCCTCCTCGCCTGCCAACAATCGCGAAAGAGTATTTGATGGCAGCCGAGAAACAATCGTCAAGTGACATCGCCCTGTGGTTTCTCGCCGCGGTCGTACTGATCGGCGGGGCCTACGGCTTTGTCTACTTCGAAGGCCAGGCGATGACGCTGATTCGCGTCGTCGGGCTGCTCGTCGCGGTTGGCATCGCGCTGGCGATCGCCTCGCGCACAGTGAAGGGACGGGAGTTCTTCTCGTACCTGCGAGAGGTCGACGTCGAGCGCCGCAAGGTCGTTTGGCCCACGCGGCAGGAAACGCTGCAGACGACGTTGATCGTCCTCGCGGTGACGGTGGTCGTCGCGATCCTGCTGTTCATCATGGACACGATCTTCGGCGCGCTGGTGCGCTGGCTGATCGGCATGGGTGGTGACATCTGATGGCAAAGCGCTGGTACGTCGTCCACGCCTATTCCGGCTTCGAGAAGCAGGTACAGCGCTCGCTCAAGGAGCGGATCGAGCGGGCGGAAATGGAAGACCAGTTCGGTGAAGTGCTCGTTCCGACCGAAGAAGTGGTCGAGATGAAGAAGGGCGTCAAGCGCAAGAGCGAGCGCAAGTTCTTTCCCGGCTACGTTCTCGTGGAGATGGAAATGAACGAGGACACGTGGCACCTGGTCAAGGACGTGCCCAAGGTGATGGGTTTCATCGGTGGGCGCCAGGATCAGCCGGCACCCATCAGCGAGCGCGAGGCGGACATGATCCTCAATCGCGTGCGCGAGGGTGCCGACAAGCCCCGGCCCAAGGTTCTCTTCGAGCCGGGCGAAATGGTGCGCGTCATCGACGGGCCGTTCAACGATTTCAACGGCACGGTCGAGGAAATCAATTACGAAAAGAGCCGCCTGCGTGTGGCGGTCTCGATCTTCGGGCGCTCGACGCCCGTGGAACTGGACTTCCAGCAGGTGGAAAAGCTGTAGGAGGGTCCCGGGGTACCGGAACCGGGATGGCGGTGATGCGAGTTGCATTTCGCCAGTCCCCAGTCCCTGGCCCCTCGTCCCTGAATTCAAAGCGGGGAGCCGCGGCTGAGAGACGCCCGGCGCTCGAACCCGAAGGAGAAGAGAAGTGGCAAAGAAGATCAGCGCTTACATCAAGCTGCAGGTGCCGGCCGGCCAGGCCAATCCCAGCCCGCCCGTCGGGCCGGCGCTGGGCCAGCACGGCGTCAACATCATGGAATTCTGCAAGGCATTCAACGCTGCCACGCAGAGCACGGAGCAGGGGCTTCCGATCCCAGTGGTCATCACCGTGTATTCCGACCGCAGCTTCACGTTCGTCACCAAGACGCCGCCGGCCGCGGTGTTGTTGCGCAAGGCGGCGGGCATCCAGAAGGGTAGCGGAGAGCCGAACACCAACAAGGTGGGTACGGTCACCCGCGATCAGCTCGAGGAGATCGCGCGCATGAAGGAGCCGGACCTGACCGGCGCCGACATCGACGCCGCGGTCCGGACGATCGCCGGTAGCGCACGCAGCATGGGTCTGAACGTCGAGGGGGTCGAGTAATGGTCGCCAATACGAAACGCAATCGCGAAATCCGCGAGAAGATCGAGCCCGGCAAGCAGTATCCGCTCGACGAGGCGCTGTCGCTGCTCAAGGACCTGAGCAAGGTCAAGTTCACCGAAAGCGTCGACGTCGCAGTGCGGCTCGGCGTGGATCCGCGCAAGTCCGACCAGGTCGTGCGCGGATCGACGGTTCTCCCGCACGGCACCGGCAAGGACGTTCGCGTCGCTGTGTTCGCACAGGGCGAGAATGCCGAAAAGGCCAAGGCTGCCGGCGCCGACATCGTTGGTTTCGAGGACCTGGCCGATACGGTCAAGGAAGGCAAGATCGATTTCGATGTCGCCATCGCGACGCCCGACGCAATGCGCGTCGTCGGCCGACTCGGGCAGGTGTTGGGTCCGCGTGGCCTGATGCCCAACCCCAAGGTCGGCACCGTCACGACAGACGTCGAGGAAGCCGTGAAGAACGCCAAGGCCGGCCAGGTGCAGTTCCGCACCGACAAGGGCGGTATCGTGCACACGACGATCGGAAAGGCCGACTTCGAGATCGACGCGCTGAAGGGAAATCTCAAGGCGCTGGTGCAGGAACTGGTCAAGGCCAAGCCGGCCGCGTCCAAGGGCCAGTACCTGCGCAAGATCGCGGTATCGACGACGATGGGCCCGGGGCTCACCGTCGACAGTTCCTCGTTGGAGCTGTAGGCCGCGAAACAAGGAATTGCCGGGTTGTCCCGGCGATGTACGGGCGTTACGCGGAGCAATTCGTCCGCGCCCGTCCAAGACCGCAGGTCCGGCGCAACACGAGCCGGTTAATGGGTTTCCGCCTGCGCAGATGGTGTCGCCCGACTACCCGTCATCGCGACGGGGAAACGGCCACCGCAAAGGTGCCGGGCAGCAACTGGGCCCGGTGTGGCTGGAAGGCCGGAGCAAGCTCCGGTCGTCCGACTTGACGGAGGTAGCAGATGGCGCTCACTCTTGAGCAAAAGAAGGCGGTCGTCGCGGAAGTGGCCGAAGCGGCCAAGACCGCGCACTCAGCCGTAGCTGCCGAATACCGCGGCATCACCGTGGAGAAGATGACCGAGATGCGTGCCAAGGCGCGCAACGAGGGCGTCTATCTCAAGGTGGCCAAGAACACGCTGGTCAAGCGTGCCGTCGAGGGTACCGAATTCGAATGCATGGCCGAAGAACTCACGGGCCCGCTGCTGTTCGCGTTCTCGATCGAGGATCCGGGCGCCGCAGCAAGGCTGATCAAGGAGTTCTCGAAGGATGAGGAAAAGCTCGTCGTTCGCCTGGTTGCCATGGGCGCGAAGCTCTACGAGGCCTCGGAACTCGAGCGTCTCGCAAGCTTGCCGACCCGCGAGCAGGCCATCGCCATGCTGATGGGCGTCATGAAGGCCCCGATCGAAAAATTCGTTCGAACCCTCGCCGAGCCGCATACCAAGCTGGTTCGTACCGTTGCCGCGGTGCGCGACAGCAAGCAGGCTGCCTGATCCGAAACCATTCAATTTTCTGGAGTTAAAGAAATGGCCGTTTCAAAGGAAGACATTCTCGAAACAATCTCGAACATGACCGTCGTCGAAGTGGTCGATCTGATCGAAGCGATGGAAGAAAAGTTCGGCGTGTCCGCAGCAGCCCCGGTGGCGGCTGCCGCAGCACCGGCCGCCGGTGGTGGTGAAGCCGTCGCGGCAGAGGAAAAAAGCGAATTCGACGTGATTCTCGCCGGCTTCGGCGACAAGAAGGTCCAGGTGATCAAGGCCGTTCGCGGCATCACCGGTCTTGGTCTGAAGGAAGCCAAGGATCTCGTCGAAGGCGCGCCGTCGCCGGTCAAGGAAGGCGTCGAAAAGGACGAAGCCGAAGAGCTCAAGAAGCAGTTGGAAGAAGCAGGCGCAACGGTCGAGGTCAAGTAATTACCTCGTTGTTGCGTTGAATTCCGGGTCGGGCTGGGTGCCGAAACGGCGCCCGGCCCGTTCCCGTTTTCATGAAACGCATCATGAAAAACGGTTGTCGAGGCCCGTTCCGGGTGTCTCGACACTACCGATCGTAGCAAAGTCCCGGATCAGTTGCACCACCGTGCGGGTGAAATGCCGATGAATTATTCGTTTACCGAAAAGAAGCGTATCCGAAAGGATTTTGGAAAGCACGTGCAGGTTATTGATGCACCCTTTCTTCTGTCAACCCAGGTCGATTCTTACCGCCAGTTCCTGCAGGACGATCTGCGCGAGGACGACAGAGAACTCAAGGGCCTTCACGGCGCGCTGTCCTCGGTATTCCCGATCTCCAGCTATTCCGGAAATGCCGCCCTCGAGTATGTGACGTATCAGCTCGGAAAGCCCGAGTTCGACGTCAGCGAGTGCAAGCTCCGCGGGATGACCTACGCCGCGCCGCTTCGCGTGACCGTGCGACTGGTCATCTACGACAAGGACAGCCCGGCCAAGAACAAGAAGGTCAAGGAAGTCAAGGAGCAGGACGTCTACATGGGCGATCTGCCGCTGATGACGGAGACCGGCACGTTCATCATCAACGGGACCGAGCGTGTCATCGTCAACCAGATGCACCGTTCGCCGGGTGTCTTCTACGACCATGACCGAGGCAAGACCCATTCGTCCGGCAAGCTGCTGTACAAGGCCCGGGTCATTCCGTACCGGGGCAGCTGGCTGGACTTCGAGTTCGACCCCAAGGATTGCGTATTCACGCGAATCGACCGGCGTCGCAAGCTGCCGGTAACGATCCTGCTGCGCGCGCTGGGCATGGAAGACGAGGAAATCCTCGATACCTTCTTCGAGCGCTCGCGCGTGACGCTGCGCAAGGGTGACGCGAAGCTGGACGTGGTTCCGGAGCGCCTGCGCGGAGAAACCGCGCTCTCCGACATCACCGACAAGAGCGGCAACGTCATCGTCGAGAAGGACCGCCGGGTCACCGCACGTCATGTCAAGCAGATCAAGGACGCGGGCGTCAAGACGCTGGACGTCAGCGACGAGTACCTCATCGGGCGCATTCTCGCCCACAACATCGTCGACTCGGGCAGCGGCGAGCTCCTGGCTTCGTGCAACGACGAAATCACGGCCGAACTGCTGGAGACGCTGAGGGAAAACAAGGTCAAGAGTTTCGACATCCTGTATGTCAACGACCTGGACCAGGGACCCTACATCTCGAACACGCTGCGCATCGACCCGACGTCAAGCGAACTCGAGGCGCTGTGGGAGATCTACAAGATGATGCGTCCGGGCGAGCCGCCGACCAAGGATGCGGCGCAGAACCTGTTCAAGAACCTGTTCTTCACCGAAGATCGGTACGACCTTTCGGCGGTCGGCCGCATGAAGTTCAATCGCCGTGTGCGCCGGGACGAACTCGAGGGCCCGGGCACGCTGGACCGCGAGGACATCCTCGACGTGCTCAAGGTGCTGATCGACATCCGCAATGGCAACGGGACCGTCGACGATATCGACCACCTTGGCAACCGGCGCGTTCGCTCGGTCGGCGAAATGGCCGAAAACCAGTTCCGTATCGGCCTGGTGCGTGTCGAGCGCGCCGTGCGCGAACGACTGAGCATGGCCGAGAGCGAAGGCCTCGGTCCGCAGGACCTGATCAACGCTAAGCCGGTGGCCGCCGCGATCAAGGAGTTCTTCGGATCCTCGCAGCTCTCGCAGTTCATGGACCAGAACAACCCGTTGTCGGAGGTCACGCACAAGCGCCGTGTCTCCGCGCTGGGCCCGGGCGGCCTGACGCGCGAGCGCGCCGGATTCGAGGTGCGTGACGTCCATCCGACGCACTATGGTCGGCTGTGCCCCATCGAAACACCGGAAGGCCCGAACATCGGCCTGATCAACTCGCTGGCCGTGTTCTCCCGCACCAACAGCTACGGTTTCCTGGAAACGCCGTACTGCAAGGTCGTGGGCGGCAAGGTCACCGACGACGTCTCGTATCTCTCGGCGATCGAGGAAGGCGATTACGTGATCGCCCAGGCCAACGCCGAGCTGGACGACAAGCGCAAGTTCACCGCCGAGCTGGTTCCTTGCCGGCACCTGGGCGAGTTCACGCTCAAGCGTCCCGACGAGATCGACTTCATCGACGTCTCGCCGCGCCAGATCGTGTCCGTGGCCGCGGCGATGGTGCCGTTCCTCGAGCACGACGATGCCAACCGCGCTCTCATGGGTTCGAACATGCAGCGCCAGGCCGTGCCGACGCTTCGCGTCGACAAGCCGCTGGTGGGTACCGGACTGGAGCGCCTGGTCGCGACCGATTCGGGCGTGACCACGGTTGCCCAGCGCGGCGGCGTGGTCGACCAGGTCGATGCAGGCCGCATCGTCGTTCGGGCCAACGAGGACGAGGTGGGCGAGGACGACCCGGGCGTGGATATCTACAACCTCGTCAAGTACCAGCGCTCGAACCAGAACACCTGCATGAACCAGCGGCCGCTGGTCAAGGTCGGTGACGTGGTTCGCGCCAGGGACGTTCTGGCCGACGGACCCTCCACCGACCTTGGCGAACTCGCGCTGGGCCAGAACATGCGCGTCGCGTTCATGCCCTGGAACGGCTACACCTTCGAGGACTCCATCCTGATTTCCGAGCGCGTCGTCCAGGAAGACAGGTTCACGTCGATCCACATCGAGGAGCTGACCTGCGTTGCGCGCGACACCAAGCTGGGCTCGGAAGAGATCAGCAGCGACATTCCCAACGTCGGCGAGTACACGCTCAGCAAGCTCGACGAGGCCGGCATCGTCTATGTCGGCGCAGAGGTGCGTTCCGGCGACATCCTCGTGGGCAAGGTCACGCCCAAGGGCGAGACCCAGCTGACTCC
Source organism: Candidatus Wenzhouxiangella sp. M2_3B_020 (assembly GCA_051428125.1). GTDB lineage: Bacteria > Pseudomonadota > Gammaproteobacteria > Xanthomonadales > Wenzhouxiangellaceae. Next base: position 6,621 of record JBPRGD010000254.1, read on the forward strand.
GGAAGAAAAGCTGCTGCGCGCGATCTTCGGCGAAAAGGCGTCCGACGTGAAGGACACCTCGCTGCGCGTGCCCGGCGGCATGGACGGTACCGTCATCGACGTTCAGGTCTTCACCCGAGAGGGCGTGGACAAGGACGCGCGTGCGATCTCGATCGAGAAGGACCACATCCGCCAGGTGCGCACCGATCTCGACGATCAGCTGCGCATCATGGAGGACGCGATCTTCAACCGCCTGGAGTCCATCCTGACCGGCAAGGTCGTCGACAAGGGTCCGGGCCTTAAGAAGGGCGCCAAGCTGACGGCCGACTATCTTTCCGATCTCAAGCGCGACGACTGGTTCAAGCTGCGGATGCGCAACGACGAGGCGCAGGAAGTGCTCGAGCGGGCACAGCGCCAGATCGAGAAGCAGCGCAAGCTGGCCGACGAGAAGTTCGAGGAAAAGAAGGAGAAGATCACGCGCGGCGACGACCTCGCCCCGGGTGTCCTGAAGATGGTCAAGGTCTACCTGGCCGTCAAGCGCCGCATGCAGCCGGGCGACAAGATGGCCGGCCGCCACGGCAACAAGGGCGTGATTTCCACGATCGTACCGGTCGAGGACATGCCGTTCGACGAGAGCGGCCGTCCGGTCGACATCGTTCTCAACCCGCTGGGCGTGCCGTCGCGCATGAACATCGGCCAGGTCCTGGAGACTCATCTCGGGCTCGCCGCCCGCGGTTTGGGCGAGAAGATCGAGACCATGCTCGAGGAGCAGAAGAAGCCGGCCCAGGTGCGCAAGTTCCTGGAGGAGATCTACAACTCCGACCGCAAGGGCCGGGTTTCGCTGAAGGACTTCGGTGATGACGACGTCATCGAGCTGGCGACCAATCTCACCGGCGGCGTCCCGATGGCCACGCCGGTGTTCGACGGCGCCGACGAGGAGGAGATCAAGAAGCTCCTGAAGATGGCCGATCTGCCCGAGTCGGGCCAGATGATGCTGTACGACGGCCGCACCGGAGACGCGTTCGACCGCCCGGTGACGGTGGGCTACATGTACATGCTCAAGCTCAACCACCTGGTCGACGACAAGATGCATGCCCGCTCGACGGGCCCGTACAGCCTCGTGACCCAGCAGCCGCTGGGCGGCAAGGCCCAGTTCGGCGGTCAGCGTTTCGGCGAGATGGAGGTCTGGGCGCTTGAAGCCTACGGTGCCGCCTACACGCTGCAGGAAATGCTTACCGTCAAGTCCGACGACGTGCAGGGCCGCAACCAGATGTACAAGGCGATCGTCGACGGTAACCACCGCATGGTGGCCGGCATGCCGGAATCCTTCAACGTGCTCGTCAAGGAAATCCGGTCGCTCGGCATCAACATTGAACTCGAAGAATCCTGATCGAGGAGGAGGATCCCCAACGTGCGCGATCTGTTGAATTTCTACAAGCGCCAGCATCAAATCACCGATTTCGATGCCATTCGCATTGGTCTGGCTCAGCCGGACATGATCCGCTCCTGGTCTTTTGGCGAGGTCAAGAAGCCGGAAACGATCAACTATCGAACCTTCAAGCCCGAGCGCGAAGGCCTGTTCTGTGCCGCGATCTTCGGTCCGGTCAAGGACTACGAGTGCCTGTGCGGCAAGTACAAGCGCATGAAGCACCGAGGTGTGAAGTGCGAGAAGTGCGGAACCGAGGTCACGCTGACCAAGGTCCGGCGCGAACGCATGGGTCACATCGACCTTGCCAGCCCCGTGGCCCACATCTGGTTCCTGAAGTCGCTGCCCAGCCGCATCGGGCTCATGCTGGACATGACGCTCAGGGACATCGAGCGCATCCTGTACTTCGAGTCCTACCTCGTGCTGGATCCCGGCATGACGCCGCTGGAGCGCGGTCAACTGCTGACCGACGACCAGTATCTCGAGGCACTTGAGACCTACGGCGACGAGTTCGACGCCAAGATGGGCGCCGAGGCGGTCTTCGACCTGCTCAAGAACGTCGACCTGGCCACGGAGCTGGCCCAACTGCGCGAGGAAATCGGCGCGACCAACTCCGAGACCAAGATCAAGCGCCTGACAAAGCGCATCAAGCTCATGGAGGCGTTCCTGGATTCGGGCAACCGGCCCGAGTACATGATCCTGACCGTGCTGCCGGTGCTGCCGCCGGACCTGCGTCCGCTGGTGCCGCTGGACGGCGGTCGGTTCGCGACCTCCGACCTCAACGATCTGTATCGGCGCGTGATCAACCGGAACAACCGCCTGCGCCGGCTGCTGGAGCTCAATGCGCCGGACATCATCGTGCGCAACGAGAAACGCATGCTGCAGGAAGCCGTCGACGCGCTGCTGGACAACGGCCGCCGCGGTCGCGCGATCACGGGCACGAACAAGCGGCCGCTTAAGTCGCTGGCCGACATGATCAAGGGCAAGCAGGGCCGGTTCCGCCAGAACCTGCTCGGCAAACGCGTCGATTACTCCGGCCGTTCCGTCATCGTGGTCGGCCCGACACTGAAGCTGCACGAGTGCGGTCTTCCGAAGAAGATGGCGCTGGAGCTGTTCAAGCCGTTCATCTTCTCGAAGCTGCAGCGGCGCGGCATGGCGCCGACGATCAAGGCGGCAAAGAAGCTGGTCGAAAAGGAAGAGGGCGAGGTCTGGGACATTCTCGAGGAAGTCATCCGAGAGCACCCGGTCCTGCTCAACCGTGCGCCCACGCTGCACCGACTCGGCATCCAGGCGTTCGAGCCGGTGCTGATCGAGGGCAAGGCCATCCAGCTGCACCCGCTGGTCTGCACCGCGTTCAATGCGGACTTCGACGGCGACCAGATGGCGGTGCACGTGCCGCTGAGCCTCGAGGCCCAGCTCGAAGCGCGCGCGCTGATGATGTCGACCAACAACATCCTGTCGCCGGCCAACGGCGAGCCCATCATCGTTCCGACGCAGGACGTCGTCCTCGGGCTGTACTACATGACCCGCGAGCTGGCCGGCGCGAAGGGCGAGGGCATGTTCTTCTCGTCCACCGCCGAGGTGCACCGCGCCTACGCCAACAAGCAGGTCGACATGCAGGCCGCCATCACGGTCCGTATCACCGAATACGAGCCGGACGACGATGGTGATCTGCAGCCGGTCACGCGTCGATACGAATCCACCGCCGGGCGCGCGATGCTCTACGACATCGCGCCGAAGGGGATGCGTTTCGAGCTGTTCAACCAGACGCTGAAGAAGAAGCAGATCTCGCGCCTGATCGACGAGAGCTACCGCGAGCTCGGCCTGAAGCACACGGTCGTGTTCGCCGACCAGCTGATGTACACTGGCTTCGCGAATTCCACGCGTGCCGGCGTTTCCATCGGTCTCGACGACCTTCAGGTACCGCCGGAGAAGAAGGAGATCCTGGAATCGGCCGAGGCCGAGGTGCTGGAAATCCAGGAGCAGTACTCCTCGGGCGTCGTGACCGCCGGCGAGCGCTACAACAAGGTCGTCGACATCTGGTCGCGCACCAACGAGGCCGTCGCCAAGGCGATGATGAACCGCATCGGAAAGGACCTGCGCGTCGATTCCGAGGGCAACGAGGTCGAGCAGGATTCGATGAACTCGATCTTCATCATGGCTGATTCCGGCGCGCGTGGTTCCGCCGCGCAGATCCGCCAGCTCGCCGGCATGCGCGGCCTGATGGCCAAGCCCGACGGCTCGATCATCGAGACGCCGATCACGGCCAATTTCCGCGAGGGCCTGAACGTTCTGCAGTACTTCATCTCGACGCACGGCGCGCGCAAGGGCCTGGCCGACACGGCGCTGAAGACCGCCAACTCCGGCTACCTCACGCGTCGCCTCGTCGACGTCGCGCAGGACCTGGTGGTCGTCGAGGACGATTGCGGCACCGAGAACGGTGTCGAAATGATCCCGATCGTCGAGGGCGGCGACGTGGTCGAACCGCTGGGCGAGCGCATCCTGGGCCGCGTCGTGGCGGAGGATATCTATCCGCACGACAGCGACGAAGTGCTGTGCGAACGCGGCACGTTGCTCGACGAGCGCTGGGTCGCGATCCTCGAGGAAAACGCGATCGACCGTATCCTGGTCCGCTCGCCGATCACCTGCGAGACCAAGTTCGGCATCTGCGGCAATTGCTACGGCCGGGACCTGGCCCGCGGTTCGTCGGTCAATACCGGCGAGGCCGTCGGCGTGATCGCCGCGCAGTCCATCGGTGAACCCGGTACCCAGCTGACGATGCGGACGTTCCATATCGGTGGCGCGGCATCCCGGGCCGTTGCGGTGGACCAGATCGAGGTCAAGTCCGACGGCACGGTGCGCCTCTACAACCTGAAGTCGGTCGAGAACTCCGAAGGCAAGCTGGTCGCGGTTTCCCGCTCGGGCGAACTGTCGCTGATCGACAGGCACGGGCGCGAGCGTGAACGCTACAAGATCCCGTACGGGGCCGTGCTCAGCGTGCGCGAGGGCGACACGGTCAAGGCAGGCCAGGTCGTTGCCAACTGGGATCCGCACACCCATCCGGTCGTGGCCGAGGTTGCCGGCCGTACGCAGTTCCAGGACTTCATCGAAGGCGTTACGGTGGCCGAGCAGACCGACGAGGTCACCGGTCTGAGCAGCATGGTCGTCATCGACCCGAAGAAGCGAGCCTCCGAGGGCAAGGACCTTCGTCCCACGGTCCGCATCGTCGACGAGAAAGGCAAGCCGATGATGCTGCCCGGAACGTCGCAGCCGGCTCAGAGCTTCCTGCCGGCCGGCGCGGTGATCAACTGCCGCGACGGTCAGGACGTGCAGGTCGGCGACGTGCTGGCACGCATTCCGCAGGAATCGTCGAAGACCCGCGACATCACCGGCGGTCTGCCGCGCGTGGCCGACCTGTTCGAGGCGCGACGTCCGAAGGAAGCGGCAATCCTGGCCGAAGCATCGGGCACCGTCAGCTACGGCAAGGAAACCAAGGGCAAGCAACGCCTGGTGATCACCGACGAGAACGGCGATACGCACGAGGACCTTATTCCGAAGTGGCGCCAGATCCAGGTCTTCGAGGGTGAGCACGTGGAGAAGGGCGAAACCGTCGTCGACGGCGAGCTCGATCCGCACGACATCCTGAGGCTGCTCGGCGTCGAGGCCCTGGCGAACTACCTCGTCCAGGAGATCCAGGACGTCTACCGGCTGCAGGGCGTGGAGATCAACGACAAACACATCGAGGTCATCATTCGCCAGATGCTGCGCAAGGTCGAGATCCTCGAATCCGGCGACAGCAAGTTCCTGCAGGGCGAGCAGCTCGACGCGGTCCACGTCATCGAGGAAAACCGCAAGCTCGAGAACGATGGGCTGCGTCCTGCCAGGTTCCAGCGCGTTCTGCTGGGAATCACCAAGGCATCGCTGGCCACCGAGTCGTTCATTTCGGCGGCATCTTTCCAGGAGACCACCCGGGTGTTGACCGATGCCGCGGTGCGCGGCACCGTCGATCACCTGCGCGGACTCAAGGAAAACGTCATCGTCGGACGGCTCATCCCTGCCGGCACCGGCCGCGTCGCGCGCGAGCGCAAGCGCGAGGAGAGCGAGGCCATGGGCGACTCGGAAGCCGAACTGGCAGCGCTGCTGCGCGCCAACGAGGAAGCCGAATCGGCCGAAGCCGTTCCCTCCGGCGGCGACGAACAGGCCGGCGAGGAGTGATGGTTCCGGGCCGGCTCGGCCGGCCCGGGCTTTCAAAGCCGCGGATTTGCAGGTACAATCCCGCGGTTAACGATTTTGCAAGTGCCGGCCCGACGGGCCGGAACGGAACGTCAGGAGTTTTCAATGGTCAAGATCAGACTGGCACGCGGTGGCGCCAAGCAGCAGCCCTTCTACCACATCGTGGTCACCGACAGCCGCAAGCGGCGCGACGGCCGCAACATCGAGCGTCTCGGGTTCTTCAACCCGGTCGCCCGCGGCAACGATGAACGGCTGCGCGTCGATCGCGAGCGCGTCGACCACTGGGTCGGACAGGGCGCACAGGTCTCCGAGCGCGTCAGCCACCTCATCAACGAAGCCGCGCGCAACGCCCCGAGCAGCAGCGAGTCCTGAGCCGGGGACGCCTCGGCCGATGAGCGAACGCGTCGAGCTGGGGCGGATCAGCGGCGTCTGGGGAACTTCCGGCTGGGTCAAGGTGTTCTCGCTGACCTCGCCGCCCGAAAACATCTTCGAATATCAGCCCTGGCGCACCGACGGGTCGCCGGGGCTTTTGCGTGTCGGGCAATGGCGCCGTCAGGGCCAGCGGCTGATGGCGCGGCTGGACGGCGTCGATTCGCGCGACGCGGCCGAGCGCCTCGTCGGCACGGAACTCCATGTGCGCCGAAGCGATCTGCCCGAGCCCGAGCCGGCTCGCTGGTACTGGCATGACCTCATCGGCCTGACCGTCGAAAACAGGGCGGGGCGCTGCCTGGGAAAGGTTTCCGGCCTGATCGACGTGGGAGCCCACGATGTCGTGCAGGTCGATCCCGGCACCGGCGATCGACCCGTTCTCGTTCCCTTCGTCCTGGACCGGTACGTGCTCGAGGTCGACCCGGTCAACGGACGGTTGGCCGTCGACTGGGAACCCGAATGGCTCTCCGAGACCGGTTCTTCGTGAATCGCTGCATGACCGCGGAGCCGCGCCGGTGCTGAAAGAAATCCACGTCGTCACACTGTTTCCCGCGTGGTTCGAGCACTTCGCGGAGCTCGGAATCACCGGTCGGGCCGTCGCCCACGGCCGGATCGCGCTTCGCTGCTTCGATCCGCGCGAGCGCGCCGAGGGCGTGCACCGCAGCGTCGACGACCGCCCTTACGGCGGCGGTCCCGGGATGGTGATGCGCCCCGAGCCGCTGGCACTGGCGATCGAGGATGCGCGCCGCGGCTCGACCGCTCCCGTCGCGGCGCTGACGCCGCAAGGCAGAAGGATCGACCAGCGGGCCGTCGAGTCGCTTTCGGGGCGGTCGCGCCTGATCCTCGTCTGCGGGCGCTACGAGGGGATCGACGAGCGGGTCCACGACGAACTGATCGACGAAGAGTGGTCGCTGGGGGATTTCGTGCTCTCCGGCGGCGAGTACGCCGCGCTTGCATTGATGGACGCCGTCATCCGGCTGCAGCCGGGCGTTCTGGGCCACGACGAATCGGCGGCCCAGGATTCTTTCAGCCAAGGTTTGCTGGACTGTCCGCACTACACCCGCCCGGAGAGCTGGCGGGAGCGGGGCGTGCCGGACGTGCTCCTCAGCGGTGACCACGCGCGGATCGCGCGCTGGCGGCGACGCCAGTCCATCCTGCGGACCGCGCTTCGGCGACCGGATCTTCTCGAACGGTCGGACCTGGCATCCGAAGAACGCGAATGGCTCGCGCAACGGCTTCGGGCCGGTAGCGACGACGAGTAATAGGGCCCGGGTCGGGTGCGGGTATTGCCAGAACACGCCCAACTCCGTTATACTTCCACGCTTGACTTCGCGGTCGCCAGACCGGCCGCGGCCACAGCGACCAGACGGATGGATCCCGACCATGAGCACGATAATCGACCAGATCAACGCCGAGCAGACCCAGCGCGAGATCCCGGACTTCTCGCCGGGCGACACGGTTTCGGTCAACCTGTGGGTTCGCGAAGGCGATCGCCAGCGCCTGCAGGCCTTCGAAGGGGTCGTGATCTCGCGCCGCAACCGCGGTCTGCACTCGGCCTTCACCGTTCGCAAGGTTTCGCACGGCACCGGCGTGGAGCGCGTCTTCCAAACCTACAGTCCGCTGATCGATTCGATCCAGATCAAGCGGCGCGGACGGGTGCGCCGGGCCAAGCTGTTCTACCTGCGCAACCTCGAGGGCAAGGCCGCGCGCATTCGCGAGAAGCTCGGCAACCGAACCCGCGCCTGAGGCCGGGCATCGGCGAAGGCCGCCGCACGTGCTGTTTCTACGCTCGACCCGGCCACCGCGCCGGGTCGATCCGTTTCAGCTCACGCTTTCGGCCTGTTCGGGCGTGACCGACCGACGATGAAGCCCCGCACCCTGCGCCGGCTGATGAACGTGTGGCCGCCGTACCTGGCTTCCGGTATCCGTGTGCGGCACATCGCCGACGACTGGCGCGAGGTCCGCGTCGAACTCGTCGCGCGCTTCTGGAACCGCAACTACGTCGGAACGCATTTCGGCGGCAGCCTGTTCGCGATGACCGACCCGTTCTACATGCTGATGTACCTCAACCTGCTCGGCCCCGAGTACATCGTCTGGGATTACGCGGCCTCCATCCGTTTCGTCAAGCCCGGGAGGGGCACGGTGCGTGCCCGGTTCGAGCTCGACGGTGACGACCTGCAGCGGGTGCACTCGGAAACCGTAAGCGCCACCCGGTTCATTCATGCCCACGAGGTGAGCGTGCTGGACGAGAATGACGATGAAGTCGCGCGGATCTCGCGCGAGCTGTATTTCCGGCGCAAGTCAGGAGACGGTTGATCAGGTTGCCGAAACTTCCTCGCCCGACCCGGTGGCGGCCTTGGAGCCGCCTGGCTTTTTCCCGGCCGGCTTCGCGCCGGTGTCGCTGGACTGGCGCTTCGATTCCGTCACGGCCGCTTCGGATTGACGGGCCACGATCTCGCTGGAGCCGTTGAATCGCCCGCCGGGCTCGATGACCAGGTCGACGACATGGACATCGCCTTCCATGCTGCCGCCGGCGACGATCTCCAGCCTCTGCGCGGAAACGGAGCCGTCCACCCGTCCGCTCACCACGACGGCCGCGGCAGTGATGCGGCCCTGGATGGCGCCGTCGCTGCCGATGACCACGTTGGCCTCCGACTGCACGTCGCCGTCGACGCGGCCGTCGACGTGCAGGTTGTCGCTCAGGGTGAGATCGCCGACAAACTGTGTGCCTGCGGCGACGATGGTTGTTCCATGACCCGCAGCTTGCTGCGCACGGTCCTTGCCAAAGATTGCCATTGGACCCTTTCCTCCTGCTCGAAGACGGTTTGGTATCGTTCGAAAGACCAGTCCATGAACGAATTCGGATTCAGACGCCGCTCGAGGTAGCGGACTTCGTAGTGGAGATGGGGGGCCGACGACATCCCGCTGTTGCCGGAGTGGCCGATGGTCTCGCCCTGGGCCACGTACTGGCCGACCTGGACTTCGACCTCGCTCAAGTGCGCGAAGATGGTCGAAAAACCGTAGTTGTGGACGATCTTGATCATTCTCCCCATGCCGCTGCCGGGGTTTTCCCCGGCGTATTCGACGACGCCGTCGGCGGTCGCCCGAACGGGCGTGCCGATGCTGGCGCGGAAATCCACGCCGCCGTGCAGTCGCGTGCCTTCCACGACGGGATGCTCGCGCATGCCGAAACTGCTGGTCACGGTGGCCTGCTCCAGCGGGAAGCCGCTGGGAATGGAGGCCAGCAGAAGGCGTTTCTCGAACGCCGTGTGGCTGGCGACCGAGATCCGGTCGGCGACCGGCAGCGTCGGCGGGGGTTCGATGCCGATGATCGTCTCGAGCTGCTCCAGATCGTCGCTCAGCGTGATCAGCTCGGCGGCGCGGGCCTCGACCTGCGCGGTCAGCTCGCCCTGCCGGGCAAGCAGACGGCGGTTCTCCTCCTGGACGGCGCCGTTTCGCTGCTTGAGATCGGCGAGATGATCGTCGAGCCGCTCGACGCGTCCGGACAGCAGCGATATGACAAGAAGGCAGCCGAGGAACACGGTGGCGACCAGTGCAGCGCAGCCGACGGCGATGCGCCGCATGAGCTGAGTCAGGGTGTAGTGGCGGGCACGATGACAGTCGGTCACCGTGATCTGATAGTGGTTGCGCATGTTCCCGTCTTGTTTTTGTGATCGGTTGCACGCTCGTCGCGGCCAAGAGCCGCGTCAGAGCCCCGGCATTATTACCAAGCGCCGGGACGGATGCAAATCGGCCGCCGCGGGAGACGACCGGACGCTGCGTTCGGCCCCGAAGCTCGGGCGCTCTTGAAACCGCCGCGTCGGACGCCCATGTGACGGGCATCGACGAGCTACGAACTCAACCGTCATGAACCAAGCGAGTACCGCCGAAACCCGTTCGTTCGACGCCGAGGTCCATCAGCTTCTGAAACTGATGGTCAACGCACTGTATTCGAACCGGGAGATCTTCCTGCGCGAGCTGGTATCCAACGCGTCCGACGCGCTGGACAAGCTTCGTTTCGCCGCGCTGACCGACGACTCGTTGCATGGCCTGGATCAGGACCCCTCGATCCGGGTCGAGTTCGATGCCGAGTCCCGTCGACTGGTTGTCAGCGACAACGGGATCGGCATGTCGCGCGAGGAGGTCATCGACAACCTCGGAACGATCGCGAGATCGGGCACGGCACGCTTCCTCGAGTCGCTGAGTGGAGATCGCAAGGCCGATGCCAAGCTCATCGGCCAGTTCGGCGTCGGCTTCTACTCGGCGTTCATCGTGGCCGAGCGCGTCACGGTGGAAACGCGCCGGGCGGGCAGCGAGCCCGGCGATGCGATTCGCTGGTCCTCCGACGGGCGGGGCGAATACACGCTGGAAGGCATCGAGCGCGACGCGCACGGAACCCGCGTCGAACTGCAGATTTCCGAGGATCATGCCGACCTGCTCGACGTCGATCGGCTCGAGGGCATCGTGCGCCACTACTCCAACCACATCTCGTTCCCGATCCGGGTGGTCGGCTCCGGCGGCGACGGCGATGCCGAGATCGTCAACGATACCCAGGCGCTCTGGACGCGTCCCCGGGGCGAGATCGGCGACGAGGAGTACGCCGAGTTCTATCAGGGCCTGACCGGCGACATGCAGGCACCGGTGAAGTGGGCCCACCACCACGTCGAGGGCACGCAGAGCTACTCGATGCTGCTGTTCCTGCCGTCCCAGGCGCCCTTCGACCTGGCCTGGAACCGGGACGACCGACGCGGGGTCAAGCTCTACATCCAGCGCGTGTTCATCATGGACGCGGCAGAGCAGCTCGTCCCGCGCTACCTCCGGTTCATGCGCGGCGTCGTCGATTCGGCCGACCTCCCGCTCAACGTCTCCCGCGAGATCCTCCAGGACAGCCCCCTGCTGGACAGGATTCGTGCCGCGGTGACTCGCCGCAGCCTCGACCTGATCGAGAAGCTGGCCGAGGAAGGCGGCGAGCCCTGGGCGACGTTCCAGAGGGAATTCGGCAACGTCCTCAAGGAAGGCATCATCGAGGATCCCGACAACCGCGAGCGCATCGCGCGGCTGTTGCGTTTCGCCAGCACGCGGCAGCCGGAGGCGCACGCGACGTCGCTGGCCGAGTACGTCGAACGTGCCGGCGAGTCGCAGGAAACCATCTGGTATCTGACCGCCGACAGCCTCGACCAGGCACAGGCCAGCCCTCATCTCGAGGCGTTCGGAAGGGCCGAGGTGGAGGTACTGCTGCTTGTCGACTCCATCGACGTGTGGCTGGTCAACCACCTGTTCGAATTCGACGGCAAGCCGCTGAAGTCGGCGGCCAGCGGCGAGTTTTCCGAAGGCCGGGACTCGAAAGAGGAGGACGGGGACGACGTAAACGACGAGGCCGCTCGGGCCGTCTGCGGCACGATCAAGAAGGCGCTGGGCGACCGGGTCGGCAACGTACGCCCGACCCGCCGTCTCACCGAGTCGGCCAGCTGCCTGGCCGAAGAGGCCGGCGGCATGACGCTGCAGATGCGCCGCATGCTCAAGCAGGCCGGCCAGCCGGTACCCGATTTCAAGCCGGATCTCGAGGTCAACGCCGCCCACCCCCTGGTAATGCGATTGGCGAAGGAAGACGAGGGGCGGCGGGCCGAACTGGCCAACCTGCTGCTGGACCAGGCGCTGCTGATCGACGGTGGTGAACTCGCCGATCCGGCAGGCTTCGTCAAGCGCGTCAATCGGCTGTTGACCGATGCCGCCGGGGAAGACGAAAAGTGAACGCGGGCTTGCCCGCTTCGAGATGATTTGGTATTATATGTAGCTCGATTGCGGGGTGGAGCAGTCTGGCAGCTCGTCGGGCTCATAACCCGAAGGTCGCAGGTTCGAATCCTGCCCCCGCTACCAGGTTATCGGTGCAGAAAAGCCCCTGGTCATCAGGGGCTTTTTTGTTTTTCGATGCGGCCCGGCGCCGGAACGCGTCGCAGACCGCAGGAGACGGACATGTCGGTGCACGGCGATCTGAACCGTTTGATCAAGCCCGCCGTCGAGGCGATGGGCTTCGAATTCGTCGGATTGGAGTACCTCTCCAACCCGAAGAACCGGCTCGTCCGCATCTACATCGATCGAGAGCCGGAAGGCGTGAGCGTCGATGATTGTGCCGATGTCAGTAACGAGGTTTCGGCATTGCTGGACGTCGAGGACCCGGTGAGCGGCCAGTACAGTCTGGAGGTGTCGTCGCCGGGGGTCGAGCGCCCGCTGTTCGAACCGGAGCACTATCGGAGCTTCATCGGCGAGCGCGCGACGGTTCACCTGCACGCCCCGATCGAGCGCCGCCGCAAGCTGACCGGCACGCTCGTGGAGGCCGGCGAGGACGAGGTCGTCATCGACGTCGACGGACAGCGGTTTTCGGTCGGCTACGAAGTTATCCGCCGGGCCAACCTCAAGCCCGACATGGACGCGTTGCTGTCCGGCCGGTCTGCGTGATCGAGGCCGTCGATGAAACGAAGGGTTGCCGAATCAACCACGGATCGGAATAGAGCATTATGAAGAAGGGCAAGGAAATCCTGCAGGTCGCCGAGGCCGTCTCGAACGAGAAGGGCCTTTCGCACGAGATCATCTTCGAGGCCATCGAGGCCGCGCTGGCCTCGGCCGCGCGCCGTCGTCACCCGGAAGACATCGACACCCGCGTCGCGATCGACCGCAGCACCGGTGACTACGAAGCCTTCCGGCGCTGGGAGGTCATCTCCGACGATCCCGAGGAAGCGGAACTGGAATCCGAGGATCGGCAGATCCGGCTTGGCGAGGCGAAGAAATTCGATGCCGATCTCGAAGTCGGCGACTTCATCGAGGAGCCGATGGAACCGCCGGAGTTCGGGCGCATCGCGGCGCAGGCGGCCAAGCAGGTGATCGTGCAGCGGGTCCGCCAGGCCGAGCGCGAGCAGGTCGTCGAGGCCTACCAGGATCGCGTGGGTGAGCTGGTCAACGGCACCGTCAAGCGCCTGGAGCGCGGCGGCATCTACCTCGACCTGGGCGAGAACGCCGAGGCGTTCATCCCCTCCCGCCACACGATTCCCGGCGAAAACGTCCGGATCAACGACCGCATCCGCGGCTATCTCTACGAGGTCCGCCCGGAGCAGCGCGGACCGCAGCTTTTCGTCAGCCGCACGATGCCGGAACTGGTCATCGAGCTGTTCAAGATCGAGGTACCCGAGATCGGCCAGAACCTGCTCGAGCTCAAGGGCGCCGCGCGCGACCCCGGTCGCCGGGCCAAGATCGCCGTGCACGCGCTGGATTCGCGCACCGATCCGATCGGCGCCTGTGTCGGCATGCGGGGCTCCCGCGTCCAGGCCGTTTCCAACGAACTCGCCGGCGAGCGGGTCGACATCATTCTCTGGGACGACAACCCCGCCCAGTTCGTCATCAACGCGATGGCGCCGGCCGAAGTCAGTTCCATCATCGTCGACGAGGATTCCGGTTCGATGGACGTCGCGGTGGAAGAAGCCAACCTCTCGCAGGCGATCGGTCGCGGCGGACAGAACGTTCGCCTGGCCTCGGAGCTGACCGGCTGGGAGCTCAACGTCATGACGATCGAGGACGCCGAGGCCAAGGGCGAGGAAGAATCGCGGGGCGTGCTGCAGATGTTCATCGACAAGCTCGACGTCGATGAGGAGCTCGCCGGCATTCTCGTACAGGAAGGGTTCACCAACGTCGAGGAGGTGGCCTATGTACCGGAGTCGGAGCTGCTCGACATCGAGGAGTTCGACGAAGACATCGTCGCCGAGCTGAGGCGTCGCGCGCGCGACGCGCTGCTGACGCAGATGATCGCGTCCGAAGAGGAGCTGGAAGAGAATCGTCCCGCCGAGGATCTGCTTGCGCTCGAAGGCATGACCGAGACGCTGGCGTTCCGGCTGGCCGAGCAGGGCATCCGCACGCGCGATGACCTTGCCGACTGCGCCGTCGACGAGCTCGAGGACGTCAAGGACCTCGATCCCGATACGGCGGCGAAGCTGATCATGGAAGCGCGATCGCACTGGTTCGCCGAAGAGGGTTGATCCGGTCGCACGCGGTCCGGAAGTAACAGCAAGTCATTCGAGGAGTTTCAATGTCGCAGGTCACAGTTTCACAATTGGCGGAAGTGCTCGGGGTCACCCCGGATCGCCTGCTGGCGCAGTTCAAGGAAGCCGGCATCTCGATCGGGGGCGCCGATGCACCGGTGACCAATGACGACAAGAAAAAGCTGCTTGCGTATCTACGCAGTTCGCACGGCAAGAGCGAGGAGCGTGATGAATCCGATGCTCCGCGCAAGGTCACGCTCAAGCGCAAGACGGTCAGCGAGCTGAAGGTGCCCAGCGGCGGTGCGGGTCGCAGCCGGGGCAGAGGGCAGGCACCCTCGCGCACCGTCAACGTCGAGGTGCGCAAGCGCCGCACGTACGTCAAGCGCGGGGCGATGCAGGATGCCGAGTCCACCGATGCCGAGCGCGAGGAAGCCAAGCGCACGCTGGAGGAATCGCGTCGCCAGCGCGAAGAGGCAGAAGCCGCCGAGCGCGAGCGCGAGGAAAAGCGCAAGGCCGAGCGCGAGGCGCGCGAGGCGCAGGAGAAAGCCGAGCAGGAAGCCAAGGAAATAGAGCAGGCCGAGGCCGAACGACGCCAGACCGAAGAGGAAAAGATGCGCGAGGCCGAGCAGCAGGCCCGCGAAGAGGCCGAGCGACGCGCTGCCGAGCAGGAAGCGCAGGTCCAGGCTCAGGCCGAGGCAGTGCGAAAGCAGGCCGAGACCAAGCGCAAGGAAAAGGAAAAGGAAGAGGCGCGCCGCGGCAAGGGCAAGGGCGCCAAGACCCGCTACGGCCGCGAGGAGCTGCACGTCACCGCCAAGAGCAAGCGGCGCAAGCCCAAGCGCAAGGGCAAGTCGACGAGCGTGGGCGGAGAGCACGGCTTCCAGATGCCGACCCAGCCGGTCAAGCGCGAGATCGAGATCCCCGAAACCATTACCGTCGGCGATCTTGCCAAGCTGATGGCCGTCAAGGCCGGCGAGCTGATCAAGGCGCTGATGAACATGGGCTCCATGGTCACGATCAACCAGCAGCTCGACCAGGAGACCGCGATTCTAGTCGCCGAGGAGATGGGCCACGAGGCTCGGCCTGCCGAGCAGCAGGACATCGAGAGCGAGCTGGTCGCTTCCGAGGAAGAAGGAGGCGATGAGGCCGCGCGTCCGCCGGTGGTTACGGTCATGGGCCACGTCGACCACGGCAAGACGTCGCTGCTCGACTTCATTCGCCGGACCAAGGTCACCGAGGGCGAGAGCGGCGGCATCACGCAGCACATCGGCGCCTACCACGTCAAGACCGACAACGGTGTCGTTACGTTCCTCGACACGCCGGGCCATGCCGCGTTCACCGCCATGCGCGCGCGCGGCGCCCAGGCTACCGACATCGTGATCCTCGTCGTGGCCGCGGACGACGGCGTGATGCCGCAGACCAAGGAGGCCATCGAGCACGCCAGGGCCGCCGGCGTCCCGCTGATCGTCGCCGTCAACAAGATCGACAAGCCGGAAGCCAACCCGGACCAGGTCAAGAACGAGCTGTCGGCCGAGGAAGTCGTACCCGAGGAATGGGGCGGCCAGGAGATCTTCGTCCCCGTCTCGGCAATTACCGGAGAGGGGATCGATTCCCTGCTGGAAGCCGTGCTGCTCCAGGCCGAGGTGCTGGAACTCAAGGCCGTTCCGGAGCGGCGCTGCCGCGGCGTGGTCGTGGAATCCTCGCTGGACAAGGGCCGCGGTCCGGTCGCGACCGTCCTCGTGCAGGACGGCACGCTGAACAAGGGCGACATGGTGCTGGCGGGCGAACAGTTCGGCCGCGTGCGCGCCATGTTCAACGAAACCGGTGAAAGCATCGACTCGGCCGGCCCGTCGATTCCGGCCGAGGTCCTCGGGCTTTCGGGTGTTCCCAATGCCGGGGACGACGTGCTCGTCGTCGCCGACGAACGCAAGGCGCGCGATGCCGCCGAGCAGCGCAAGTCGCAGGCTCGCGAGGGCCGGCTTGCGGAGCGCCAGGCAGCGAAGCTGCAGAACCTGTTCGACCAGATGGGCGAAGAGGGCGCTGCCGGAGAGCAGCAGAGCGTCAACCTCGTCATCAAGGCCGACGTGCAGGGTTCGGCCGAGGCGTTGCGCGATGCGCTGACCAAGCTCTCGAACGAGGAAGTCGCGGTCAACGTCGTATCGTCCGGCGTGGGCGGGATCACCGAATCCGATGCCGCGCTGGCGCAGGCCTCGAACGCGATCATCATCGGTTTCAACGTCCGCGCCGATGCCGCGGCGCGCAAGGTGATCGCCGAAGCCGACCTCGATCTCAACTACTACAGCATCATTTACGAGGCCATCGACGACGTCAAGAAGGCGATCTCGGGTCTGCTGGGCACCGAGACCAAGGAAGAGATCATCGGGCTGGCCGAGGTCAAGGACGTCTTCCGCTCCTCCAAGCTGGGTGCCATCGCCGGTTGCCTGGTCACCGAAGGCGTGGTCAAGCGAGCCAATCCGATCCGCGTGCTGCGCGACAACGTCGTCGTGTTCCAGGGCGAACTGGAGTCGCTGCGGCGCTTCAAGGACGACGTCAGGGAAGTGCAGGCCGGTACCGAGTGCGGCATCGGGGTCAAGCAGTACAACGACGTCAAGCCGGGCGACCAGATCGAGTGCTACGAGCGCTACGAAGTCGCCCGTACGCTGGACTCGTGAGCGGCCGCTCCGAGCGCGTCGCCGGCCTGCTCCGCCGCGAGCTGGCCGACATCCTCCGGCGAGAGATCCAGCCGGAGTTGCCGTCGCTGATCAGCCTGACCGATGTCGAGGTCTCGCGCGATCTTGCCCATGCGCAGGTTTACGTCTCGGTGCTGGACATCGAGCGCGCCGGCGAGGTCATGCAGACCCTGTCGGATGCCAAGGGTGCCATCCGGCACGAACTGGCCGGAAGGGTGCGGCTGCGCATCGTGCCGGAGCTGCGTTTCCTTCACGACACCGCCAGCGAGTCCGGCCAGCGCATCGAGCAGCTCCTCGCCGCCGCGCGCAAGCCGAAGTCGTGAGTCGGTCAGCCGCGAACCACTAGAAACGAACCACTGGAAACCGTTACACGAAGGGCACGAAGAAGGCACGAAGGACACGAAGAACAAACCTAGTCGGATTCGGCAGTTGCCGAATATCGTCGCCGGGCGAGCGTTCATTTTTTCGGGTCTTCCTGTTTCGCCCTTTCTCCGTGATCTTCGTGCCTCCCTTCGTGTTCTTCGTGCAACGCTTTCGACTTTAGATCATGCACCGAATCGAATCCACCGATGGACACTGACGGGATCCTGTTGCTGGACAAGCCCGCCGGGATCACGTCGAACGCGGCGCTGGGTCGGGCGAAGCGTGCTCTGGGCATCCGCAAGGCCGGCCATACCGGTGCGCTGGATCCGTTGGCCACCGGGCTTCTCCCGCTGTGTTTCGGGCAGGCGACGAAGGTCTCGGCCTTCCTGCTGGACGCCGACAAAACCTACCTCGCCGACATCGAGCTCGGAGGCGAGACCGAATCGGGCGATGCGGAGGGGGCGGTCGTCGAGCGGCGGGACGTGCCCGAACTCTCGAACGATGAGGTCGAATCGGTGCTAGCGGGCTTCCGCGGCAAGATCGACCAGGTTCCGCCCATGTATTCGGCGCTCAAGCACGAGGGTCGCCGACTCCACGAGCTGGCGCGCGCCGGGATCGAGGTCGAGCGCAGGCCCCGTCGCGTGACCATCCACGAGCTGGAGCTGCTGGATCGTGGGCCGTCCCGGTTGACCGTGCGCGTGCGATGCAGCAAGGGTACCTACATCCGGTCCTTGGCCGTCGATATCGGACGGGCGCTGGAATGCGGGGCTCACCTCGCCGCGCTCAGGCGGGAAGCCAGCGGGCCGTTTTCGCTGCGCGACGCGATTGCCCTGGAAGACCTGGAGAACGCGAGCGCGGAAGATGCGCGCGCCCGGCTCCTGCCACCGGATCACGCGCTGCCGGACTGGCCGCGCATCGACCTCGACGCCGATGCGGCCGAGGAAATCCGCCACGGAAGGACGGTCCGGACGGGGCTGGACCCGGCCGAGGGCATACGGATGTACGCCGGCGACCGGTTTCTCGGTCTGGGCCGACTGGATGGAGGCGGTGTGCTGAGGGTCCGGCGCCTGTTCACGTGACGCCGCGCGGAGGCAGCGAAATCTAGTTGCAGTCGTCCGGTCCGGGGTCGGCCGAAGGATTGCAGAATTGCTCGTAGAGCTCTCCGATGATGGCTTCCACGCCCGGATTGGCCAGGCGATAGAAGATCGTCTGCTGCTCGCGCCGGGTCGCGACCATGCCGCTGTTGCGCAGAACGGCAAGGTGCTGGGACAGCGCCGATTGCGACAGCGGGACGTGCTGGTTGATCTCCGAAACCGACATTTCGGTGTCCAGCAAGTGGCAGAGCACCATCAGCCGGTGCGGGTTGGCCATCAGTTTCAGGAACTGTGCCGCGTCCTCTGCGTGGCGGGCCATTTCGGCCAATGGCATCGAGTCCAGGGCCGGACGCTGCTGAGCGGATTTTGCTTGACTGGAACGCATTCTCACATTATGGCGGCAAAGCGGACGAATTTCCATCGATTCTCGATTCTTCAGCGTTCCCCCGACAAGGCCGCCACTGGCCGGGGCGCGGGCCGAGACCGGCCGGAAGCGGCCGTCCCGCGCTGCGGTTAAAATGTAAGGTTCTCGCTTTCCGGACGATCCCCAATGAGCCAGACCGCTGAACAAGTCTCCAGGCACGCGGATTCCGCGGACCAGCCGTTGCGATTCGTGACCGCGGCCAGCCTGTTCGACGGCCACGATGCGGCCATCAACATCATGCGCCGCCTGATCCAGGGCGAGGGCTGCGAGGTCGTCCATCTCGGGCACAACCGCGCGGTCAGGGACATCGTCGACGCGGCGATCCAGGAGGACGCCGACGGAATCGCCGTGAGCTCTTACCAGGGCGGCCACAACGAGTTCTTCCGCTACATGGTCGATATGCTCGACGAGCGTGGCGCGGGCCACATCCGCGTCTTCGGAGGGGGCGGGGGCACGATCACCCCCGACGAGATCCGCGAACTGCAGGACTACGGCGTCGAGCGGATCTACCATCCCGACGACGGCATGCAGATGGGGCTCAAGGAGATGATCGGCGACCTCGTCGAGCGCACGCGCGACGCGCGCGCGAAACGCGAGCGGCCGAGGCCGTCGGCACCCGGAGAAGCGGCTGCCCCCATCGACATCGCGCGCGCCCTGACGGCGATCGAGAACGGGACGATGTCCGAGCACGAACTCGCGCAGTTGCAGAAGTGTGCCGCCGGCGACGATGGCGTGCCGGTCGTGGGCCTGACCGGCACCGGCGGCGCGGGCAAGTCGTCGGTGACCGACGAACTCATCAACCGGTTCCTGCAGTACTTCCCGGACATGAAGATCGCCGTCCTGGCCGTCGACCCCACGCGTCGCCGCACCGGCGGGGCGCTGCTCGGCGACCGCATACGCCTCAACACGCTGCGGTCGGAGCACGTCTACATGCGTTCCATGGCCACGCGCCGGGAGCACCTGGCGACCAGCGGGGTGCTGGAACAGTGCATCGGCTACCTGCGCGGTGCCGGATTCGGGCTGGTCATCGTCGAGACCGCCGGTATCGGCCAGGCCGATACCGAGATCGTCGATCTCGTGGATTTTCCGGTCTACGTGATGACTTCCGACTACGGCGCGGCGAGCCAGCTCGAGAAGATCGACATGCTCGACTATGCCGAGATGGTGGTGCTCAACAAGTACGAAAAGCGCGGGGCGGAGGACGCGTTGCGCGACGTGCGCAAGCAGTGGAAGCGCAACCGGCTGGAATTCGACATGGCCGACGAGAACGTGCCGGTCTACCCGACGATCGCCAGCCAGTTCAACGACCCCGGCATCACGTGGCTGTTCGTCAACCTGTGCCGGCTGTTGCGCGAGAAGCTCGAGCTCGACGAGGATGGTTGGAGCCCTGCGTGCGAGGCGCACGCCGAGGAACCGCGCGCCACGGCGCTGATACCGGGCAATCGCCAGCGCTACCTGGCCGAGATCGCCGAGCAGGGGCGTGCGATCAACGAAGGGGTCGAATCGCAGGCCGAAATCGCCAGCCAGGCGCAGAGCCTCTACAACGCGCTGAGCGAGCTCGAAGATCCGGCGCTGCCCGGCGAACTCCGCCCGTTCGAGGCGCCCGACCGGGCCGACGACGTCGACGAGACCATGGCCGCCGCCATTGTTCGGCTGCGCGGCGCCTACAACGACAAGCTCGAATCGCTGGACTCCGACAGCCTGGAGTTGCTGCGCGAGTGGCCCGAACGTCTCGAGGCCATCACCGCCGAGCAATACAGCTACACGGTTCGCGGGCGCGAGATCACCGGCAGCAACTACCGCGAGTCGCTGTCGGGCAGCCGGATTCCGAAGATCGCCGCGGCCGGCTACCGCGACTGGGGCGACAGGCTGAAGTACCTGGGCAAGGAAAACCTTCCGGGCCACTACCCGTATACCGGCGGCGTCTACCCGTATCGACGCACCGGCGAGGATCCGACCCGCATGTTCGCCGGCGAGGGTACGCCGGAGCGTACGAATCGCCGATTCCATTACCTGTCGCGCGGCCAGGACGTCGCGCGGCTGTCCACGGCGTTCGACTCGGTCACGCTCTACGGCGAGGATCCGGCCGAGCGGCCCGACATCTACGGCAAGGTGGGCAATTCCGGCGTGTCCATCGCCACGCTGGACGACATGAAGAAGCTGTACTCGGGCTTCGACCTGTGCGCTCCGACCACGTCGGTGTCGATGACGATCAACGGCCCG
This sequence comes from Candidatus Wenzhouxiangella sp. M2_3B_020, assembly GCA_051428125.1. Classification (GTDB taxonomy): domain Bacteria; phylum Pseudomonadota; class Gammaproteobacteria; order Xanthomonadales; family Wenzhouxiangellaceae. The sequence continues at coordinate 27,506 of JBPRGD010000254.1, forward strand.
GCGCCGATGATCCTGGCGATGTTCATGAACACCGCCATCGACCAGCAGGTCGAGAAATACCTCGCCGAGCACGACCGGCTAAACGAGATCGACGAGCTCAAGGCCGAACGCTTCTCCGATGCCAGGCCGCCGAAGTACGAGGGCGAGCTGCCCGAGGGCAACGACGGACTGGGGCTGAAGATGCTGGGCATCACCGGCGACGAGGTGCTGGACCGCGAGACCTACGAGAAGATCAAGGCCGACACGCTGTCGACGGTGCGCGGCACGGTGCAGGCCGACATTCTCAAGGAAGACCAGGCACAGAACACCTGCATCTTCTCCACCGAGTTCGCGCTGCACATGATGGGCGATATCCAGCAGTACTTCACCGATCATGACGTGCGCAACTTCTACTCGGTCTCGATCTCGGGCTACCACATCGCCGAGGCCGGCGCCAACCCCATCACGCAGCTGGCTTTCACGCTGGCCAACGGGTTCACCATCGTCGAGTACTACCTCGCCCGCGGCATGGACATCGACGAGTTCGCACCGAACCTCTCGTTCTTCTTCTCCAACGGCATGGACCCGGAATACGCAGTGATCGGGCGGGTGGCGCGGCGGATCTGGGCGCGCGCGATGCGCGAGCGCTACGGCGCGAACCGACGCTCGCAGATGCTCAAGTATCACATCCAGACCTCGGGCCGCTCGCTGCATGCGCAGGAGATCCAGTTCAACGACATCCGCACGACGCTGCAGGCGCTGTACGCGCTGTTCGACAACTGCAACAGCCTGCACACCAACGCCTACGACGAGGCGATCACGACGCCCACCGAAGAGTCGGTGCGCCGCGCCGTGGCCATCCAGCTCATCATTGCGCGCGAGCTGGGGCTGAACATGTGCGAGAACCCCTGGCAGGGCAGCTTCATCATCGACGAACTCACCGACCTCGTCGAGGAAGCCGTCTACTCCGAGTTCGAGGCGCTGTCCGAGCGCGGCGGCGTGCTGGGTGCCATGGACTCGATGTACCAGCGCGGCAAGATCCAGGAGGAGTCGTTGTACTACGAGGCCAGGAAGCACGACGGCAGCCTCCCGATCGTCGGCGTCAACACGTTCAAGCCGAACAAGGGCCAAGAGGAGGAACCGCCCGAGATCGAGCTGATCCGCTCGACCGAGTCGGAGAAGAACGACCAGATCGAGCACCTGCGGCGCTTCCAGCAGGCGCGCAACCCGCGCGGGCCGGAGGCGCTGGAAGAACTGAAGGCTCGCGCGCGCGAGCGCGACAACACGTTCGAGGCGCTGGTCGAAGCGGTCAAGTACCACTCGCTGGGCCAGATCAGTCACGCGCTGTACGAAGTCGGCGGGGAATACCGGCGAAACATGTAGTCGCCCGGGCGACAGAATCCTGTCGAAACGTGCGCGTCCGCGGCTCTCCGGCTCGCGCCGGTATCCGTCTCGCGTGCCCCGCGCATCGCGACCGGATCGATCGGCGCCGAACTGGAACGTATCTTGCATGATCGTGGCTGCCCCCACGTGATACCTTGGCAAGCCCATGATCGACTCCCCGTTCCGTCTACTGACCCGTCGACTCCGGTATTCGGACCCGGCCGTGCGGCATCGTGCCGAATCCAGCGGCGAGGCGGCAGGCGACTTCCGGGTGACGATCACCGCGCTGTTCCTGCTCGCCGCGGCGCTGTCGGTGGCGCCGTTCGCCGTCTATCGACTGTTTTCGGGCGACTGGCTGCTGGGCCTGGTCGATGCGGCGGTCGTGATCGGCATGCTTGCGGCGCTGGCATACGTCTGGAAAACCAGACGCATCCGCGCCGCCGGCATGCTCGCCGCCGGATTCGCGAACGCCATGGCCGTGCTGGTCATCGTCGGTTTCGGCCTGGCCAGCGACTGGGCCTACTTGCCCCTGATCGCCGGATTTCTGATCGCGCCGCGCTGGTTCGGCATCGCGTGTACGACGGCGGTCATCGCGCTCGTGGCCGTATGGCCCGGCACCGGCGAACCCGTGGTCGACCGCGTGACGTTCGCCGCCGTGGCAGTGATGGTGAGCTTCTTCAGCCTGATCTTCGCCAGCGGCGTCTACCAGCGGCACGACGAGCTCAGGGTCGCCGCCAACGTCGACCCGCTCACCGGCGTCGGCAACCGGCGCGCGCTGGACGAGGAACTCGGGCTCCTGGACGATGGTCACCGCCAGCTCGGATCCGATGCGCTGATCCTTCTCGACATCGACCATTTCAAGCGGATCAACGACCGCTACGGTCATGCGGCCGGCGACCGGGTGCTCGTCGATCTCGTCGAGATCCTGCAGCGCTGCCTTCGACGGTCCGACCGCATATTCCGATTGGGCGGCGAGGAATTCGTCGTGCTGTTGTCGGGGATCGCGTCGGAGAACATCGAGACGGCGGTCCGCAAGATCATGGAAGAGATCCGGGGCGGGCTGCATGGTCCGGAAGAAGGCATCACGGTATCGATTGGCGCGACGATGGTCGAGCGGGGCGAGGAAGGCAACGCGGCCCTGGCGCGCGCCGACGAGGCCATGTACCGGGCCAAGCGCGACCGCGATTGCTGGGTGATTGCCTGAGGCCCACGGTCCGGCCAGCGAGGATTGGCCATGTCCGGGCGATGCCGGTCGGTTAGCATGAATGCGCATCGGATCGAACGGGACGTCAGGTTCATGTGCCGTGATGGCGGTCCGGAATTCCCCGCACACCGGAACAAGGAGGCAGCGATGGAGATCACCTATCGAACCGAACACGGCATTCTCGAGGTTCGGCCCACGGGACCGTTGAGCGAAGGGGACTTCAAGAGTCTCGGCAACGAGATCGAGAGCGTTCTCTCCGATGACAGGACGCTCAACGGCCTGCTGATCTACACCAGGGACTTCCCGGGTTACGAGAGCTGGTCCGATCTGCTGGCCCACGGCGAATTCATCGGCGAGTTTCGTGACCGCATCGCCAAGGTCGCGGTGTGTACCGATTCGGCCGTTGCGGGCCTTCTCCAGGCGATCGGCAGGATCTTCGCCGAGGCCGAGGTGAAGAAGTTCGACTTCGACGAGAAGGACGAAGCGGACAAGTGGCTGCTCGCCTGAAGGGCGCCTCGGGTCTTCCTGCATCCGCACGTAGATGAAACGCGCCGCCAAGTGGATCGTGCTTGTCTGCCTCGTGGCCGTCGTGCTGGCGGTCGTCGCGGTCGAGCTGATCGACTGGAATTTTCTCAAGCCGCGGATCGCCGCCCAGGTGAAACAGGCGACCGGACGCGAGCTTTCCATCGGCGGCGACGTGGAGATCGACCTGCTGCCCCGGCCGCGAATCGTGCTGCACGATGTCGCGCTCGCCAACCCCGACTGGACGACGCCGGAGCACTTCGTCGAACTCGAGCGGCTGCGCGTCGCGCCCGACCTGCTTGCCGCCGCCGTCGGCCGAGTCGCGTTGGCCCGGATCGATATCGATGCGCCGAAACTCCGGTTGGTGGACCGGTCGAACGCTCCACCGAACTGGGCGTTCGCCGGGAACGGTGACTCGGGCGCGACGGACCCCGTGCCGGTCCACCGGCTGGACGTCACGAATGCCGAGATTCTTTATCGAGCGCCGGGTGCCGAGCGGACACTGGATTTCCGCGTTCCGTCGATCCGGGTTCGCGACGACGGCGAGTCGGCGAGCGCGTCCGCGAAGCTCGTGATTCGCGATCGCGAGGTCGAATTCGACGCCGAGACGGATTCGCTGTTTTCGGGGTTGGGGCTGGACGAATCGTTCGAGGGCGAACTGCGGGTCGCCACCGAGGAAAGCCGCATTGATTCGGAGTTCGCGCTGTCCCGACCCTCGTTCCCGGCCGAGTGGAAAATGCGGGTCGACGCGGACATCGAGGACGTCGACCGCTGGACCGCGCTGATCCCGGGCGCCGACTCGACGGGCATCGGATCGCTGGCGCTCGAGGTCTCTCTGGCCCGTTCGGGTTCGACATGGAAGGCCGAAGAGGTCGACGTGACCGCGCTTGAAGGCAGCCTGAAGGCCGATCTCGAGGTCGATACGGGCGGCGAGGTCCCGGTACTGAACGGATCGATCCGGTCGAACTCCATCAACGTCGCGGCTTTGCGCGAAGCGTTGCCCGGCAGCGATTCCTCGGCGGCGGCATCGGAATCCCTTCCTCGCGTGCCGGTCCTGCCGCGATGGAACGGCAGTATCGCTTTCGACATCGAGCAGATCGCCGGCCTTGCGGTGCCGATCACGGACGCGACTGCAGTCCTGCGGTTCGAAGGCCATCGGATGTCGCTCGAAAACGTCGAGGTTGTCGCCCTCGGCAGTACGGTCCGGGGATCGGCGCACGTGAGCAGCGCGCCCGACGCCGTATCCGCCGGCCTGTCGCTTTCGGCCGAGGACGTAGAACTCGAGGAAGAAAGCGAGCGCGGTCCGGCGCTGGACGGCGATGCCCAGCTTCGTTTGGAGCCGGTCGCACGCGACCGCTGGGAGCGCGCGGCCATCGTCCGGAGCCTCCATGTCGAGACCGCGACGCTGGAATACACGAACCCGGAATCAAACACGCGACTGACCACGACCGTCCTCCTGGCCGGGAAGGGGGCTCGACCCGAAATCGAATTGTCCGGCACGCTGGCAGGCCGGCCGCTGGATGCCAGGATCGAGGGAGAGGCGCTCGCATCCGCCTTTCCGGGGCCGAAATACGCGCTGCGGGGGCAAGCCACGTCGGCCGATCTCGCGTTGTCGGTGGAGACGACGCTGGATTCGGTGATGAACCTGCATCGCTTCGACGGCCACATCACGCTTGCCGGAAACGGTGCCGACGACCTGGAACCGTGGTTGGGGCCGGGGATGATGCAGACGCCGCCGTTCGAGGTCGCGGGAAGACTGGATCGCGACGACGGGCAATGGGTCGCAGAGGAAGTCCGGGTCGAGGTCGGACAGTCGAGGTTGCGCGGCAGCGTGCAGGTGGACGTCGACGGGCGACCGCACGTAGCGGTCGCGCTGCAGGCCGACCCGCTGGACCTCGGTTGGCTGCAGGATGACTCGGAGGACGGCGGGACGGATCGATCGTCGGGAGACGGTTCGTCAGGGCTGGCGTGGCTGCGCGGCTTCGATGCCGACTTCGAGTTCGACGCGACCGAGGTCAGGCTGGCCGGCGGCCCGATGCTGGTCGGCCTCGACATGAAGGCGGTGCTCGAGCAGGGCGTCGTCGAAGTGCGCCGGTTCGGCACGAACCTCGCGGGCGGCACTTTCTCCGTCGAGGGTCGGATCGATGCCGCGGAAACGCCGGCATCGGCGACCATCGACGCCGATTTCGAGGACATCGCACTGGGCCGGCTGGCCGAAACGTTCAGCCCGCTGGAGGAACGTCTCGGGCTCCTGTCGGGGAATGCGCGCATCGTCGTGACCGGGACCCTGGACAAGGCCTACCGGGACGATGTTCTCGCCCCGATGATCGGGCGACTGAAGATCGAACCGTCGGAACTGCGCTTCACCGATGCCGAAGCCGGCACCGACCTGCTCCTTAAACTGCGCACCGAAGGGCTGGCGAGCGACGGGCAGCGCTTCCGTATCGACGGTAGCGGACGCTACGACGGCGACCGGGTCGCGCTGGAATACCGCAGCGATCCGCTGCTCGACATCCGGCTTCCGGACCGGCCCTATGCGGTGGGCCTGGATGCAACCATCGTCGAGACCCGGATCGAGCTCGACGGCACGCTGCTGCGGCCGTTGGCTCTGGAAGGTCTGGACCTGCAGTTGGCGCTGGCCGGTCCGAACCCGCAGCGGCTCAGTCGGTTGCTGGGCGTGCCGCTTCCCGAACTTCCGCCCTACGACGTCTCCGGGCAATTGGGCATGGAGACGAATCGCTGGTCGCTGTCCGACCTGGACGGCACGGTCGGCGATAGCGACCTTCGCGGCAATATCGCCTTCGATGCCGATGCCTCGCCGCCGGCACTGACCGGCGAGCTCCGTTCGGATTCGCTGGACATCGACGACCTGGCCGGGATCGCGGGGGCCGAACCCGCGGCGGGCGAGGGCGAGACGGCGTCGGAGCGGCAGCGGCGCCAGGCGCGGGCCGAGCGCAGCGACCGATTCGTGCTCCCGGACGACCCGATCATCGGCGATGCTTGGCGGGAGGTCACCGCCGACGTGCGTTATCGCGGCAATTCCGTGCGCGCCGGCGACGTGCCGCTGACCGACCTGGTCATCGACTTCAGCCTGAAAGACGGCGTCGCGCGCTTCGAGCCGGTGGGCTTCGGCGTTGGCGACGGCAGTGTCGATTTCACGCTGGACCTTGATGCCAACCACGAAACGCCGGAGGGCACGCTTTCCGTGGAAATGCGTGCAGTGGATCTGCGCAAGGCGGTGGCCGACTGGGACCTGGCCGACGACAGCGTCGGCATCGTCGCAGCGCAGGGCCAGTTCTGGGTCAGCGGCGACTCGATTGCCGACCTGCTCGGATCGGCCGACGGCGGACTGGTCATGCTGATGACCGAAGGCCGCTTGGAAGCGCTGCTGGTCGAACTGGCCGGCCTGGATGCCAGCCAGGCGTTCCTGAGCTGGATCGGCGGGCGGGCCGGCATCCCGATCAACTGCGCGTACGTCGACCTCAAGTCGCGGGACGGAACGGTCGATGTCGATACCTTCGTGATCGATACCGACGACACCATCTTCACCGTCGGCGGGCGGGTGAACCTGGACGACGAGCGGCTGGATCTTTCCGTGGTCGCCCACCCCCAGGATGCAAGTGCGCTGGTCGGTCGGACGCCGTTTCATCTCGGCGGCACGTTCGACGACATCGACGCCGGTATCCACGGCGGCGAACTCGGCCTGCGGGTCGGGGCCAGCGCCGGCCTGGCCGCGCTTGCAGGGCCCCTGGCAGCCGTGGTGCCGCTGCTGGAAGTAGGCGTGGACGACCGGACGGGCTACTGCCAGGGTCTCGTCGAGCGCACGAGAGGGGCGATCGAAACCGGAAAGGACGGCCGATGAAATCGATGCTAGCCAGGCTTGGACGCCGAGGCGCCTTGACCTCGATCACGGCCACGGCGATCGTCCCGATCGTCGTGACCTCCGCGATGCTGTCCGGAACGATCGTCGTCGGCGGCTGTGCGAGTCCATGGCACAACGAATCGGCCGATCTCTCCGCGCAGGACAGCGAGACGGCGCTTCGGATCAAGTCCGCGCTGATCGACGAGCCGACGCTCGCCGGGGCCGCGATCGACGTCGTCTTCGACGATGGCCGGGCGCGGCTGACGGGTTTCGTCGAAACGACCGAGCAACGCGACATCGCCGCTAGCGTCGCACGGCGACACGACGGCGTCACAACCGTGGTCAACGAGATCGTCGTCAAGTAGGTCGACGGGCCGGCACGCCGAAACCACGATCGTTACCATGGTCGCGCACCGGTGCCGGCCCGCGCACATGCGCGCTTCCTGCCGACCGGCGTTCGACGATTCCGACTCGATCCTGGAGGTCCTTCCATGGCGGCAACGATCGTATTCGTGGTTCTCGGACTGGCCTTCGTGGTGCTCGTCACCGGTTGGCTGAAGCCGGACATCGTCGCAGTGCTTGTCCTGCTGTCGCTGGTGCTCACGCGGGTCATCGAACCGGCGCAGGCGTTCGTGGGCTTCAGCAGCTTCGCGGTGATCACGATCGCCGCGCTCATGATCATCGGCGACGGGCTGGAGAAGACCGGGGTCGTCGACTGGGTCGCCAAGAAGCTGGAGAAGGCGATCCGGAAGCGCTACGGTCGATTGCTGGCGATCAACACGGCCGTGCCGGGGCTGCTGTCCGGGGTCATCAACATCGTGGCGGCGGCGTCGTTCTTCATTCCCGTCATCCTTCGTCTGTGCAAGGAAATGCGGGTGCCGCAGTCCCGCATCCTGCTGCCCATGGCCTGCGCGGCCCTGGTCGGGGCCAACCTGACGCTGATCGGCGCGTCGCACAATCTCGTCGTCCACAGCCTGCTGGAAGAAGCCAACGGGACGGGCTTCGGGTTCTTCGAGTTCACGATCATCGGCGCGACGCTGCTCGCCGCCGTCGTGCTCTACACGTTCGCCTTCGGTCGCCACCTGCTCCCGGGAAAGAAGGAAACGCTGGATCCGCAACGAGTGCCCGTCACGGCCCGCCTGATCGACGTCTACGGGCTGGAGGACCGGTTGTTCGAGATCTGGACGACCGAGGAGATCGAGGACGAGGAAACCACGATCGCGGACCTGCGGCTGGACAGCGACCACGACCTGGAACTGGTGACGGTCGTTCGCGAGGGGAATCATCTCAAGGCCGAGGACCGCGACACCGTGCTGCTTGCCAGCGACATGCTGCTGGTCCAGGGGCGGCAGGCCGACGCCGAGACGCTGGCCGAAGCGCACGACGCGCTGACGTACATGGGCCCGCCCGAAGTGCAGAAGAAGTTTCCGCTCAGTACCGCCGAACTGGCCGAAGCCGTGGTTCCGCCGCGTTCGCCCGCGATCGGCCGCACGCCGCGCGAACTGGAATGGTCGGATGCGCTCGGACTGCGCGCGATTGCCTATTTCCGTGACGGGAAGCCGCACCGGTTCGGCGCGCGGGATATCGAGCTGCAGGAAGGCGACAGCCTGCTGTTCTACGGCCCGCGCACCAAGATGCGCGAATTCGAGCCGGAAAAGGACCTGCTGATCTACTTCAAGCCCGGCGAAACCGACGTGGCCTCGACGAAGAAGAGGCAGGCGCCGCTGGCGGCCGCGATTCTCGCCGCCGTGATTCTCGTCGCCGCGATCGGCTGGTTCCCCATCGCGGTCAGCGCCATGGCCGGCGCCGCCGCGATGGTGCTGCTGGGCATCGTCGACTGGAAGCGGCTCTACGATGCCGTGGATTGGAAAACGCTGGTACTGATCGCCGGCATGTATCCGCTGGGGGCGGCGCTCAACGAATCGGGCGGTGCCGGGATCATCGGCGACCTGCTGGTCAACGGCCTGGGCGATTACGGCCCGCTGGCCGTGCTGGCCGGCATTTCGGTGCTCTGCATGCTGCTGACCCAGCCCATGCACAACGCCGCGGTGGCCATCATCATGACGCCCATCGCGATCACCGCGGCCAACGCCATGGACGCCAGCGCGACCGGTTTCTGCGTGGCCGTGGTGATTTCGTGCTCGGCGGCGTTCATGCTGCCCTACGGTCATCCCGCACCGTTCCTGGTCCAGGAGCCCGGCGACTATCGCAACGCCGACTACGTCCGGTTCGGGGCGGGGCTGAACGTGATCACGCTCGTCGCGGTGCTGGCGCTGGTTCCGCTGCTGTGGCCGATCTGATGTCCTTGCCCTTGGTGGGGGCTCAGCAGCTGCGGATCGAACCCGCCTTGGGCAACTCGGCGAGGTCCCGTACCGCGCGCCTGAGCTGGGCGCCCAGCGCCTGGAACGGGCCTACGGCGATGCGTTCGGCTGAAGAACTGCCCGTCTCGACGGCTCGAACGGTCTCTGCGGTACCGGCGTTCTCGACGAGATGCGCATCGACGGCGAGGTAGCGGGCCGCCGGGCGTCCCGCATCGTTGACGTCCAGGCTGATGGCCGCGAGCAGCACGCCGGCGAGCAGCAGCACTTCGATGACGCGTTCACTATCTCTCGTAAGCATTTGATTCACCGTCTGATTTGCGCGAACTCCATCCGGGATGTTGGACTCGGCGTTGTCGCGGCATTCAACCAATAGACGCGTTGATCGCAGGAAAGGTTGCAGCGACCTGCAATGAAACCGACCGGATGCCGCCAGGGCTTCGTCAAGACCGGTTCAGATCACGCCCTGTGCGAGCATCGCGTCGGCCAGCCTGAGGAAGCCGGCGATGTTGGCGCCCTTGCGATAGTCCACCGGCCCGGACCCGTCGTGCCGGCCGTGCTCGACGCAGCGGTCGTGGATGGCGGCCATGATGCGCTGCAGTTCGCGGTCGACGTCCTCTTTCGGCCACACCATGTGCTGCGCGTTCTGGGTACGTTCCAGGCCGGAGACCGCGACTCCGCCCGCGTTGACGGCCTTGCCCGGCAGGTAGGCGATGCCTTGCTCGTCCTGGAAGCGCGCGATGGCATCGGCCGTGCAGGGCATGTTCGCGCCTTCGCCGACGATCCTGCAGCCGTTGTCGATCAGCCGGTCGGCGTCGTCGGCATCGAGTTCGTTCTGCACGGCGCAGGGCAGGGCGATGTCGCAGGGGACCGCCCAGGGCTTCCGGCCTTCGTGGTACTCGACGTCGTGCGCTTCCGCGAATTCCTCGAGCGTGCCGCGTGCATCTTCCTTGAGCCGGTGCAGCGCGTCGACGAGTTCTGCGTCGAGGCCATCCGGGCAATGGACGAAGCCGCGCGAGTCCGACATCGTGATGACCTTCGCCCCACGCTCCACCGCCTTCTCCGCGGCGTAGCGGGCGACGTTGCCGGCCCCCGAGATCACGACGCGCTTGCCCTTCAATTCTTCGTCGAGCCGGCCGAGCGCGTGCTCCAGGAAGTAGATCGTGCCGTAGCCTGTGGCCTCGACGCGGAGTTCGGAGCCGCCGAACGCCACACCCTTTCCGGTCAGCGCGCCTACGAACTCGTGCGTCAGTCGCCGGTACTGGCCGAACAGGTACCCGACCTCGCGCGTGCCCGTGCCGATGTCGCCGGCCGGGATGTCGCGGTGCTCGCCCAGGTAGGGGTACAGCGCGTTCATCAGCGACTGGCAGAAACGCATGATCTCGCCGTCGCTCTTGCCCTTGGGGTTGAAGTTGGAGCCGCCCTTGGCGCCGCCGATCGGCAGGCCGGTGAGCGCATTCTTGAAGCACTGTTCGAAGCCGAGGAACTTCAGCACCGACTCGGTCACCGACGGGTCCAGCCTCAGGCCGCCCTTGTAGGGCCCAGTGGCGTTGTTGAACTGCACCCGCCAGGCGCGGTTGACGCGCGTGTTGCCGTCGTCGTCGACCCAGCAGACCCGGAACGACACGATCTGGTCCGGTTCGGTCATGCGTTCCAGCAGCATCGAGGCCTGGTAGCGCTCGTGTTCGGCCACGAACGGCACGACGTCGGCGGCGACCTCGCGCACCGCCTGGTGGAACTCGGTCTCGCCGGGGTTGCGCTTGACCAGCCCCTCCATGAAGCATTCGAGATCGTTGGCGTCGGCGCCGGAGAAGCACGTTGCGCTTGGCGATTCGTTCATGGTGATTCACTCCCTTCTCGTCGCTTGCCGGTGGAGCCCAAGCCTAGAACCAATTCGTGAAGTTCGCCAGCACCGCTGCGTTTCTCGCTGTTTTCCCGCCTTCGGTTCGATGGCATCTCCCGGCCGGCCCTGGCCGGTCGACCCGACGCAATTCTCATTTTTGAGAATACCGCCTCATTAATGCGATACACATCATCTAATGAAAAATAAATGTGAAGCGCATCACTTTTAGGATCGCGGCTGGCAATCGTTCGATTTGCACGCTCCGAAAAGGGCTTCCTGGCCGCGGACTCTCGCACGATTGCGACGTCGTCGATCGCAAAAATGAACGCTATTCAGAGAAAAGCAAATAAAACAGATAGTTGGAGAAACGGTCCGTTTCTTGCATCACGAATATGCGAAACCTCGCGAAGAGCGGGTCGGGTCTTCCCGGCGCCGCTCGGATCCTTCGTCGAAAGAGGGCACAGGAAACGAGAGACAAGAAGACAAACGATAAACGAACGAAGGGGCGAAACATTCAATTTTTGAGGAGCAGTTCCATGAAAAGACCATTGAGACGCTGCGTATGTACCGGCCTGGCTGCGGCATTCGTCGCAGTCGGCTGGAACAGCGATGCAGTGGCGCAAACCTGTGGCGGTTCCATCGAACTCTCGGAAACGCCGCAAACGACATCGACGAATCGACTGGATTTCTTCCCGGGATATCCGGATTTCTCCCAGATATTCACCATCGAAGTCACCCCATCAAAATCGGGTACTTCGGATCCGTTGACTTTTGATGAGCTCACATATGCATTGACGTGTACGAACAACGGAGACCAGGTCCCGTGCACAAACGGCAATGACCTCGGGCGCTCCAGCGGCATGGTGCCGATCCTGTTCGCCGGCAACGTCGGCGGAACATGCGGCGCGACGGATGCGACGTCGACGGATAACGGCGATGGGACGGTGACGTTCAACTTTCCGCCTTTCACCAGCGACAATGGCGGGTGCACCGTCTTTTTCGACGTCGAAGTCGTCGATATCGGGACGGATGCGAGCCCCGCTGTGCTGCAATCGGCGGCCCAAGTCAACGGATCCTGCGACGAGTTCACTGACGGGAGCGCGAATGGCAGCCTCGCCGTCTTCTTTCAGACCGTGCCCGGCATCGCACTGCGCAAGGAAATCAGCGTCGACGGCGGAGCCACCTGGTACGACGCCAACAGCGCCGGTTCGGCGCCTTACGCGGAGTTTCCCAGTGGGGCGGAATACCGCCTGATCGTGGAAAACACCGGCACCGCCGATCTGGAGAACGTGACGATCAATGATTCGACGCTGGGCATCGTCGACGAGAACATCGGCTTCCTGGGCTTCGGCGAGACGATCGTACTCGCCGCCGGCGACATCGCCGCGCTCAGCCAGAGCCAAGTGTGCGACGGCAGCGGCACGTTCACCAACGTCGCGGACGTGGCAGGCACGTCGGTCGACGACGACACCATCGTGACGGACGACGACCCGGCCAACCTGGTCTGCGTCGGTCTCGACGTGGCCAAGAGCGCCGATCCGCTCGGAAAGATCGGTGATACCGTGAACTATGAGATCAACCTGATCAACAACAGCGACGTGACGTTGCAGAACTGCATCGCCGACGACTCGCTGCTGAGCACGGTCTTCACGGGCCCGCTGGATCCGGGATCGACGATCCTGAATCCGTCGCGAACCGCGCAGGCCGGCGACCCCGATACGTTGATCAACGAGGTCACACTCGATTGCGACGCGGTCGGTCCCGTCAACACGGTGAACCTGAACGCTGTCGATCAGGCCGAGACCAACCTTTTCCAGCCCTCGGTTTCGGTCGTCAAGACCGGCCCTGCGCTCGCCAAGGCGGGCGATACGGTGACCTACACCGTCGAGCTGACCAACACGAGTTCGGCCGACACGCCGGCTGCGATCAACTGCACTGCCGAAGATTCGCTGGCCGGGCCGATCGCGATCGCCTTCGGCACGAACACCTACGACTACGCGATTCCGGCGGATGCGACGGGCTCGGTGGTCAACACCGTGACGGTCAACTGCGGCGTCGACGGGTTCACGAACGTGTTCGGCGACTCGGACAGCTGGACGACGGATCTGTTCACGGCCGGTGTTTCGGTCGACAAGACGGGTCCGGCGCTGGCCAAGGCCGGCGACACGGTGACCTACACGGTGAGCCTGAGCAACGACAGCTCCGCCAACGCACCGGCGGTGACCTGTACGGCGAACGACTCGCTGGCAGGCGACTTGGGTGCGTTCGCGTTCGGTGATACGAGCTACGACTACGCCATTCCGGCGGATGCGGCCGGCCCGATCGACAACACGGTCACGGTCGACTGCACGGTCGAAGGCTTCGACAACGCCATCACGGCGTCCGACAGCCACAGCGTCGAGCTGATCAACCCGTCGGTGAGCGTGGCCAAGGCCTGCGCGCCGGATGCGGTTATCGTCGGCGAGACCATCGAGTGGACGATAGACGTCACCAATACCGGCGACGCCGAGATCGACTGCCTGGTCAACGACGCCACAGCCGGCATCGTCGACGAATCGCGGCTGCTGCAGCCGGGCGATACCGCGACGCTGACGGCCAGCCGCACCGTGGAGATGGACGACTATCCGTTGATCTCCAACACGGCATCAGCCGACTGCGCCATCACCGGGTTCGACAACCGCGTCGACGGTTCGGCCACGGCCGACTGCGAAGTCGAGATTCCGCGCGAAGAGGTCTGCCGTACGCCTGGCTTCTGGGGCACCCATGCGGGTACCGAGAAGCGCCGTTCGTCCGACCTCGTCCAGATCGTGCTGAACTCGAACGGCGGATCGATCGAGGTCTGCGGACAGACGATCGACAACACCAACGTCGGGAACGTCCATTCCGCGGTCGAAGCGATGTGCGTGCGGATCCAGGGCGAGCAGCAGCGACAGCTGGCACGTCAACTCACCGCCATGGCGCTGAACTGCCTGGTCAGCGGCGGAGACGCCGACTGCACCGGCACCAGCGTGGACGCACTGTTCGATGAGGCCAATGCCGCATGCACCACGAACGACGGCAACCTCGGCTACTACATCGGTCGTGTCGACTGCTTCAACAACGGCGGTCAGTACGACGAAGCCTCGGGTGAATGCCTGATCGACGAGTTCGATCCGAACAACTGTCAGAACCGTGAACTGGACGAATCCAGCGATATCTTCGATGGAGTCAGCCCGCTTCCGGGACCGGCAGGCAGTTCGAGAGCGTGCACGGCCGCCAACGGCAACGGTGTGAAGGTGGTTCCGGCGGACTGAGCCGGACCCCTCGCGGGGCGCCCGCGGCGCCGGGCGCCCCGCACCTTTCCCAACCCCTATACGGAGACGGGGCGCCGCAAGGCGCCTCGTTCAATTTAAGGGAGCAAATGGAATGAAGGATTTCAGAGAGTTTCGCGCGGTATTGGTACGTGTGCTGGCCTTGGTGCTAGCCGCAGCGACATTTCCCGCGTACGCCGCGACGTTCACGGTCATCACGACGATCGACAGCGGTGCGGGTTCGCTGCGCGATGCGATCTCGGCCGCGAACGCGACGGCCGCGGCGGACACGATCGACTTCGCCTCGGGGCTGACCGGAACCATCGACCTGGCATCGGCCTTGCCCGTCTTGTCCAGCAACGTCACGATCCAGGGACCGGGAGCCGACGAGATGACGGTGAGCGGCGGAGGAGCGACCCGCGTTTTCGCAGTTTCGGGCGGGACGACCGTCGAGATCGCGGGATTGACGATCGCGGGCGGAAGCGCCGTCAACGGCGCCGGCATCAGCAACGAGGGCACGCTGACGCTGCGCGACTGCGTCATGCGCGACAATTCTGCGTCGGGCAACGGTGGTGCGGTCGATAACTTCGGGGGCGTGCTGGAGATCGTCGGCTGCGAGATCACCGGCAACGAAGCCGACGCCGGTGGCGGCGTGGCCTCGGACACGACATTGACAGTGATCGATGCCTTGTTTTCGAACAATGTCTCGGTACTCGGAGGCGGAATCGACAACATCGGCAACGCGCTTGTTCGCCGCTCGACGATCTCGGGTAATGCCGCCGACTTCGGGGGTGGCCTGGGCAACACCGGCCAGCTCGTCGTGGTCAACAGCACCATCTCGGGCAATTCGGCGAGCGACAGCGGCGGCGGTATCGAGAACTTCGGCGGCGACTTCGACCTCGAGTTCACCACGGTTGCACGCAATTCCGCGGCTTCGGGGTCGGGCGTCTGGAACGACAACCTTTTCGATGCCAAGAATTCGCTGGTCGTGGACAGTACCGGCAGCGATTGTGACAACGCCGGCGGTCAGTTCATGATCGAGGGCGTCAATCACGACACCGACGGTACGTGTCCTGGCTTTACGCCTTCGTCGAGCACGGCCGTCGCGCTGGGGCCACTGGCCGACAACGGTGGCCCGACGCGCACCCATGCACTCGAGGCCTCCAGCGTCGCCATCGACGCGGCGCCGGATTGCACGCGGCTGGACGGCGCGACGTCGATCACGCAGGATCAGCGAGGCTCGCCTCGTCCGGAAGGAACGGCCTGCGATCTCGGCGCATTCGAAGCCGCGTTTTCCGACCTGGTCTACGCGAACGGCTTCGAGTGATTTTCCGGCGACCGAGGACGCGGATCTAGACCGGTTTCCGCGCTCCGCTGGTGTAGGGCCCGAGCTCGTGGCTGTGGATCAGCCGATAGAGCTGGGCCTTGGAAATGCCGAGTCGGCTGGCGGCGGTTTCGACCGAGCCCCAACTATCCCGCAGCGCCGATTCGATGGCCTCCCGCTCGGCGGTGCGCCTGCATTCCTTGAGAGTGCGTCCGCCGTCGCCGTTCTGCTTCTTGGAGTCGGTCAGCTGGAGATCGGCCGCCGCGATGCGCCTTGATTCCGAAAGCACCAGAGACTGAAGTATGGCGTTGCGCAATTCCCGGACGTTGCCCGGCCAGCAATGCGCGGCGAGCCGGCTTCGGGCGTTGGGGGTCAGTTCGTGCCGCCGAAGTCCGAGATCCGCCGTCAGCGTATTCATGAAGAAGTCTGCGAGGCGCCCAATGTCATCCCCGCGCATACGAAGGGGAGGGACGCCGAGCGTGAGCGTGGTCAGGCGGTAGTACAGGTCCTCGCGAAATCGCCCGGCCTCGACGGCTTTCCAGAGATCGATGTGAGTCGCCGTGAGCACACGGACATCGGCGCGGATCGAGACGGAACTCCCCAGCCGTTCGAACACGCCTTCCTGCAGGAATCGGAGCAGTACCGCCTGGGTGTTCATCGAGAGATCCCCGATTTCGTCGAGGAACAGCGTGCCGCCGTGAGCGGCATCGATGCGGCCTTCATTCTGGCGGTCGGCGCCGGTGAAAGCGCCTTTCTCGTAACCGAATACCTCTGCCTGGAAGAGCTCGTTGGGCAGGGCGGGGCAGTTTACGGCAACGAACGGCCCCCGGCCGCGTCGTGAATTCTGATGAAGAATGCGTGCCACGAGTTCCTTGCCGGTGCCGGTTTCGCCGCCGATCAGTACCGGGAGGTCCGTGGGCGCCATCTTGTGCATGGCATTCCGCAGTTTCTGCATCACCAGGCTCTCGCCGACCATGGTCCACTCGACCTCGGTCGCGTGATCGTCGCGTATGCGCTGCTTCGAATGATCGGTCACGGCGCGTCTCCCGGCTCGGCGTAGGCGGTGACGATTTGAACGCCGTTGATTCCGCTCCAGGGAACGTTTTCTTCCGTTGCGAGTTCGATGGTGATGCCCGGTGCGCCGGAGCCATCGATCACGATCGGCACCCGTGTACCTCGGGGTGGCATGTCAAGCCGTAGAACACTGCCCTGGCGGAACACGTCGGGATCGAAGCGGACGGGCGTAGGGTGGCGCGCGGCAGCCGATAACTCCAGCGCTGCGCGCAAGGGACAGTTTTGCCGGCCGACCCTGGTGCAGCCCCGCAGACCGGTGTCTACCTGCGTATCGACCACGAACTCGGAAGGCAGTTGCGTCTGCCGCTCGAAGGCTCCAAGATCCGCGTAGCCGGACGCGAATCGTGGATCGCCGTTGCCGCGCTGATCCCATTGCAGGCGCGCACCGTCCGGTCCGACGGCACTCTCGGCGAGCGCCAGGTTGAGCGCCGGGCTGCTGCCGTCCAGCGGGATCGTCGGCGTCGGGCCGTTGTAATAGCCCAGCGAGCGAAGCTCGGGATCCTCCTCGAGAATCGGGTTTCCGCAGCCGTCGTGCGCGCCCTGGATGAGGTTGTACGTGCCGCTCATTTCCGATTTGCCGGTATGGCGGCACTGCTGCGCCGCGGGCCCGGCCAGGATCGAGTTGGCGATATGAAGGCCGGCCGCGCTCTGGACCGATGCGCCGTCGACGGCGACGTTCTCGTACAGCGTGGCATGAACCAGCCGCACTTCGCCGCCCTCCACCGCGATCGCGCCGCCGAATCCGGCGCGATTCCACGCGAGCGTCGAGTTGACGATGTCGGCCCTTCCGAAATTGACGAGTGCGCCGCCGCCGGCCTCAGCCGCGTTGTCGAGCAGGCTGCAGCCGTCCACGACAAGACGACCGTGGTTCGCGATCGCGCCGCCGGAGAAGGCCTGTCCGTCGCGAAGGGTGAGGCCCTGGATTCGAAGCGTGGCGCCGGGAAGAACCTCGAAGATCCGGTGTTCGCCGCCCCCCGAAATCGTGAGGCCGTAGGCTTTCCAGAGCAGGCCGTCGATGAAGCCGTCGATCGTGACGTCACCGGTGATCGGCGGCAGTGCGCTGGACAGTTCGATGGTCCGGGGTTCCGAGAACGGACCCGTCCGCTCGCCGAACGAAATGCGCACGGGACGGTCGGTGTTATCCGCGGCAAGCGTCAGCGCTGCTCGCAGGGATCCTTCGCCTGAGTCCGCGTCTGTCGTGATCGCGATGTCCAGCGGCTCCCCGGGGGCGCCCTGCATCATTCCGGAGGTGCTCGCCTGCAGCGCGAAGGCAAGGAGCAGAATCTGTAGCTTGACGAAGAGATGACCGTTCATCTGCACCCTCTCAATGCTGCGGCGAGAGAACGACCGCGACGTCTTCTTCGGCTGTCGGCCGTACGTCGATTCGTCGGGTTCCGTATCCGGGCGCCGTACCGATCAGGCGGTACACGTCGCCGGCGAGGTTCCCGAAACTGAAGTAGCCGTCGAAATCGGTTCGGGTGGTCCGTTGCGAAAGGCTGTGCAGTTCCCCTTGCCGGTGCGTCCACTGCAGCGTGACGCGCGCCCCGCGAATGGCGCGTTCGGCCGGATCGGTCACACGACCGAACAGCCAGTGGTCGCCCCAGTCGACCGGCAGCTGTACCTCGAGAAATTCCCCGGGGTCGAGCTCGAGGCCGCTCAACTCGATCCTCGGCTGCGAGCGGCTCTGCATCCTGAGACGGCCCGCCGGGAGGGAGACCGGATCGAATCGTCCGCGGTCGTTCGAACGTACGAGCAATGGCGCGCTTCGCGATGCGTCCAGCGATCGCAGCCACAAGTCGAAATCGCGCAGCGGTTTGCCGCCGGGATCGACGATCCAGCCGGCCAGGCTTGCCTGGCCGCCGTCCTGCAGCGTGATGTCGAACGCGACCTGTGCGCGTTGCAATGCGATGGCCTCCGAAGAGTACGGCCTGTACGAACCGTCGGCCGTTCGCACGTCTATCCTGTAGTCCGATTCCTGCTCGAGCGCCTCGAAGCGGTACTCGCCGTCCGGGCCGGTCGTCTGTCGGCGGGACAGTCCGGTCGCAGCCGAACGGATGCGGATCTCCGCGCCGGTGACCGCCTCGCCACGTTGACCGGCGACGATGCCGAACAATTCGGTCGAGGGGCCGATCGGTTGAAGATCGACGTCGAGTTCGACCGGGGAATCATCGGTACGTAGATCGATGCGGTGTTCGGCCGTTCGGAAACCCCTGCGGCTGAATCGGACGACGGCGTGGCGACCCGGCCCGATCGATTCGATATCGACGGCGTATTCGCCCATCTGGTTGCTGGAAGCCGTTCCGTGACCGCCGACCGTACGGATGCGGGTGTCGGCGAGAGGCTGTCCGTTCGCATCGTGCACGATACCGACGACCCGAACCGAACCCTTGCGCTGCACGACGATGTCGACGATTCCGATGCCCGTTCGAACGGTCTGGTACGCCTCGTGGAAATCAGGCGATTCGGCCACGTGCAGCCTGTACTCGCCGCCTTCGTCCGGTTGGAATCGGAACATACCGGCGTTATCGGTGATGGTGCGAAGGACCGGTACCGGTAACGTCCGTGCGGAAGGGGCCGGCTCGGCTCCCACCTCGACGCCGGCCAGCGGGATGCCCGTCTCGTCGAGTACGGTTCCGGTGATGGTCAGCAG
Source organism: Candidatus Wenzhouxiangella sp. M2_3B_020 (assembly GCA_051428125.1). Classification (GTDB taxonomy): domain Bacteria; phylum Pseudomonadota; class Gammaproteobacteria; order Xanthomonadales; family Wenzhouxiangellaceae. Next base: position 46,955 of record JBPRGD010000254.1, read on the forward strand.
CGGGGGGCGTAACGAATTCCCGGAGTTCGGCTGACCGGAAGCGCGGTCCGGCGAGGTTCGGGCGGCAGGATCTGCTCCGTCGGCCTCGGCAGGACCGTGTTTCGCGTGGTCCACTGGTGCCCGGTTCGTCGGCGATTTCGCCGTCCGGGATTCGCTCGATGGCCGAGGGAGCGCGGTTGTGCGGAATCCGGCCGATTCCGAACCTGGATTCACGTCGGAGGCGAAGCGGTCCGGTTGGTCTGCCCCGGGATTCGGCATGATGATCCATGCCGCCACCAAAGCAAAAAGGAGTGATACGACGAGCAACATCCATCGTCCCGACCGCTCGATGCGTCCGCGACGAGCGTCGGGCCGGTGCTTCGGTGTCGCCCTGATTTTCAATAGCATCTGCCGACCTCCCGAAGCCCCGTGCCGGCAACTGAATACACATTCGAGCGCGCCCGGCGCGGCGCTTGTTCGGGCGCCCGGCGCGGCGCTCCGAGGGCGACCCGAACGGTGAAACGGTCCGGGCCGGACTTTTGCCCCTGTTTGATCCTGGAGCAATTGCTCCGAATGAAAAAAATATAACGTGATGCATATCACATGTCAATGTATTCATTTGCGTTTGTTGCGGGATTGGAGAGGCCGATGACTGCTGGGCTGGGACCGAGCGTTCCGGAATTTCCGTCACCGCGCCGACCGGGCGTCGCAGCATTCGGTCGAGACGCCGCGAGTCCGAACAATCTTCGTATCCGGCATCGGAGCATCCGGGCCGTCCCGAGACCCGAAGAGCGCATCGGTGCCCTGTTGCCACGGTGCCGCCGGTGATCATCCCGACGGGGATTCGCCGTTCTCGCTTTGGGCTGGGTGCGAATGGCCGGCGAGATCGGTCTTCGGGCGATCCCCGTCCCCGGAAGAGCGGAATCCGGTTTGCCCGAAGGCGTGCAGCGGGGTTAGATTGAGGGATCGACCATCGTGGCCCGAAAGCGGGCGGGAGCAGTCATGAATCGACTCCTGGAATCAGCGAGTCTTGCCTCGGCCTTGCTGTGCGCGGCTTTTGCAGAAGCCGGCGAATACGAGACTGCCACCGACGGCACCCTTGCCGTCGAAGACCGTGTCGCCGCCGTCCAGGGCCTGGCCGGGCCGGAAGCCGTGCACTGGGACGCCGACCAGCAGGTCTGGTTCGTCTCCAATTTCAACGGCGAGGCGGCCGGCGACGCCAACGGGTTCATCTCCAGGGTCGCTGCCGACGGTGAATTGCTGGAGCGCGAGTTCATGACGGGCACGCCCGATCATCCGCTGCACGGGCCGCGCGGGATGCGGATCGCCGGCGATCGTCTGTGGGTGGCCGATGCCGAAGGCCTGCACGCGTTCGATCGTCGCTCCGGCGAGCACGTGGAATTCATCGATTTCTCGGCCCACGACCCGGGTTTTCTCAACGACGTGGAGATCGGCCCCGACGGAGCGATCTATCTGACCGACACCGGGGATGCGCGGCTGTTTCGCGTCATCGACGGCGAGATCACCGTCGTTGCCGACGATGGACTGGTCTCGCCGCCCAACGGCGTGGCCTGGTTTCCCGAGAAGGAGGCAATGGTGCTGGCGCCGTGGGGAGGCGGTCTCGGGCTTCTCGCGTATCGGCCCCGCGACGGCGAGGTCATCGACGTTGGCGCGCTGCCGGCCGGCGGCAACATGGACGGGATCGAGCCTTATCGGGGCGGCCTGCTGATCGCTTCCCAGGTCGATCAGGCGATCTGGTTCTGGCGCGACGGGGAAGCGAGCGTCCTGATCGAGACACCCGGTCGACCGGCCGATATCGGTCTCGACGCGCCCGGCGGCCGGATCGCGGTGCCGTACATCGCGCTGGACCGCGTCGATGTCTGGGAGCTTCCCGATCTGCCGTGACGTCCCGCGTGTCGATCCATCCCGGTGAACGCACCACCCGCCTCGGCGGGGCGGGCGACATGGACGCGTTACGGCGCGTCAGGGGCCTGGTCGGGGCTGGACGGCTGATCGAAGCCGAGAGGCTGTGCGATTCGCTGGCCAGCAAGCGGCCCGACGCTCCCGACGTGCTGGTGACGCTGGCCGACATTCGCCTTCGCCGGGGAGCCGGCGACGAAGCCTTCGAATGCGCCAGGAAGGCCGCCGGGGCCGGAGCCGATGCGTTCGACGTGCTCTGCGTTTTCGCGCCGGCGGCCATCGCCGTCGGCGCGCAGGAACAGGCCGGTGAGTGCCTCGCTCGGTTCCAGCAGCTGCCCGGCGAGCAGCGTGCGCCGGTGCTCATCTATTGGGCAGAGCGGCTCGAAGACCTGTTCCTGTTCGCGCAGGCAGCTTCGATGCTGAGACCTCTTGCCGAATCCGGAGCGGCCGACTACGCGATCCTGGTCGACTACGCGCAGTTGCTGCTGAAATCCCACCAGGCCCGGGCCGCCGATGGCGTGCTGACACGAGCCGAGAAACTGGCGCCGGACCGGAACGAGGCACGGTTGGCGCGCCTGCGGCAAAGCATCCAGCTCGGACGTCTGGACGAGGCGGCCGAAATCGGAATCGCGATCCTCGAACGCGAGCCGGGATCCGTCGCGGCGGCCGGAATGCTAAGCGAAATCGCGCCGGAGCGAATGCCGGACGACGCCGTACGTTCGTTGAAACGAAGCCTCGCCGCGGAGCGGACGGCACCGGACCATCGGGCGACGGCCGGGATGGCGTTGGGTCGGCGACTGGAGGTCGACGAACGCGACGACGAGGCGTTTGCCGCGTTCTCCGCGGCCAATCGTGCGCTCAAGGAACTGGCGCGCCGCAACGGCAGGGATTACGAGCCGGAACGAGTCGAGCGACAGGTCGCCTGGCTGATGCGCGCGTTTCCCGACCGGATGGAGTGCGGCAAGGACAGCGGGACCGGCTTGATCTTCATCGTCGGCATGCCGCGTTCGGGTACGACCCTGCTCGACCGGGTGCTCGCTGCGCATCGGCAAGTCGCCAGCGTCGGGGAGAACACGGCCATGCCCGACATCGCCTCGCGACTCGGCATGTTCGAGGCCGATCCGGCGCGTTTCGCGAAGCACCTCGAGCATGCGGCCGAAGAGTCCGGGTCGCGCTATCTTTCGACGCTGCCGTACCGTCCTTCGTTGCGGCAGCAGGTCGTCGACAAGCTTCCACTGAATTTCTGGAACGTCGGGATCATCGCCACGCTCTTCCCGGCCGCGCGGATCGTGCATGCCGTCCGGGATCCCAGGGACGTCGGATTGTCGACGTTCCGGCTGCGTTTTCCGGTGTCGTTCGATTTCACCAATGACCTCGAGGATTTCGCGCATTACTACGGGCAACAGGCCCGGTTGATGGAACACTGGAAGCGCATTCTGCCCGACTCGATCGACACGGTCGAATACGAGCACGTCGTTGCCGACATGGAAGGCGCCGTGCGTCCACTCCTGTCGCAATGCGGCCTGGATTGGGATCCGGCCTGTCTGTCGTTCTCGAGCGGAAACGAAGCGGTTTACACGCTCAGCATGGGACAGGTCCGCCAGGGCCTCTACACCCATGCGGCCGGCCGGTGGCAGCGGTACGCGAGTCACCTGGAACCACTGGAGACGGCCCTCAGGCGCTGGAACGTCCTCGTCGAATCGCTTGCGCATTCGTGAACCTGTTCGGCCCGGCGCGCCGCTGCGGAACGCGTATAGCGCGGCAATGCGAAGGCGCCCGCGTTAAGGTGAAGTTCACCGGATCGAAGGGCTTTGTCCCGGGATTCGCATCGGCCATGCGACCTGTCTGCAGGGCCCTTGATCATTCGGACCGAATTGGAGACGGGGTAGTCCATGGGACTGGAGGCCTATATCACCGTCGGCGTGATCGTCGTCGCCGTCACGCTGTTCACCACCGAGCGCTTTCCGCCGGACCTGGTCGCGATCTCGGCGATGGCGGCGCTCACGCTCACCGGAGTGATCGGTCCGGCCGAGGCGCTGAGCGGTTTTTCGAACACCGCGACGGTTACCGTGGCGGCAATGTTCGTGCTAAGCGCGGCGGTTCTCAAGACCGGCGTGATCGAAGCGATCGGGCCGAGCGTCAGCCGCCATTTCCGCCAGCAGTTCAACCGGACCAGCGCAATGATGATGGGCACCGTCGGTGCGATCTCGGCGTTCGTCAACAACACCCCGGTCGTGGCGACGTTCATCCCGATCGTTTCCTCGTCCGCCCGGCGCGCGCGGATCGCGCCGTCGAAGGTGCTGATCCCGTTGTCGTTCGGGGCGATATTCGGCGGCACCTGCACGCTGATCGGGACGTCGACCAACCTGCTGGTCAGCGGGATCGCCGAGCGCAACGGCTACGACGGATTCTCGATGTTCACGCTGGCCCCGTTCGGGCTCGTGATCTTCGTCGTCGGCATCGGCTACATGCTCTTGTTCGGCAACCGACTGGTCCCGTCGCTGTCGACCGGAGAGGACCTTGCCGAGGATTTCGAGGTCGAGGATTTCCTGACCGAGATCGAGATTCCAGAGGGTTCGGATGCGGAGGGCCGCACGATCGAGCGGTGCCTGGAAGATGTCGGCACCCCGATCGAGGTGCTGCAGCTGCTGCGCGACGACAACCTGATCGAGGAACCTGAAAGCGACTTCGAGCTGCGGGTAGGCGACCGGCTGGCCGTGCGCGGCGACGTCAAGCGCGTCGCCGAACTGCTGGACGACGAGGATTTCAAGGTTTCGACAAAGCTCAAGGAAGAGCGCTTCCGCGGCGCCGAAAACGTCCTGCTCGAGGTGATGCTGGCGGACAGCTCGGAGCTGGAGGGGCAGACGCTGCGACGCCACCGGTTCGCCGAGCGCTACAGCGCCAACGTGCTCGCGATCCGCCGCAGCGGCAAGCTTCGGCACAAGAACCTGTGGGACATGCGGCTGCACACCGGCGACGTGCTGCTGCTGCATACCTCGCGCAAGGGCCAGCGCCGGATCCGGGCGCTGGAGTCGCGCAGGTCCACGCCGTTCATCACGATCAGCGAGCACGACCTTCAGAGCTTCAACCCGCGACGATTCGCCATCGTGCTGGGCGTGATCGCCGCGGTGGTCGCTGCGGCTACGCTGCAGCTCGCTCCGATCAGCATCGCCGCGATCACGGGCGTTGCGGTGCTGACGTTTTCGGGCATCCTGAACATGCAGGACGTCTACAAGTCCGTGGACTGGCGAGTGGTGTTCCTGCTCGCCGCCGCGCTGAGCTTCGGCGACGCGATGAACAACAGCGGCCTGACCGAGGCGCTGTCCACCGTACTGATCGAAACCATGGGCAGCCAGTACGGGCCGGTGGCGGTGCTGGCCGGGCTCTATCTCGCGACCTCGCTGATGACCGAGATCATGTCCAACAACGCCGCCGCGGCGCTTCTTGCGCCCATCGCGCTCTCGGTCGCCGGGACGATGGGCGTGGATCCGTTGCCGCTGCTGCTGGCCGTCGCATTCGCCGGGTCTGCCAGTTTCATGACCCCGGTCGGATACCAGACCAACACCATGGTCTACAGCGCCGGTAATTACCGGTTCGGCGACTTCATTCGCGTCGGTGCGCCGCTGAACCTGCTGCTGTGGGCGCTGGCCACGCTGCTGATCCCGGTGTTCCACCCGTTCTGAAGCACTCCGGCTCCGCCGAGCCGGTTTTTCCCGGTGGACCACTCCGCTTGTCTCATCTGTTACCGTGGGAGCGCTACGGCGTCAACAATTTGTCGCCCATGCTTTTTTTGCCGTATTCACAGGAGAAATGATCCGCATGTCCAATTCCAAGACGTTGAATGCCACGACGCTGTTGAAATCCACGATGCTCGCGGCGCTGATGGCGTTCACCGCATCGGCAGTCAGCCAGGACCAAACGCCGGCGGGGGAACCCAGCGAACTCCTGCAGCGGGTGCAGGAAGCGCAGAACGAGATCCAGCAGCTGAACCAGCAGCTGGCGGAGATCCAGCAGGCCACGATCGAAGCCAATCCCGAACTCGCCGAAGAACGCGACGAACTGATGGCGACGGTCGATTCGAAGATGGAGGAGGCCGGCCACGATCCGGAGGCCTCGCGCGAGCGGATCGACGAACTGCGTGGCGAGCTCGAAAGCGGCGAGTTGTCGACGGAAGAAAGCCAGGCCGTGAGCCAGGAACTTCGCCAGGAGCAGACCAGCATGCGCCAGGCGCAGGGCCAGGCCATGCAGGATCCCGAGGTGCAGAGCGAGATCCAGAGCCTGAACGAACAGCTCATCGCCGCGATGCGCGAGCAGAGCGAGCAGACCCAGGAACTGATTTCGCAGCTGCAGGAAGCGCAGCGCGAATACCAGCAGCTGATGCAGGAAGCCATGCAGAAGCACGGCGGCGGGAATCCCGGCCAGGGTTGAACGCCCATCTCGCGGCCGGCCCGTTCGCCGGGCCGGCCCGAATTCCGTCGACCGGGCGGCGCAAGACACCGCTGCCCGCTCGGCGTCCCCCTTCCTCGGGTCTCCTGGAGCTACAGAGCCTCCCGAGGCCCATGATCCGCAGCTTGGTGCCCGAACGCTTCAGCGGTTGACCGGGTGACGTCCTCGAACGCCAACGATTCGGCGTTGTCGCGAACCGTCGGTTGGAAACGGCTGACGTTCTACGGCGTCGGCACGATGGTGGGCGGTGGATTCTATGCGCTGTCCGGCAAGATCGCCGGATCCGTCGGGCTGTTCACCCCGCTTGCGTTCGCGCTGGCCGGCGTGCTGGCGCTGGTTACCGCGTTGTCGTTCGCCGAACTGGCATCGCGCCTGCCGCATGCCGGCGGCTCGGCTCGCTACGTGGAGGCCGCGTTCGGCAGCAAGCGGTTCGCGGCGGTGGTCGGATGGGCGATCATCGCCACCGGAGTCGTGTCGGCATCGACCCTCAGCGTGGCCACCGTGGGTTTTGTCGGGGATCTGGTCGAACTGCCTTCCGCTCCGGCGACGGTGGCCCTGGTGCTGCTACTCGGGGCAATCGCTGCCTGGGGCATACGGGAGGCCGTGGGCGCGGTCGTCCTGATCACCGTCATCGAGGTCGCTGCACTGCTCTACGTCGCCGGTTCCGCGGCAGTGCAGATCGATCCGTCCACGACCGATCCCGGCGCGCTGTTCGTGCCCGGTGGCCCCGGAGCCTGGGCCGGGGTATTCGCCGCCGCTTTTCTCGCGTTCTACGCGTTCATCGGCTTCGAGGACATGGTCACGCTGGCCGAAGAGGTCCGCGACGCGCGCTCGAAACTGCCCCGCGCGCTGATCGTGGCGATCGTCGTGACGCTGGTCCTTTACGTCTCCGTCAGCGCCCTGGTGGTTCTCGCCGTCGATCCGGAACGTCTGGCTTCGGCGAGCACACCGCTGGCCGAAGTCGTCCGGGCGCAGGGTGATGCGGCGACGACGGCCATCGTCTGGGTGAGCATTCTCACCGGCGTCAACGGTGCGCTGGTCCAGATCGTGATGGCTTCGCGGGTCGGCTACGGCATGGCCAGCAGGGGCTACGCGCCGAAGGCCCTGGGGGTCGTCAGCGAGCGCACCCGAACGCCGCTTTACGCCACGGCGGCTGCCACGGCGGTCGTGCTGGTGCTCGCACTGTCCTTCGGCTTGAAGACGCTGGCAGAGGCGACCAGCGCGATCATCCTGGCCGTCTTCGCCTGCGTGAATCTCGGGCTGTGGTGGATGAAGCGAGAGCCCGCGACCCATGCAGGGCCGGACCTGCCGCGCGCCGTCCCGCTGTTCGGCGCGGCCGCTTCGCTGGCCGTGCTCGCCTTCCGGTTCGCCGGTTCGGTCTGAGGCCTGCCGGGGACGGACCGGAAACGGAACTTCACGCTGCCGGTGCCGGGACTCTTAAGAATGACGTCGTCTACCTGATCCGGAGAAATCCTGCATGCGTTTCAAGCTCCTGTCGTTCTTCCTCGTCGCATTCGTCGCCGTGACCGCGACGGCCGCGCCGATGACTCTCGAACAGATTGCCCGGCTCGAATCGGTTCATTCCGCCGAGATCCGGCCCGACGGAGATGCCATCGCCTACGTTCGCTCGGTGCCGCGCGATCTTGCGACCGACGACGACGGCCCTGCGTGGCGCGAGCTCCACGTATTGAACGAGACCGGCGAATCCCGGGGGTTCGTGACCGGCGCGGTCAACGTCAGCGACGTGCGCTGGACGCCCGACGGCGAGCACATCGCGTTCCTGGCCAAGCGCGGTGACGACGAAACGACCAAGCTCTACAGCATTCCGTTCGCTGGCGGAGAGGCGACCGTGCTCGCCGAACTGGAATCCGACATCGAGGGTTATTCGTTCGCGCCGGACGGCAGCCGCGTCGCGCTGCTGGCGTTCGAACCGCGGCCCGAAGCCGAGGCGGAGCTCGAAGAACGCGGATTCGACCAGATCGTCTACGAAGAGGACCCGGACCCCCGTCGCCTGTGGATGCGTCCGCTGGACAATGCCGAGGCCGAGGCCCGGATGCTGGAGCTCGACGGGTCGGTACAGGCCGTCGCGTGGTCGCCGGCCGGCGCCCGACTGGCGATCAAGATCACGCCCCGCGAACTCGTCGACGACACGCTGGTGTTCGCCCGCATCCGGATCATCTCGCCGGACGGCGAGGAGATCGGACGCGTGAACAACCCCGGCAAACTCGGCGAGATGGCCTGGAGTCCGGACGGCGGGCACCTGGCCTTCATCGGCACCAACCGGCAGGAGGATTCGCGCGAGGGACGCCTGATGGTCGCCGATGCATCGGGGGGTGAGTTCACCGACCTCATTCCCGGTCTCGAAGGCCATGTCTGGCATATCGACTGGTTGTCACCGGAGCGGATCGCGTTCCTGAGCTACGAGGGCGTGGGCGTTCGCCTGGGCAGCATCGCGCCGGACGGCTCGGGCCAGAGCACTCTGGTCGACGACGGACCGATCTTCAGCGGCCTCTCGGTGTCGGCCGAGGGTGATGCGATGGCGCTGGTCGGCGATACGCCGGCTCACCCCGACGAGGTGTACCGTTACGCCGGCGGCGAGGTTCGCCGGCTGACCGACAGCAATCCCTGGCTGGCCGACGTCGACCTGGCGCGCCAGGAAGTGGTGCGCTACGAGGCGCGCGACGGACTCGAGATCGAGGGCATCCTGTACTACCCGCTGGACTTCGAGGAGGGCGATCGTCATCCGCTGATCCTCATGGTCCACGGCGGGCCGGAGTCGCATTATTCCAACGGCTGGTTGACGGCGTACTCGCGTCCGGCCCAGCACGCGGCCGGCAAGGGCTACTTCGTGTTCTTCCAGAATTACCGCGGGTCGACCGGCCGCGGCGTGGCGTTCTCGATGAGGAGCTTCGGACGCCCGGCGATGGAGGAATTCGACGACCTGGTCGACGGCGTCGACCATCTCGACGAGCAGGGCCTGATCGATCCGGAGCGCGTGGGCATCACCGGCGGTTCGTACGGGGGCTACGCCACGGCGTGGGGCGCGACCGTCTATTCCGAGCGCTTCGCGGCCGCCGTCATGAACGTGGGCCTGAGCAACCAGATCGCGGCGTTCGGCACCTCCGACATTCCGTGGGAGTTCCGGCTCGTGCACCTCGGTAAATGGCCCTGGGAGGACTGGGACCTGTTTCAGCAGGCCTCGCCGCTTTACCATGTCGAGAAGGCCGACACGCCGATCCTGATCCTCCACGGAGACGCCGATCCCCGCGTCGACCCAACCCAGTCCCGGATGTTCTACCGCTTCCTGAAGCTGCAGGAAGACGGCCCGCCGGTGCGGCTGGTACTGTACCCGGGCGAGGGCCACGGCAACCGGCGGGCCGCGAGCCGCTACGATTATTCGCTGCGGCTGATGCGCTGGATGAACCACTACCTGCAGGGCGAGGGCGGAGAACCGCCGCCGCCGGAGATCGACTATCCGGCCGATCTGGGTCTGGAGAATGATTGACAATTCAGCATCTTGAGCGTAAGTTCGTCAGTCGGCTCGAATCATCCGGCCGATTGGCGTTTGAACCTTCCGGCGAATCTCCGGTCGAGGGAACATAGGCATGGCAACCACCGTTGAATCAATCAGCTCGGCGCGGCTTCCCGGAACGGGACGCAGGCTGGTCGAAGAAGGCCTGCTCAGTGAAGAGCAGGCGGTCGACGCGTTGACCAAGGCGCAGGAACTCGGCCGGACCTTCACCAGCCATCTCGTCCGCGAGAACCTGATCGACCCGGCCGGCTTCGCGCACGTCGCGGCCGACGAGTTCGGCCTGCCGTTGCTGGACATCAACGCGATGGATCTGCGCCAGGCGCCCGGCGACGTCGTGCGCGAAGACCTGATGCGCAAGCATCTCGTGCTTCCTGTGATGAAGCGCGGCAAGCGCCTGTTCATCGCCGTGGCCGACCCGACCAACCAGTCGGGCATGGACGAGGTCGGTTTCACGACCGGCCTCAACGTCGAGGCGGTGCTCGCGCCGGCCGACGCGATCTCCCAGGGGATCGACCGGGTCATGGCCGGATCCAGCCAGGCTTTCGAGGAACTCACCGAGGGCGACGAGGACCTCGAGTCGCTGAGTTTCGAGGCCCAGGAGAAGGAGTCCGAGACGGTCGAGGAGTCCTCCGACGACGCGCCCATCGTGCGCTTCGTCAACAAGGTGCTCGTCGACGCGATCCGCAAGGATGCCTCCGACATCCACTTCGAGCCCTACGAGGACACCTACCGGATCCGGTTCCGCATGGACGGGATGCTCAAGACCCAGATGCGTCCGCCGAACAAGATGTCCAGCAGGCTGTCGGCCCGGCTGAAAGTCATGGCCAGCCTCGACATCGCCGAGCGGCGCGTGCCGCAGGACGGGCGCATCAAGCTCAACATCTCCAAGAACCGGGCGTACGACTTCCGTGTCTCGACCTGTCCCACGCTGTGGGGCGAGAAGGTCGTGCTGCGTATCCTCGACGGATCCGGCGCCTTCCTCGGGCCGGACAAGCTGGGCTTCGAGCCGGAGCAGAAGGAGATCTACCTCGACTCCATCAACAAGCCCTACGGCATGGTGCTGGTGACGGGGCCGACCGGTTCCGGTAAGACGGTGTCGCTCTATACCGCGCTGGGGATGCTCAACGACGACGGGCGCAACATCTCCACGGTCGAGGATCCGGTCGAAATCCGTATGCCGGGCATCAACCAGGTGCAGCAGAACGCCAAGCAGGGCCTGACCTTCGCCGCCGCGTTGCGGTCTTTCCTGCGCCAGGATCCCGACATCGTGATGGTCGGCGAAATCCGTGACCTCGAGACCGCCGAGATCGCGATCAAGGCCGCCCAGACCGGTCACCTCGTGCTCTCGACGCTGCACACCAACGATGCACCCCAGTCGATCACCCGCCTGGCCAACATGGGCGTGCCCCCGTACAACATCGTCTCGGCGGTCCACATGGTGATGGCCCAGCGCCTGGCGCGCACGCTGCACAAGTGCAAGGTCCCCGAGGATGAACTACCCCCGGAAGCCCTGAAGAAGGCCGGGTTCACCGACGAGGAGATCGAGGAAGGCCTGAGTCTCTACAAGGCCAAGGGTTGCAACCTGTGCAACGAAGGCTACAAGGGGCGTTCCGGCGTCTTCCAGGTCATGCCCGTGACCGAGGACATCGAACAGATCATCCTCTCCGGCGGCACGGCGCTGGAAATCGAGCGCCAGAGCAAGAAGGAAGGCGTCAAGGACCTGCGGCGCTCGGCCCTGAACAAGGTCAAGTCGGGGCAGATCAGTCTGGTGGAGATGAACCGGGTCACCAAGGACTGAAAAGTCGTCCAGTGCACCACTGAGCCCTCGCAGACGGGCGCCCGGCGGTGCTCGGATTCCTCATGTACTCGGATGTACACTCCGGATCCTGCGGTCCGGTGGGCATCCGTCTGCGCGGGCTCAGCGGCCCCCTGAACGATTTTTCCGCCGTCGGGCTTTCCCTACTGGCCCGTTATGGATTAAAATATCCGGCTTGCCGCGTCAGTGGCACCAGGCAATCAGTGCCGACGTAGCTCAGTCGGTAGAGCAACGCATTCGTAATGCGTGGGTCGGGGGTTCGAATCCCTCCGTCGGCACCATCTTTCGTTTATGCCTGTGGCCTCAGTTAGCCCGTAAGCCTGCATCGCCCGATTCGAAACCCCGACCATCACGATCGGTTCGATATTGCGCGCCATGCGCGCAATCGCTGAAGCGCGAGCGCTTCAGCCCGAAGGGCAAGCCGCGCAGCGGCGCAGCAATCCGTCCACCGGCACCATTTTCAAGAAATCTCAGGCGTTTGCTGGCCCTATCTGCTGGTGCGGGCACGATTCGAACCGCCGACCATCACGATCGGTTCGATATTGCGCGCGGCGCGCGCAATCGCTGGCACGCCAGTGCCAGTCCGGAGGACGAGCGCCGCAGGCGCGAAGCAATCCGTCCGTCGGCACCAATTACCCTGGAAGTATGAGTCGCTTGGCGTCCCTGCAACACCCCCGAAACCCGGAGAGGTCCGGGGAGGGGGTTGACCGTCGTCGGCGGCAAGCATGCCGAGACGGTAGATGACCCAGGGGGGGAGAAAGGCAGGGCCGGCTGGACCGGCCCCGGTTTCGATGCGAGGTTTCTTCGCGGCCTCTGCGCCGAAGCGTGCGTTGATCAGGCTCGGGCCACGGGCCTCCTCACCACTCGATCCGTCGAACGGTGGGGGCGAAGACGTTCTCGAGCAGCCACAGGTTGTCGTCCTTGTCGAACGTGATGGCACCGGGCAGCAACAGGCTGCCGTCCTCCCCCGCGATGGTTTCGCATTCATCGCTCGTCACGTCGCAGCGCTTGACCCGCCCGCCGGCCAATGGAATCCCGAAATCGGGCGCCACGGTGGCGAGAAAGCCGTTCTGCTCGTATTCGACGACGTAGAGCATCCCGTCGGGTCCGAACTCGATATCGATGACGGAATTCAATCCCGTCACGACCTTGACGCAACCGTCGGAGGGACACTCGAGGTTGCTCATGCCGGGCTCGAGTCTCCAGATGCTGGCCAGGCCGGACGGTGTCGGCTCGCCGATGAAGTTGTTGCCCGTCGTACCGTTGAGCTCGCCGACGTAGACCGCGCCGTCCGGTCCGACGTCGACCGAGGTCGGAACGGGCTCGACGGGACAATTCGTTTCATCGTCCAGCGGAAACTGGACCAGGGGCTCGCCCGTGTCGGGATCGGCCACCGGGTCGAAGGTCGCCACGACCTCGACGCCATCGTCTCGAACCCGGAGCAGCGAGTTTGCGGCCGCGTCGGCAATCAGTACATCGTTTTCGGAAACGGCCCTGATGTGATAGGGGTTGGACTGTGGTCCTGCCGTGTATCCGCCTGGCGGCTCGCAGGCCCAGTTCTTCCAGCCCGGATTCTGCCCCGGCGCGTTCACCGGCCAGTTGCCGAGGGTGAAGTCTTCGATGTCGGCGAGCATGGTCCTTTCTTCCGCGGGACAGCTTTCACCGAGCATTGCGCGGTAAATGCAGTTCCTGCTCGATCGCGCGGCCCCCGGTCTGACCCTGAACAGCGCGCCGCCCACGGCCAGGTCCAGCGCCGAGCGGGAGGCGTAGAAAGACCCGTTGTCGAGGGCCTGCAGGCCGTTGATGAACGTGGGTTCGATCTGCTCGAAGGCCCCCTGGTCGAACACGACGGGCAGGGTGGCCACGTCGCGCACTCCGTTCGCCCGGATCTCCCTCACGGTATCGAAATCGGCGACCAGGATGCTGCCGCTCGGGGTTGCGGCGATGTCGAAGACCGGCCCGTCGAAGCTGAAGGTTTCGTCCGGATCCGGGCCGTTGGCGAGACTCAGGCCGCTGAAGAGGATCAGGCCTGCTGGAATCAAACGGGTTCCTGCTTTATTGCTCATGTCGATCTCCGTAAGCGATTTTGCGCTTCCAGCCTGGACAGCCGGGCCGGAGAAAACATGATCGAAACCCGTGGTTTTTACGATTTTTTTCCGCGCTTCGATTCCGTTCCCCGCTTCATAGGGGTAGCCTGGACCGGGTTTCGTGCACGCCGTCCCCTCGGGGAACAGGCCTGTCGGGATGCCGGAGACAGTCTCGGTGGCACCTGGCACCTGGCGCCGGCGCAGGCCGCTCGTTTCGAAAAGCATTCGCCGGACCGGCGGCCACCGGCACCGGCTACACGTGCCTTGCCGGCGTCCTCACGGCTCGAGTCCCCACCAGCGATCGAGTTCATTTAGCAAGGCGACGAACGCAGGATCGTCGCGGAGCGGGTCCAGGAAAGGGTGATACCGAAGGTGCAGCGTATGGATATCGTTCCATTCGGCTCGACTGAATGCCGCGATGGCCTGTTCGTGCTCCCCGAGCCCCGTATGTGCCAGTCCGAGGGCAAACCATTCTCCCGTTTCCCGGATTTCCGGCAGCAGCTTCCTTGCGCGCTCTTGCCGGCCGGAACGCGCCAGGGCGGCGGCGAGCCATCCCAGCGGTTCGGCCCGTCGGAGCGAGCCGGCGTATTCCAGCGAGCGGTCGATCAGCGCGATGGCCGCTTCAGGGTCTTCCAGAACCAGCAGGGCCTGCGCTTCGGTGAGGTAGGCAGCCGCGTAGCCCGGCGACAGCTCCTGCGCGCGACGCGCGAGATCGCGGGCCGTCTCCGGATTGTCGGAGGCGAGCTCGAGTGTCGCCAGGGAAAAGTACAGCGAGGCCGAGAACGGGTTGCGCTCGAGACCCCGCTCGAGCCGAGCGACGCCGGCCCGGATGTTGCCGAGGACCGCTTCGACCCAGCCCAGCCATCCGCGTTTCGAGGGATCGATCTCGTGCGCCCGCCGGAGATGTTCGAGCGCGGCGGGGCCATCGTGCTCGAGCTGCATCTCGATCGCTCCGAGGGTGGACAGCGCGTACGCGTTGTCGGGATCGATCTCGAGTGCTCGCATCGCCGCATCGCGGCCCCGGGGAAGCACGCTTTCGGGGTCGGCGTAGCCGTAATAGGCCTGCAGATTCGCGACGTCGGCGATTCCGGCCCACGCTTCGGCAAACGATTCGTCCTCGCTTACAGCGGTGCGAAAGAGATCGCCGGCGCGCCGCATGTCTTCCTCGCCGCGCGAGTCCAGCAGGCTGCGGGCGCGAATGAAGGGGGTGTAGGCGGCTAGATTGTCCGTCGGCGCTCGGCGTTGAACCGGACGGACTGCGGCTTCCAGCGAATCCGCGATCTCGCCCGCGATTTCGGCCTGGATGGCGAACAGGTTCTCCGCGCTCAGCGTGCGCTCCCACGCGTTGGCCCACAAGTGAGTGTCGGTGGCGGCATCGATGAGCTGGGCGTTGACACGGATGCGATCACCGTCGCGCTGCACTGCCCCTTCCAGGATGTGGGATACGCCCAGCTCATCGGCAATTTGTTCGATGGTCCGGGTGGTCTCGGCGTACTGACGCACCGAAGTCGACGAAATGACGTTCAGGCCCTCGATCCGCGACAGCAACGTCAGCAGGTCGTGATGGATGCCGGTCACGTACGGATCATCCGGAACGGTGCCCAGTGCCTCGAATGGAAGGACCGCGAGCGATGGTTCGGCCGGTACCGGCCGATCGAAGTGGAGCCAGGAAAGAATCGCGACGACAACGGCCAGCATCATGGCGCCGTAGGCCAGTTTGCGCCGGCGCGGTCCGGACACTCCGATCCCGTCGAGTCCGGCCCCGGCGAGTTGCGGTCCGTCAGTTGCCGTTGCCCCTGCTCGGGTGACGGGTGCGATCAGGCAGTACCCGCGTTTGGGCACGGTCTTGATGAAGCGGGGCTGGCCGGCGTCGTCGCCCAGGGTGTTTCGCAGCTCGGAGATGCAGCGGGTCAGTGCATCGTCGGTGACGACTGCGGAACCCCAGATCTCGTCGCTGAATTCCTCTCGGCTCACGACTTCGCCGGCGCGGTCGCTCAGCAGAACGAGCACTTCCATTGCCCGAGGCGATATCCGGATCTCGCCTTCGGGCCCGACGATCGCGTTCTCGTCGGGTCGCACACGGTAGCGATGAAGAAGGAATCCGGACTCGAATGCCATTTCGCGGGATGCCTGGACTGCCGGCCATTAGCTTAACCGCGTCTGCCCGCATTCCGACAGGGCCCGCTTCGAACCCGGTCTTCATGCAGGGCAGGCGCGTCGCCTCGAGCGAAACGGTTGCCCCGCGCCTGGAAAATGCCGGTGCGGGAGGGCAGGCGGATGCTGGGCCCGCCGTTTCTCGTTTCTCGCGCCTGCCGGGCGAAGACGAAGCCTAGAGCGAAGCGCCGATCAGCTGTGGTTCGGGCTCCAGCGCGACGCCGAACGTCCCGCGGACATCGTCGCGGATCCCGCCGGCTAGCCGGAGAAGATCCTCGGCGGTGGCGCCGCCCGCATTGATCAGCACCAGCGCGTGCCGGTCGAACACCTCAGCACCGCCGACCGCCTTGCCGCGCCAGCCCAGCTCGTCGATCATCCAGGCGGCCGAGAGCTTGGTGTAGCCGCGCTTGTCGGGCCAGTTGGGCAACTCCGGGTGGCGCCGGGTGAGCTCCCGGGCGGCGTCGTTTTCCAGCACCGGGTTCTTGAAGAAGCTGCCGCAGCTCGGGATGTGGCCGGGGTCCGGCAGCTTGCGCTTGCGCACCCTCATCACGGCCGCGGCGACCGTGCGCGGATCCCGGGGCTGGGCGTGACCGTGACGCTCGAGCTCCTCGATCAGCGACGGATACTCGACGACCGGCGTGCCGTCCATGTTCAGTTCGAGCCGGATCGCGAGGATCACGAACCGACCTTCGTCCTCGCCCTTGAAGCGGCTGTGTCGGTAGTCCAGCCCGCATTCGTCGGCGGTCAGCCAGCGGATCGATCCGTCGGTGCGGTCGAAGACCTGGACGGCGTCCAGGCAATGCGCCAGTTCGACGCCGTAGGCGCCGATATTCTGCATCGGCGCGGCCCCGACCAGGCCGGGAATCATCGCCAGGTTCTCGATACCCCACAGGCCGCGATCCAGCGCCCAGCGCACCAGCGCGTGCCAGTTCTCGCCGGCCCCCGCGGTGACCAGTACGCGGTCCCGATCGACGACCTCGCTTTCGATGCCGCGAAGCCGGTTCAGCACGATGCGGCCGGGGAAATCATCGACGAACACGGTGTTGCTTCCGTCGCCGAGCAGTTGCACGTCGAGATCGGTGTCCAGCGCTTCGGGGAGGTCGCCGGCGTCGTCGAGCACCACGAGTTCGGCGGCGTTGGCCGGAATCCGGAACGTGCTCAGCGCTTCCAGCCCGGCATCGCGTTCAATCCGCATCGGACAGTTCCTCGTCGATGGCGCGGGCGCAATCGCGCACCAGGTCCGGGCCATGGTAGATGAAGCCGGTGTAGAGCTGGACGAGATCGGCGCCGGCGCGTATCTTGGCCACGGCATCGGCTGGCCGCATGACGCCGCCGCTGCCGATGATGGGGAACGCGTTTCCGAGCACCTCGCGGGATCGCGCCAACACGCGATTGGACGGCTCCAGCAAGGGGGCACCGCTGAGCCCTCCGGATTCG
This sequence comes from Candidatus Wenzhouxiangella sp. M2_3B_020, assembly GCA_051428125.1. Classification (GTDB taxonomy): domain Bacteria; phylum Pseudomonadota; class Gammaproteobacteria; order Xanthomonadales; family Wenzhouxiangellaceae. Next base: position 64,326 of record JBPRGD010000254.1, read on the forward strand.
TCGGCATGCGGCAGACCATCGATGGCGTCGCGGGCGACCGTGGTGTTGGCCGCGATCAGTCCGTCGATGCCGGAGGCGCCGATGGTCTCCAGCGTCGGGGTCAATGCATCGTCGGTCCAGTCCGGCGCGATCTTGACGACCAGCGGTCGACGTCCGCCGGCCGAGCGCTCGTGTTCGGCGGCGGCCTCGACGAGGTCGGCCAGGAGCTCACGCAGGCGCCCGGTGTCCTGCAGTTCGCGGAGATTCTCGGTGTTCGGCGAAGAGATGTTGACCGCCACGTAATCACAGTGGGCGTAGACCGAGGCCAGGCAGGTCCGGTAATCGTCGACGGCGCGCTCGATCGGGGTGTCCTTCTGCTTGCCGATATTCGCGCCGACGACGCCGTCATATCGGCGGTCGGACAGCCGGTCGGCGAGGTGATCCACGCCCTTGTTGTTGAATCCCATACGGTTGATGATGGCCTCGGCCGGCTTGACCCGGAACATCCTCGGCGATGGATTGCCCGGCTGCGGCATTGGCGTGGCCGTGCCGACCTCGATATGCCCGAAGCCGAGCTGGCCGAGCGCATCGATGTAGTCGGCGTTCTTGTCCAGCCCGGCGGCCAGCCCGACGGCATTCGGAAATTCCAGTCCCATCAGGTTGACGGGGCTGTCGACGCGCGCACCCGCGATCAGGCGCGGCAGCCCGAAATGGCCGCCGAACTTCAGCGATTCCATGGCCAGGTCGTGCGCCGTTTCCGGGGGCAGCGAGAACAATCCCTTGCGGAGCCATCGATACATCGGTCACGAAAACCCGGAGAACAGGAGGGAGATCAGTACGGCCGCGGCCGCGGCGAACGACAGAACCAGCAGCACGACGGCCACCACGGCGAGCCCGCCGACGGCGCCGGCGACGATGAGCGTGATCAGCCACACGGCGAAGCCGACCGCGACCAGCACGATCTGCACCCAGCCGAGCACGAGGCCGGCGAGCGCGATGCGCCTGCCGGTCTCCAGGCCGCCGGAGCGGCGAATACGGTCGAGCGCGAAATGGCCGGAGGCGATCGCGACCACCGGGCCGATGATGGGGATCACGAACCAGCCCAGGATCCCGCTGACCAGGCTGACAACCGCGGCAGGGCTGGTCCGTGCGGTCGCATCCATGGTGGCGGGCGGTCTCCTTTACGCGGGTGTCGACCCGGCGCGGACGCCGGGTCGGATCATGCAACCATTGTACTGCTACAGGTCGAACTTGATGCCCTGGGCCAGCGGCAATTCGGTCGAGTGATTGATCGTGTTGGTCTGGCGGCGCATGTAGTTCTGCCATGCGTCGGAGCCCGATTCGCGGCCCCCGCCGGTTTCCTTTTCGCCGCCGAACGCGCCGCCGATCTCGGCCCCCGACGTGCCGATGTTGACGTTGGCGATGCCGCAGTCCGAGCCCAGGTGTCCGAGGAAGTACTCGGCAGCTCTGAGGTCGGTCGTGAAGATCGCCGAAGACAGTCCCTGGCGGACGTTGTTGTGCATGTGCATGGCATCCTCGAGCTTCGAGAACGTCATGACGTACAGGATGGGTCCGAAGGTCTCTTCCTGGACGATGTCCCAGTGGTTCTCGGCCCGCGCGATCGCCGGTTCGACGAAAAAGCCGGGACGGTCGACCCTGTTGCCCCCGGTCAGGACTTCGCCGCCGGCCTCGCGCACCCGGTCCAGCGCGTCCATGTAGCGCTCGATGGCCGACTCGTCGGTCAGCGGCCCCATCAGCGTGCCTTCCTCCAGCGGGTCGCCGATGCGAACCTGCTTGTAGGCGTCGACCAGCGCGTCGCAGACTTCGTCGGCGATCGACTCGTGGACGAACAGGCGGCGCGTGGTCGTGCAGCGCTGTCCGGCCGTGCCGACGGCGCCGAACACGATCGCCGGGATGGCCAGCTTGAGGTCGGCGGTCTCGTCGACAACGAGCGCGTTGTTACCGCCCAGCTCGAGCAGGCTCTTGCCCATGCGGGCCGCCACGCGCTCGCCGACCGTGCGGCCGACCTGGCAGGAGCCGGTGAACGACAGTAGGTCGACGCGGCGGTCGTCGATGAAGCGCTCGGCCAGTTCGTGGCCGGACTCCATGAAACTGGTGAAGATCGGCGGGAAATCGGTCCCGGCGAGTGCCTCGTTGACGATGTTCTGAACGGCCGCGCAGCACAGCACGCCCTTGGGCGAGGGCTTCCAGATCGTGGCGTTGCCGCAGATCGCCGACAGCATGGCGTTCCAGGCCCATACTGCGACCGGGAAGTTGAACGCGGTCACGACGCCGACGACACCCAGTGGGTGCCATTGCTCGTACATCCGGTGACCGGGTCGCTCGGAGTGCATCGTCTTGCCGTACATCATGCGCGACTGGCCCAGCGCGAAGTCGCCGATGTCGATCATCTCCTGCACCTCGCCGTCGCCCTCGGGCTTGATCTTGCCCATTTCCATCGCGACGAGGCTACCGAGCGGATCCTTGTAGCGCCGGAGCGCGTCGGTGACCAGGCGAACGGCTTCGCCGCGCTGCGGCGCCGGCACCTGTCGCCACGCGTGGGCCGTTTCGACGGCCTGTTCCAGCAGGCGGTCGTAGTCCTCGGCGGATGCGGCGAAAACGGACGCGATCACCTCACCGGTGGCCGGATTGATCGAATCGATCCGGCCGGCATCGGTCGTCGTGGACCACTGGTCCGGGCCGAAACAGGCCCCCGGGTTTTCGGCCTCCAGGCCGAGGCTTTCGAGAATCTGGCTTGCGCGCTGGGGCATGCGGGCTCCCTCCATGTGCTGAGATGACGAATTCGGTCGGGTTCTACGGCCGCGCAAGAATCTCGGCGGCCGGATCATCCAGCCATTATCGCATCGCCCTCGCCGAAGGGGTCAGTCGTCCTGCGCCTCCCGGTATTCCGAGGCCAGCCAATCGGCCACGTCGACGGCCAGCGCGCTCAGCCCGGCTTCGAATCCGGCGACGATGGACTCCGGTTCGGCGTCGGCAACGGCCTCGCGGTGCTCGAACAGCCGGCGTCCGACGAGTCCGCCGCCGCGCGTTTTGTGCAGCCGCGCGTCGATCTCGACGACCGCCGCCAGCCCGTCGCCGCGCTCGGCAAGTTCGAACCGGCGCAGGTCGATCAGCAGCGTGCGGTCGGAGCCCGCAACGCTGGCGCCGACCCGGTCGACGACGGCGCTGTCGCGCAGGTAGCGGATCAGCAGCGTTCGCAGCAGTTCCGGCGCCGGCGCGACCCAGCGTGCGCTGGAATGGACCTTGAGCTGGCCCGGCTCGGTCCGGACCAGCACGCGATCGGAGTCGCGCGCCGGATCGGTCTCGGGCCGGGCGATGCTCAGCGTCCACCCTATCTCCGGCCCCGCGCGGTCGGCGGCCGGAACCCGCGGGTCGACGAGCTGCACCGGCTCGGACTCGGGAAGAATGCTGCAGCCGGCGGCGCACAGGCCGGCCGCCAGCAGCATGGAAAGTGCGAGTGGGCGGATGCTCATTTCGATTCGTACTCCTCGGGTTGCTCGCCGCCGGCGATGAATCGCGCAGGGTTGCGCTCGATCTTGCGGACCAGTTCGGACATGTCCCGGATCAGCGTACGGATATCCTCCAGCCCGCCCCCGATCTGGCGCATCCCGACGCCGCCGATCTGGCTGAGCTCGTCCTGGTTGCTGGCAACGATGGTGTCGATTCGGCCGGACAGCGACTCGAGGTTGGCCAGCGTCGCGTCGAGGCGCCGGCGAAGCTCGGGCAGATCGTCGATCAGCGCCCTGTCCACGTCGTCGACGGCCGACGTGAAGCGATCTGCCGCGGCATCGAGGCGCTCGATCAACCGCGGCAGCGTCTCGCTGGCCGCCGCTCCGTTGGCCAGCAAGCGGTTGACGGTGCTGTCGGGGTCGGCCAGCTTGCCGCTGAACGACTCGAAGTCCTCCAGGGTTTCGGTGACGCGGCCGATGTTCTCGTCGCTCAACAGCGTGCCGAGCTGGTTCATCACGCTGTTGGCCGTCACGACGATGCCTTCCGACGATTCCAGCAGGCGGTTCAGCGGCGAGGCCACCGATTCGATCCGGGCCGGGTCGCGCGATTCGGTCTCCAGCAGCGGCGTTCCCGGGCTTCCGCCCGACAGCTGGATCGCCGCCGTGCCGGTCAGGCCGGTCAGGCGGATGGTGGCCACGGTGTCGGTGTGCACGGGCACGCCGGCCTCGATCTCGACGCTGACCAGCACCTGGCGCACGTCGTCCGGATTCAGGTCGATGTCGGTGACGCGGCCGACGTTGACGCCGTTGTACAGCACCGCACTGCCGTCGGTCAGACCGATGACCGACTCGTCGAACACGATTTCGTAGCGGTTCCACGAGGTGTCGGTGGCGTAGCGCGCGGCGAACAGGCCGAACAGCAGTGCGGCGACCGCGACGGTGAACGTGAAGGCGCCGATGACGACGTAATTGGCCTTGGTTTCCATGCGGGTGTCCTCAGTCCTGGTCGCGCTGAACGGCGCGCGCGCGCGGGCCATGGAAATAGCTGCGAATCCATGGGTGGTCGAGCCGCTCGATGCGCTCCAGCGTGTCGACGGCAATGACCCGGCGATCCGCGAGCACCGCGACGCGGTCGCAGATGGTGTACAGGGTATCCAGATCGTGCGTGATCAGGAACACCGTCAGTTCCAGCGCCTGCTGCAGGGTGCGCAGCAGGCGATCGAATTCGGCCGCGCCGATGGGGTCCAGCCCGGACGTGGGTTCGTCGAGGAAGAGCAGTTCCGGCTCCAGTGCAAGCGCGCGGGCCAGGGCCACGCGCTTGCGCATGCCGCCGGACAGTTCGGACGGCATCTTCGGGCTGGCCGATTCCGAGAGTCCGGCGAGCTGGATCTTGGACCGTGCCAGGTCGCGGCGAAGCTGAACCGAAAGACCCGGTCGGTGGGTCTTCAGTGGAAGTTCGACGTTTTCCAGCACCGTCAGCGACGAGAACAGCGCGCCGTCCTGGAAGAGCACGCCGGCGCGGCGCGCGGTGAATCGCTGCGCGTCCTCGGGTTCGTCGATCCGGTGACCGAACACCTCGATGGTCCCGTCCGACGGCCGCAGCAGGCCGAGGATGGACCGCATCAGCACCGACTTGCCGGTGCCGGACCCTCCGACGACGCCGAGGATCTCGCCGCGCCGGACATCCAGGTCCAGGCCGTCGTGGACGACATCGCTGCCGAACCGGTTGACCAGTCCGCGGATCGAGACCACGAGTCCGGACTCGTCGTTCACCAGCCGATCTCCTGGAAGTACAGTGCCGCCAGCGCATCGATGACGATGACCATCGTGAGGCCGCGAACGACGGCCAGCGTGGTGTGCTCGCCGACCGACTGCGCCGTTCCGGTGACCCGGAGGCCCTCGAGGCAGCCGATCAGCGCGATGACGAACGCGAAGATCGGCGCCTTGATCAGGCCGACGAGGTAGTCCTGCAGCCTGAGGGTCTGCTCCACGCGGTCCAGGAACATGCTGACGTTGATGTCCAGCGCGCTCACCGAGACGACCAGGCCGCCCGCGATGCCGGCGATCGTGGACAGGAACGACAGGAGCGGGAGCGAGATCAGCAGCGCGATCAGGCGCGGTAGAACGAGCACGTCGATCTCGTCGAGGCCGATGGTCCGGATCGCGTCGATCTCCTCGCGCGACTTCATCATGCCGATCTGCGCGCAGAACGCGCTGGCGGTGCGCCCGGCAAGCAGGATGGCCGTGAGCATGACGCCGAATTCGCGGACGAACGCGAACGTCACGAGATCGACGACGAACAGTTCCGCGCCGAAGTCGCGCAGGATGGTCGCGCCGAGGAATGCGATGACGGCGCCGATCAGCGATGCCAGCAGCATCAGCAGCGGGGCCGCATCGAGCCCGGTCTGCTCGATGTGGTAGACCACCGACGTCATGCGCAGCCGCGAAGGCTGCGCCAGTGCCCGCCCCAGCCGGTGCACGGTAATACCCAGGAAGCTCGCCAGCTCGGCCGTGGTCCTGCAGACCTCGACCGTGGAGCGACCGATCCGCTCGAGCACCTGACGCCACTGCGGCTCGGAGGCGGGCTCCGGCTCGTGGGCGTCGTCGCAGGCCTGGTCGACCGCGTCGAACAGCGTTCTCCAGCGTTCCGGAAGCCCGGTTTCGTCGACGGGAACGTCGGCGCGGCACAGCATCCGGTCCAGCAACAGCGCGCCCGATGCGTCCAGCCGCGTGATGCCGCTGAAGTCGAGGCGGGAAGAGGGCTGCATCAGCTCATCGACCCGCGCGTCCAGGCTACCGAGTTCGGTCAGCACCCAGGGTCCCGTGGCGCGCAGTAGGCGCGCATCGCCCGGATCGCGCCGGAGTTCTGCCCGGTCACACCGCCCGCGACCCGTCGTTGTTTCGCCGCTCAAGCCCGTTTCTCCCCGGCCGGTGGATCGGTTTCTTCCAGCAGGTCGGGCTCCTCGTAATAGGGATTGTTGACCCGGCGGGTGACGCGATGCGCGCGCAGCAAATCGTTCGGCGGGGGCAGGATGAGCCGCTCGGCGTCGCTAGCGTCGCCGGTCAGCCAGGCCTCGAAATCGTCGGGCCGGAGCATGACCGGCGAGCGGTTGTGACCGATGTCGGCCAGCAGCCGGTTGGGCTCGGTCGTGAGGATGGTAAAGCTCTCGATCGGTTCTCCGTCCCCGGGCTGGGAGCGCTCCCATAGGCCGGCCATGACCAGCAGCGGATCCCCGGCCGGAAGAACGCGCCAGGGCTGGCTGGGCGAGACGCGCTTGTCCCACTCGTAGAACCAGCTCATCGGGACGAGACAGCGGCGATCCCGTTTCCAGGCCTCGCGGTAGGCCGGTTTCTTCGCCACGGTCTCGGAAAAGGACTGGTCCGCCTCGCTCCGGCAGTTGGCGGTGGAGTACTTCGGCAATTCGCCGTTCATCCAGAACGGAACCAGCGGCCAGACGAGGTCGTCGACGCGTCGGTCACCGCCGACATCGCGCACCACGGGCAGCCGCGTCCAGTCGACGTCCCCGCGGCGGCGCTGGCTGGGCGCGACGTTGAGCCGGCGCACGTGCCCCTCCGGCGCATCGCCGGACAGGTTCATCCACTGCCAGAGCGTGTTCCAATCGTAGTCGAGTCCGCCGCGACCGCACATCGTGGTTTCAGCCTGTTGGTTGCCGGTGACCGGGCCCGCGGCCCATGGTACGCGGTTGCCGCGGCTTCGCCGTTTCGAAATTCGGCATGGACAGCAGCGCGTATTAGCGGCTATACTATCGGGCTCGACAAAACAAGCCTGACCGCAGCTTCCAGGGCGATTGTTCTCAGGACGATTGAAGGCAAGCGCACGGTCCCGAAAAGGGGCGTGCCGCTGCGGACCGGGCGTGACCAAGAGGAAGACGACATGCCCAAGATGAAATCCAACCGCGGGGCCGCCAAGCGGTTCCGGGCCACCGGAAGCGGGCGCATCAAGCGCAAGCACGCGTTCCACAGCCACATCCTGACCAAGAAGGACACCAAGCGCAAGCGTCGCCTGCGGTCGACTTCGCTGGTCGCCAAGCCCGACGAAAAGGCGATCCGCAAGCTGCTGCCGAAGCTGCGCTGAAGCAATTTCCTTCTTTGACGAACATCAGGAGACATCATCATGGCTAGAGTGAAGCGTGGAACGATCGCCCGGCGCCGGCATCGCAAGGTGCTGAACCGGGCAAAGGGTTATTACGGTGCGCGGCGCAAGGTCTTTCGCGTCGCTAAGCAGGCGGTCATCAAGGCCGACCAGTACGCCTACCGCGACCGGCGCCAGCGCAAGCGTGATTTCCGCTCGCTGTGGATCCAGCGCATCAACGCCGCGGCGCGCGAGCACGGCCTGTCCTACAGCCGGTTCATCAACGGGCTGAAGAAGGCCGAGATCGGCATCGATCGCAAGATGCTGGCCGAACTGGCCGTCAACGACAAGGTCGCGTTCAAGGCGCTGGCCGAGAAAGCCCAGTTCCAGCTGTCCTGACCGGGACCGCCGATCGTGGCCGGGCCCGATATCGAATCGATGCGCGAGCGCGCGCTGGCGGACGTCGCCGGCGCGCATGACCTGCGTAGCCTCGACGACGTCCGCGTGGCGTGGCTGGGCAAGAAGGGCCGGCTGACCGCGGAACTGAAGTCGCTGGGGAAACTCGATCCCGAAATCCGCCGTGAAACCGGCCAGGCAGTCAACGAACTTAAGCGCGAACTCTCTTCGGCGCTGGAGACCCGCAAGTCGGAACTGGAGCGCCAGGCGCTGGACGAGCGGCTGGCCGGCGAGACCATCGACGTCACGCTGCCCGGTCGCGATGTCGATCCCGGCGGGCCGCATCCAGTCACGCGCGCGATGGACCGGATCCTGGACATCTTCCACGGCCTCGGCTTCGCGGTTGCCGACGGCCCGGAAGTGGAGGACGACTACCACAACTTCGAGGCGCTGAATTTTCCGCCGCACCATCCTGCGCGGGCGATGCACGACACCTTCTATCTGCCCGACGGCCGGCTGCTGCGCACGCACACCTCGCCGGTGCAGATCCGCGTCATGAAGCACCAGCCGCCGCCGGTGCGCATCGTCGCGCCGGGCCGAGTGTTCCGGTCCGACTCCGATCAGACCCACACGCCGCAGTTCCACCAGGTCGAGGGCCTGCTGGTCGACGACGGCGTCACGTTCGCCGACCTCAAGGGTCTGCTCTCGGCGTTCGTCAATGCCTATTTCGAGGACGAACTCGAAATGCGGCTGCGGCCGTCGTACTTTCCGTTCACGGAGCCGTCGGCCGAAGTCGACATCCGCTGGCGCGGAGACGACGGCAGTCCCGGCCGCTGGCTGGAAGTGCTCGGCTGCGGGATGGTGCATCCCAACGTGCTGGAAAACTGCGGCGTCGATTCCGAACGTTACACCGGCTACGCGTTCGGCCTGGGCGTGGAACGCTTCGCGATGCTGCGCTACCGCGTCGACGATCTGCGCCTGTTCTTCGACAACGACGTGCGCTTCCTGGCCCAGTTCCGCTAGGCCCCGCACGGCGAACCCAGGGAGCATCGATGCGTTTCAGCTTGAATTGGCTACGGCAATGGGTAGCGACCGATCTCGACGCGCACTCGGTCGCGGAGCGACTGACCGCCGCCGGGCTGGAAGTCGACGAACTCGAAACCGTGGGTTCCGAACTGGACGGCGTCGTCGTCGCGGAGATCCGTCAGTGCCGGCCGCACCCCGATGCCGACCGGCTGAAGATCTGCGAGGTCGATTTCGGCGCCGACGAGCCGGCAACCATCGTCTGCGGGGCGCCCAATGCCAGGGCCGGCCTCAAGGCGCCGCTCGCAACCGTGGGTTCCCGACTGCCCAACGGCATGAAGATCAAGCCGGCGAAGCTGCGCGGCGTCGAGTCCCGCGGCATGCTGTGTTCGTCGCCGGAGCTCGGCCTCGGCGACGATGAAAGCGGCCTTCTGGAACTGCCCGATGCCGCGGACGTCGGCGCCTCCCTGGCTCGTGCGCTCGGTCTGCCCGATCACGAGATCGAGGTCGATCTGACGCCGAACCGTGCCGACTGCCTGTCGATTCGCGGCCTGGCGCGGGAGTTCGCTGCGATCGAATCGCTGGATCCGACTCCGCCCGTTATCGATGCCGTGTTGGCGGAAAGCGACGAGGCCATCGACATCGCGCTGGACGACCCGGCAGATTGCCCGCGGTACGTCGGGCGGATCATCCAGGGCGTGGACCCGGGCGCGAAGACCCCGGCCTGGATGGTCGAGCGCCTGGCGCGATCGGGCCTTCGCAGCCGCAGCCCGGTGGTGGACGTCACCAACTACGTCCTGCTCGAGCTCGGCCAGCCCATGCATGCATTCGATCTTGACCGGCTCACCGGCGGCATCCGCGTGCGCCGGGCGCGCGAGGGCGACGAGATCGTGCTGCTGGACGGTCAGCGGGTGCAGCCGGAGCCGGACATGCTTCTGATCTGCGACCGGGATCGACCGATCGCGCTGGCCGGAATCATGGGCGGGGAAGACTCGGCGGTCGGTGACGAAACCCGGGACATCCTGCTGGAGTCGGCCTGGTTCAACCCCGCGACCATCATCGGGAAGGGGCGTCGGTTCGGTCTCTCGACCGATTCGGCGCATCGCTTCGAGCGCGGCGTCGATCCCGAACTGCAGGTCGACGCGATCGAGCGTGCGACTGCGCTGATCCTCGAGATCGCCGGTGGAACCCCGGGCCCGGTCGTCGAGGAGGTCCGGGCCGAGCATGTGCCGAAACGACCGGTCATCGAACTTCGACTGGCCCGCGTCAACCAGGTTCTGGGGACCGACCTCGACCAGGCGACGGTGCGCGGCGTTCTGGAGAGGCTGGGCATGGACCTGGAGCCCGGGGAAGGCCGTGTCCTCGTTACGCCGCCGGCGGCCCGACGCGATCTGGAACTGGAAGTCGACCTGATCGAGGAGGTGGCGCGGCTGGTCGGCTACGATGAATTGCCCTCGCGCGCCCCGGGCGGCCGGCTGGAACCCATCGTCACCAGCGAGCGGATCGCGCCGATGGTCGCGCTCCGGTCATCGCTGCATGCGCGCGGATTCCGGGAGATCATGACCTGGAGTTTCGTGTCGCGCGACGATCTGGCGCGCCTGTCCCTGGAGCGCTTGGCGCAGGAACTGGCCAATCCGCTGAGCCAGGAAATGGCCTGGCTGCGAACGAGCCTGCTTCCGGGCCTGCTGCGAACCGCCGCGACGAATCTCCGTCACCAGCAGAACCGGCTGAAACTGTTCGAAACCGGGCACGTATTTCTCGCCGACGGCAACGACTGGCAGGAGCGCGAGCGCCTCGGACTGCTGGTGGCCGGACGCGCGAATGCCGAAAACTGGCTGGCGGAGCGACGCGAATTCGATTTCTTCGATCTCAAGGGAGAAATCGAGCAGCTGGCATCGTGTCTGGGACACCGGCGGCACGAGCTGGTGGCCGAGGCCGATTCGCGGCCCTGGCTGCACCCGGGGCAGGCGGCACGGATCTCGCTGGCCGGTGAGCCGGTCGGTCACGCAGGCCAGTTGCACCCGGCCGTGGCCGCCGAGCTGGAGATCGAAGTCCCCTTGTTCGTCGCCGAGCTCGAACTCGAACCGCTACGCAGCCGTTCGCTTCCGGTCTACTCCGGAACCGCGAGATTCCCGTCCGTTCGGCGGGACCTGGCCCTGCTGGTGCCCGAAGAGGTCGCCGCGGCCGAAATCGCGTGCGTCGCCGGCGAAGCGGCGGGGGAATTGCTGGAGCAAACCGTGATCTTCGACAAATATCGGGGCGAAGGTATAGAAACGGGCTACGAAAGTCTGGCTATTGGCTTGATTTTGCGTCATGTTTCGCGCACCCTTACCGATGAGGAAGTCGATTCGGTCATTGCGACCGTAGTCGAAGCACTGCAACGAGAATGCAACGCACGTCCAAGAGGGTGACCGGATGGCATTGACCAAGGCTGATCTGGCCAACACATTGTTCGAGGAAGTGGGGCTCAACAAACGCGAGGCCAAGGAGTTTGTCGATGCCTGGTTCGAGACGATCCGCGATGCGCTGGAATCCGGCGAGAACGTCAAGCTCTCGGGCTTCGGCAATTTTCAGCTTCGCGACAAGAGCCAGCGACCCGGACGCAACCCCAAGACCGGCGAAGAAATTCCGATCAGCGCACGGCGCGTCGTGACGTTCAAGCCGGGACAGAAGCTGCGGGGAAGGGTAGAGGCCTATGCTGGACCCAGGAAGTAACCGCGAACTCCCGCCGATCCCGGCCAAGCGCTATTTCACGATCGGTGAGGTCAGCGAATTGTGCGCCGTCAAGCCGCACGTGCTTCGGTACTGGGAACAGGAATTTCCGCAGCTCAAGCCGGTCAAGCGCCGCGGCAACCGCCGCTATTACCAGCGCCACGACGTCATCATGGTGCGCCAGATCCGGTCGCTGCTTCACGAGCAGGGGTTCACCATCCTCGGTGCCCGCCAGCGCCTGGAAGGTGACGACGCCAGGGACGACGTCTCGCGGAGCCAGCAGCTCGTGCGACAGCTCAGAAGCGAGCTCGAGGACGTGCTCCACGTACTCCGGCGCTAAGTCCGGCGGGATTGTCTATAATGGCGGGTCTGGAATCGGAGCGTAGCGCAGCCTGGTAGCGCACCACAATGGGGTTGTGGGGGTCGCGAGTTCGAATCTCGCCGCTCCGACCATTTTTCCTGACGAACCCGCACGGCGGGTCCGATGCTGTCTCACTCGGCGTTGATGGCCTGTCGGCATACTTCCGACGGGCTGGAAATGCTCGCGTCGAAACCCAAGGAACAGGTCATGGACCGCAAATCTCGAGTGACTCCGCTACCCGACATCGCGTCACAGCCGCACGACCAGGCGGCCGGCGAGCTGGACTGGGTTGGCATGAATCGGATCGAAGTTCCGGTCCGCGTTCCCGGGCCGGACGGCGAGCACATGCAGTCGCCGGCACGGGTGAGCGCGTTCGTGAACCTGGGTGAGCCGGAGGCGCGAGGCATTCACATGTCGCGCTTGTACCTGCACCTGGACCGAGCGCTGGCCGAGCATGCGCTCACGCCGATGGCGCTGCGGCATCTGCTGCGCGATTTCCTGGATTCGCACGCCGACCTCAGCTCTCGCGCGATGGTCCGCATCGATTTCGACTACCAGACCCGCCGCCGCGCGCTGGCCAGCGAAAACGCGGGATGGCGGTCGTATCCGTTCAGCATCATCGCCTCGCTTGCCGGCAAGGAATTCAACCTGGAGCTGTCCTACGAAGTGACCTATTCGAGTACCTGCCCGTGCTCGGCGGCGCTGGCTCGGCAGCTCATTCAGCAGCAGTTCGAGCGCGATTTCGACAACGACGGACCCGTGGACCGCGAAGCCGTTCTCCGTTGGCTCGGCTCCGAGCAGGGGATCATGGCGACACCACACAGTCAGCGGTCCATCGCCGACGTTCGATTGCAGCTCGCACCGACGTTCGAGGCGTTCCCGTTCGAGGACCTGATCGATCTGATCGAGGACGCGCTGAAGACCCCGGTCCAGACCGCCGTGAAGCGTGAGGACGAGCAGGAGTTCGCGCGACTGAACGGGCAGAACCTGATGTTCTGCGAGGACGCCGGGCGCCGCGTCCAGCGCGCGCTGGAAAGCGATGAGCGCATCCTGGACTACTGGGCGCGCTGCAGCCACTTCGAAAGCCTGCACCCCCACGACGCCGTCGCGATCGTGACCAAGGGCGTCGAGAACGGCTACGAACCGATCGACAGCCACCGCTGACCCGGAACGCGATCGGGCTGGCTGAAAGGCTGGTATCGACGTCAGCCGGTCAGCGGCCCCAGCGTTCCGGAAACGGCGCCGCCGCTTCTCACCCGAACCCGCGATCGGGTCGACCGTGCGGTCCACCCGGGTTCCCTCGAGGCTTGCCGTTCTCCCGCGAATCCGACACGCAATTTCCTTTCATTTGCGTTAAAGTTTCGTCCGGGGAATGACGACCGGCCAGCCCCCGGCCGGTCGGGTTGGCAATCGGCACAGGGAGACGCAGAGGGAGCATGATCAAACTATTGATCGTGGACGATCATCATCTCGTCCGCACCGGACTGAAAAACATCATCTCAGGAGCCGGCGGCATCGAAGTCGTCGGAGAAGCCAGCAGCGGCGAACGCGCCATCCAGCTCAATCGCGAGCTCGAACCCGACGTGATCCTGATGGACATCGGGCTTCCCGGACTTTCGGGCTTCGAGACTACCGAGCGGATCATGAACGCCAGGCCGTCGGTTCGTGTCGTCGCGCTCACCGCGCGCACGCAGGCGCCATTTCCGGCGCGTCTGCTCGACATGGGCGCGGCGGGTTTCCTGACCAAGGCCTGCGAGGCGGCCGAGCTCGTCGCCGCCATTCGCAAGGTTCACGATGGCGAACGGTACATCGGTTCCGAAATCGCCCAGCAGCTCGCGATGTCCCTGCTGCCCGGCGCGCCGCGTTCGCCGTTCCAGGAACTGACGCCGCGCGAGCTGGAGGTGGCGATGATGCTCGCCAACGGAATGAAGCTCACCGCAATCGCCAGGCGCATGAACGTCAGTCCGAAGACGGTTTCGACGCACAAGTACCGGATCTTCGAGAAGATCGGGGTGGACAGCGAAGTCGCGCTTCTGCGAGAGGCCATTCGGCACGAAGTGATCGAGGCCACCGGCTAGAGGAAACTGCACGAGGCCGATCCGGCTCGGCGTGCGAAAGGACCGGCACGGGGCAGGGGCGCACGCCCGTGTAGCGGACAGGCGCGCGTCTCCCGGGTCGTCGTGATCGACGACCCGGGACCGCCGCAATCAGTTCTTGTCGCCGTCCTTGTTCGAGGAGTCCGACTTGTCGAGCTTGAAGAGGCCGGCCTGCTCTCCCACGGGCTTGGCCTCGCTGCCGCCGGCGTCCGTCTCGCGCGATTTAGGCTGGCCGCTATCCCGTGCCGCCTTGTCGTTCTGCTCCGACTGGCCGGACGAACGCTCCTTCGAGCGATCCGTACGGGAGCTCCCGTCGGAAGCTTGCCGACTCCGGCCTTCCTGCTTCGGGCTTTCCTGCTTCGGGCCCTCCTGCTTGGGGCCATCCTGCTTGGGGCCATCCTGCTTGGGGCCATCCTGCTTGGAGCCCTCCTGCTTGGGGCCCTCCTGCTTGGGGCCCTCCTGCTTGGACCCCTCCTGCTTGGACCCCTCCTGCTTCTTCGGGGGGTCCTGCTTCTGGTCCGATCGTTGATCCGGTTGATCGCCGGTCGTGTACTTGTTGCGGCGTTTCTTGCCGCCGCGGCGCCGGCGCTTCTTCTTGCCGGTCTTCTTCGCCTTGTCCTCGCCGTCCGGGCCCGGGCCGCCGCCGGGCTTGCCCTTTCCGGATTGGCTGCTCCTGGTCTTCTTGCTCGGTTTCCCGTCCCTGGAACCCTTGCCGCCTCCTTCCTTCCGGTCGCCGTCGCCGGCTTTCTGCTTGCTGGAGCGATGCTGGGAATGCTTGCTGCCCGTGCGGGCAGAGCCCGATTTGCGCGTCCGCTTCTTGCCTCCGCCGCCGGCGGGTCGGGGCGGCTTTTTCGAATTCTTGTCGTCTCCACCGAACAGGCCGGCGAACCACGCGGCGATCGCCTTCCAGACACTCGTTTTTCGCTGCGGAGCGGGCTGCGACGGCCGCATCGTGCTGACGGCCGGCTCTTCCCGAGTCGCGACTCCGGCCTGGACTTCCTGCTCGCTGACCACCGGTTCGAGTTCGTCGCCGTGCGCCAGCGCGTAGGACGGTTCTTCGACTTCCTCGGTCGTGCGCAGCCTCTGGATCTCGTAGCGCGGCGTTTCCATCAGATGGTTGGCCACGATGGTTACCGGCGTTCGCGTGCGCTTCTCGATGCTGTCGATGGCCGAACGCTTCTCGTTGAGGAGGAAGTTGGCTACGGCCAGCGGCGCCTGGACGATCACGCGCCCGGTGTTTTCCTTCATCGCCTCTTCCTCCGAGAGGCGGATGATAGCCAGGGCCAGGGACTCGATCGATCGGATCGAGCCGTAGCCCTCGCAGCGGGGGCAGGTGATATGGCTGGACTCGCCCAGCGAAGGCCGCAGACGTTGCCGGGAGAGTTCCAGCAGCCCGAAGCGGGAAATGCGGCCGATCTGCACCCGTGCCTTGTCGGCCCGCATCGCGTCGCGCAGCCGGTTCTCGACCTCGCGCTGCGATTCGCGGCTGTTCATGTCGATGAAGTCGATGACGACGAGCCCGCCGAGGTCCCTGAGGCGGAGCTGTCTCGCGATCTCTTCTGCAGCCTCCAGGTTGGTCTGCAGCGCGGTTTCCTCGATGTCCGCGCCCTTGGTTGCGCGCGCGGAGTTGATATCGATCGAAAGCAGGGCTTCGGTGTGATCGATGACGACGGCGCCGCCGGAGGGCAGTCGCACGTCGCGCGCGAACGCCGATTCGATCTTGCTTTCGATCTGGAAACGCGAGAACAGCGGCGTGGGATCGCTGTATCGCTTGAGCTTGCGCAGGTTGTGCGGCATGACCTGTTGCAGGAACTCGCGGGCATCCTCGAACACGGCCTCGTCGTCGATGAGGATCTCGCCGATGTCGTCGCGCATGTGGTCGCGAAGCGCCCGGATGATGACGTTGCTTTCCTGGTAGATCAGGAACGGCGCCTTGCGCGCGTCGGCTGCTCCCTTGATCGCTTCCCAGAGCTGAAGCAGGTAATTGAGGTCCCACTGGAGGTCCTCGATCTCGCGTCCGACTCCGGCGGTGCGCACGATCAGTCCCATGCCGTCCGGGACGTCGAGCTGCTTGAGCGCATCGAGGATGGCCTTGCGATCTTCTCCGGTGACCTGGCGCGATACGCCCCCCGCACGCGGATTGTTCGGCATCAGCACGAGGTAGCGCCCGGCCAGGCTGACGAACGTGGTCAGTGCCGCGCCCTTGGTGCCGCGCTCCTCCTTTTCGACCTGGATGATGATTTCCTGGCCGCCTTCGACAGCTTCCTTGATGTCGACGCGTTCGCCGGCATCAAGTGCTTTCGCGGCGGACTCGGAAAAATATTCGCGTGCGATTTCCTTGAGCGGGAGAAACCCGTGGCGCTCGGACCCGAACTCGACGAAGCAGGCTTCGAGGCTGGGTTCGACGCGGGTGATCCGACCCTTGTAGATATTGGATTTCTTCTGTTCCTGGGCCGGGACCTCGATATCGAGGTCGATGAGGTTCTGGCCATCGGCGATGGCGACACGCAACTCCTCGGGTTGAGTCGCGTTGATCAGCATTCGTTTCATTGTTGTCCAAAGTCCTGAACAAACCGCTCCCGTCCGGATGGTCCGGATCGGCGTCGGCGCGCGGCTGCGCCCCGAAGCTCTCCCGGACGCTTTCTGGTTCGTGGTATGGCCGGGAGCGTCTGTGTTGTCTGGTTGCCGCAGGATCGGTTCCAGCGATCCGCGGCGCGATACTCTGATTCGGACGGCACAGGGCCGTCTCGATCGGGCGGGACCGGGGTTTTTCGACCCCGATGCCCGGGCTTGAAACCTGCCGTGGCGCCTCCCGCAAGCTCCTGCGGTCGCCCCGCGGCTTCCGGGCCCGGAACGGACGGATTCGTCCGTCGCGCAATCGGCTGGCAGGCGCCGGTTTCCACCGTCGGAACCGGTCGGGAACACGCGGCCACCTGCACACGTCAGTATACTCGACTTGACATTTTTCGGCAATTTTCCGAGCTGTCCAAGACCTCTTCGATTCGTCTCCATCCGGGCTGATCCAGATGAAGCAAGCGTCCAATCCGGTGCGCGAAGTCCGCGTCGATCGCGATCGCGAGGGGCAGCGGCTGGACAACTTCATGTCGCGCGAACTCGGTTCCGTGCCGCGCGGGCTGGTCTATCGCCTGATCCGCACCGGCCAGGTGCGCGTCAACGGGGGCCGCGCGAAGCCGAAGAGGAAGCTGGCCGAGGGCGATCTCGTCCGAATCCCGCCCGTCCGGACGTCGGGCGCTCCGTCCGGCCGCTTGCCCAGGGGCCGGATCCGCCAGGTGCGCGAGGCCATCGTCCATCGACAGGATGAATTCCTCGTGCTCGACAAGCCGTACGGGCTCGCGTCGCAGGGCGGAAGCGGGCTGGCGTTCGGCCTCAACGACCTCGTCGCCGAGATCGTCCCCGGTGCGGTGCCGGTACATCGTCTCGACCGCGAGACCAGCGGGCTGATGGTGTTCGCGCTCGGAACGGCGAGCGCGCGGGCGCTGCAGCGCGAGTTCAGCGAAAACCGGGTCGAAAAACGATATCTGGCGCTTCTGGACGGCCACCTCGCCGAAAACCGGGTCGTCGTCGAGAAACCATTGAAGAAGATCCGTGACGCGAGCGGGCAGCATCGGGTGATCGTCGATCCCGCGGGCCAGCCGGCGCGATCGGAGTTCCGGCGGCTGAAGCGATCCGGTCATCATGACTTCGTCGAGGTCCGTATCGAGACCGGTCGCACGCACCAGATCCGCGCGCACGCCGCCTGGCTGGGCACTCCGCTTGCCGGCGACGATCGCTACAATCCGGGGCCGCCGGCCGAAGGTCTCGAGCGCCTGTTCCTGCACGCGGGCTACCTGCGCCTCGCGTGGCCGGACGATCAGGTATTCTCTTCGCCCCTTCCGCAAGAGCTCGAGCGTGTTGTCGATGCCCTGTCCTGAGGAATCCCGGAACGCCGGAGCGATGCGTTGATCTTCCAGCCGCTTTCGATCGCGATCGGCCTGCGCTATCTGCGGGCCAAGCGACGCAACCATTTCATCTCGTTCATCTCGCTGATCTCCATGGCCGGGATCGCAGTCGGCGTGGCGATCCTGATCACCGTGATCTCGGTGATGAACGGCTTCGAGAACGAATTGCGCGAACGCATCCTGGGCATGGTCTCACACGCGACGGTGTCGACCTGGGACCGACCGTTCGAGGATTGGCCGGAGCTCATCGAGAACGCGCGCGAGCATCCCGACGTCGTCGGAGCCGCGCCGTTCGTCGAGCAGCAGACGCTGCTCAAGGGACGCGATGTGGCCGGGGCCCTGGTGCGCGGTATCGATCCCGCGCTGGAACCCGAGGTGTCGGACCTCGATGAGCAGATGATCGCCGGGAGCCTTTCGGCGCTGGGCGACGAGCGCTGGCAGGTCGTGCTCGGTGTCGAGCTGGCCTCCCGGCTGGCGGTGGGCCCGGGGGATCCGGTCACGATCTTCGCGCCGGAGATCCGGGCCACGGCGGCCGGCGTTATCCCCCAGGTCAGGCGCTTTACCGTCGCCGGGATCTTCGAGGCCGGCGTCCACGAGTTCGACAGTTCGCTTGCCGTCGTACATTGGCAGGACGCCCAGGCGCTGTTCCGGACCGGGGACGGGGTGACCGGGGTCCGGCTGGAGTTCACCGACCTGTTCCGGGCGCGGTCCATCGCGCTGGAGCTGGCCGACGAACTGCCGGGTTTCTACCGCGTGCGCGACTGGACCCAGCAGCACGCCAACTGGTTCCGCGCGGTGCAGATGGAAAAGACGATGATGTTCATCATCCTCTCGCTGATCATCGTCGTGGCGGCGTTCAACATCATCTCGACGCTGGTCATGCTCGTGACCGACAAGCAGGCCGACATCGCGATCCTCAAGACGATGGGGCTGAGTCCCGGCAAGGTCATGAAGGTGTTCGTGGTGCAGGGCATGTCCATCGGCGTCATCGGAACGTTGCTGGGCACCGCCGGCGGCATCGTGCTGGCGCTCAACGTCGAAGCCATCGTCGCCGGCATCGAGCGTCTGCTCGACACCGAGTTCCTGTCGGCCGACATCTACTACATCTCCGATCTGCCGTCCGACCTCTATTGGCTGGACGTGGTCCGTTTCTCCGGGCTGGCGCTGGTTCTTTCGCTGCTATCGACGCTGTACCCGGCCTGGCGGGCGGGTCGCACCCGGCCAGCGGAGGCGTTGCGCTATGAGTGATCCGGTGATCCGATGCGAGGGCGTCGAGCGTCATTTCGCGCAGGGCCGGGTCCGGCTGGATGTGCTGCGCGGGGTCGACCTGTCCATCGAAGCCGGCGAGCAGGTGGCCATCGTCGGCGCGTCCGGGGTCGGAAAGAGCACGCTGCTGCAGATCATGGGCGGGCTTGACGATCCCACCGCCGGGACCGTCATGGTGTCGGGCCAGGACCTGTCGGGTGCATCCGAGCAGGCCAGGGGCCGAATTCGCAATCGGCACCTCGGGTTCATCTACCAGTTCCATCACCTGCTGCCCGAGTTCAGCGCCGTGGAGAACGTCGCGCTGCCGCTCATGATCGCCGGCCGCTCCGCGTCCGACGCGCGCGCGGAGGCGGCCGACCTGCTCGGCCGGGTGGGGCTGGCCGAGCGCCTGGATCACAAGCCCGGCGAGCTCTCCGGGGGCGAGCGCCAGCGCGCGGCCGTCGCCAGGGCGCTGATCCATCGGCCGGACTGCGTGCTCGCCGACGAGCCTACGGGCAACCTCGACGAGGCCACGGCGACATCGGTCTACGAACTGATGCTGGGCCTGAACCAGGAGTTCGGGACCAGTTTCGTCGTCGTCACGCACGACACCGATCTTGCCCGCCGGATGGACCGGCGCTTCGAAATGACCCGGGGCATCCTCCAACAGGTCGAGTAGCCGTGCGCGCGGGGCAGACGGCGTTCTGGTTCTGCGCCGGAACCGTCGGCGCGGCGCTGTTGCCGTCGTTGCCCGGCGCCGGCCCGCTCGTCGCGCTCGGCCTGGTTGCCGCGGGGCTGCTGTTCTTCGACCGCCTGCGCCCGCTGGCGGGGCTGCCGCTCGGCATTTTCTGGTTCTGTATCCACGCCGTTGCCTTCGAGGCCGAAGCGTGGCCGGACCACCGTGCGCACGAGACCGTCGTGTTCGACGCCCGCGTGGCATCGCTGCCCGAGCAGCGCGACGGACGCGCCCGCGTCGAGTTCGAGCTCGAGCCCGCCTCCCGCGGAGCCGGCCTGCCGTCGCGCGTTCTGCTGAGCTGGTACCGTCCGCTGGAGTGGTTCCGGCCCGGCGAGCGCTGGCGCGTCCATGCGCGCCTCGAGCCGCTGCACGGCCGAGTCAATCCGGGCCTGTTCGATTACCACCGTTACCTCCTCGCACGCGGGATCGGCGCGCTGGGGCGCATCGAGCGGGCCGAACGGCTTGCGACCGGTGACTGGCGCTCCGCGCCCGACCGCTTCCGGCAGCGCTTCGCCGACTGGCTGCAGGCCGAAACCGTCGACCTGGACGCGGCGGCGCTGCACCGGGCGCTGACCGTCGGCGATCGCTCCGCGATGTCGCCAGAGCTGTCGAAGAGCCTGCGCCGGACGGGGACGGCGCACCTGCTGTCGATCTCCGGTCTGCACGTGGGCATGGTGGCGGCGCTGGCCGGACTTGCGGCCGGCGTGCTGGTCACGCCGGTGGTCAGGTTGCTCGGCGGCATCGGCCGCAGGCGGGTCATGCTGGCCGCCGGCCTGCTGGCCGCGTTCGGCTACTCCGCGCTGGCCGGCTTCAGCCTTCCCACCGTGCGCGCTCTGGTGATGCTGGGCGCCGGCTTCGGCGCGATGCTGTGGCGGCGCGGAATACAGCCCGGGCGCGCATTGCTGGCGGCGCTGTTCGCCGTGCTGCTGCTCGACCCGGCCGCGCCGCTGGCGATCGGCTTCTGGCTGTCGTTCGGCGCGGTCGCCGTGCTGATCTGGTCGTTCGCCGGTCGGGCTCGGGGCGGCAGCCGGTTCACGAACCTTGTCCGGGCACAGGTGGTCGTCGCGATCGGCCTTCTGCCGCTCAATATCGGGCTGTTCGGCCAGTGGGCTCCCACCGCGCTGGCCGCCAATCTGGTGGCGATCCCGCTGATCGGAACCTGGGTGCTTCCATGCCTGCTCGCCGTTCTTTTCCTGTTCGCCTTCGGGCTGCCGGCCGACGCGCTGCTGGACGCGTCGGAACAGGGGCTGGCGCTGTTCCTGGCTTTGCTCGACGTGCTGGCGCCGGTCGACGCGATGCTGGGGCCGCTGGGTCTTCCGGCCCGGCCCCCACCCGGCGTCGTCGAGATCGCGCTGGCCGCGGTCGGTGCGCTGTGGCTGCTTGCACCCGCCGGCTGGCCGATGCGACCTGCCGGTCTGGTGTTGCTGATGCCGCTTGTCTGGCCCGATGCTTCGCTGCCGGCACACGGCGAGTTCGACGTCCGCGTGCCCGACCTGGGCGATGGGCAGGCGGTGATCGTGACCACGGCGACGCGTACCTGGCTGTACGGCACCGGACCCGGAGACGGTGCCGAACGCAGCCTGGTGCCCGGTACGCTTGCACCGATGATCCGCCAGGCCGGATTCCGCCACGTCGACCGGATCGTCGTGCCTTATGCGCACCGCGACTTTTCCGGCGGGCTCTCGGCGGCACGACGCGAGTGGCCCGATGCCGACGTGATCGCGCCGGGGGCGGGTTGCGAGACGGGCCGGGCGTGGAAAATCGACGGGGTACGCTTTCGCGTGCTGCATCCCTCGCCCGCGCTGCCGGATCTGGGCGGGGATTCGAGTTGCGTGCTGGAGATCGCATCTCCGGCAGGCCGTGTTCTCCTGACCGGCGGCATCGGTGAAATCGTGGGAGCGCGGCTGCTGAAAGACGGGCCGGATCCGGTCGACGCCATCGTTCTCCCGCGCGCCGGGCGCGCCGACGCGATCCACGCGCCATGGCTGCATGCGCTCGAACCGCGCATCGCGGTCGTCACGGCCGGCGCCTACAACCGCCGCGGATTACCGGAACCGGAGACACGCGCGATGGTTCGCCGTGCCGGCGCCCGATTGCTGGTCACCGGCGAATGCGGGGCTGTACGACTGCGGTTTCGCAACGGAACAGCGGGCGGGGTTTCGGCGCACGGAGTGTCGAATCCGCGGTTCTGGCGCGATGCGCGTGACTGCGGTGCGACGCACCCGTGACGGTTGGACCCCCGGCCCGATGAACCGGGCTTGTGTCGGCCCGCTTGTCCGTTATCATGCGAGCACTCCACTCGCGGACGACGCAGGCGAATGCTGGAAATCGTACTGGCCGGCGGCTGGCTGATGGCTCCGATCATCCTGTGTTCGGTGCTGTCGGCGACGATCATCTTCAACCGGGCATGGATGCTGCGCCGTCGCCGCGTGCTGCCGCCGGGCGTGGCCGAGAAGGTGTCGGCCTGGGCTCGTCAGCGCGAACTCGACCGCAAGCACGTCGAGGCGTTGCGGCGCAGTTCGCCGCTGGGACGCGTGCTGGCCGCGGCTTTGGACAACCGCGATCGCGCCCGCGACGTCGTCAAGGAGGCCGTGGAGGACACCGGACGCCACGTCGTGCACGAGCTCGAAAGTTTCCTCAATACGCTCGGAACGATCGCCGGCATCACGCCGCTTCTGGGCCTGCTGGGAACGGTCATCGGCATGATCAAGGTCTTCAGCGCCATCATGGAGGCCGGCGTCGGCGACCCGGCCCCGCTCGCCGGCGGGATTTCCGAGGCCCTGATCACCACCGCCGCCGGCCTGACCGTGGCGATTCCCACCTACTTCTTCTACCGGTATTTCCGCGGCAAGGTCCGCGCCTATGTCGTCGGGATGGAGCAGCAGGCGCTGGAGCTGATCAACACGATCGAGCACGGCAACCGGCAGCTCCGGCGGTCGGAGCTGGGCTGGGGCTGATCCATGCATCTGCAGAACGAGCAGGACGAGGAACCGGAGGTCAACATCACGTCGCTGATCGACGTGGTCTTCCTGCTGCTGATCTTCTTCATGGTCTCGGCGACCTTCGAGCGCCAGGCGCTGCTGCGGGTCGAACTGCCGGAGGCCGCGACCGCCGAGACCGAAAGCGTGCCCGAGCGAATCGAACTGGTCATCACCGAGACCGGTGATTATTTCGTCGGCGAACGGATGCTGGCCGACCAGGAGCGCCGGACGCTGCAGCTCGCACTGTCGCAGGCGTTCTCGGAAAACCCCGACGCGGTGCTCGTCATCCGCGCCGACGCCGCGGCACGGCACCGGCTGGTCGTCCGAGCGATGGACGCCGCGGCTGCCGAGGGCATCTCCAGGCTGACCATCGCCACCGTCGAAGAGGACGGGTCGGGGCAGTGAGCGGGAACCGACCCGCCGCGTCGGTCTACCGGCGGCTGCTGGGTTACCTGCACGGCCGACGCACCGTATTCGCGTTGTCCCTGTTTGCCGTCGCGCTGGATGCGGCCGGACAGGCGATGTTCGTCTACCTGCTCCGCCCGTTGATCGACGAGACGCTGGTGGTCTCGTCGCCGTCGCTGGACCTGACGCTGCCGCTGCTCGTGCTGGTCGCCGTGCTGCTGCGCGTGATCGGCAATTACGGTGGAATGTACGGGATGGAATGGATCGGCCGGGGGCTGATCGCCGACCTGCGCCAGCGGCTCTTCACGCGGTACATGGTGCTTCCGTTCGCCGACTTCGACCGCGAGGGCAGCGGGCGGATGATCTCGCGCCTGACCTACAACAGCGAGCAGGTCGCCCAGGCCGCGACCACGGCGCTGATCGGTGTGGCCCGCGATTCGCTCATCGTCGTCGGCCTGCTGGTGGTCATGCTGCTGCAGTCGTGGCGGCTGACGCTGACGATGGCGCTGCTGCTGCCGGTCGTGGCGTTCGTGGTGTTCGTCGTCAGCCGCCGCTTCCGGCGCATCTCGGTCCGGATCCAGGAGTCCATGGGCACGGTCACCCACATGACCGAGGAAGCCGTGCACGCCCAGGAAGTCATCCGCATATTCGACGGTCAGCACCAGGAGGCCGGCAAGTTCGGCGACGTCAACGACACCAACCGCAGGTTGCACCTCAAGCTGCGCGCGACCCAGCTGCTTTCGTCTTCGCTGATCCAGGTCGCCGCCGGCCTGGCCGTGGTCGCGCTGCTCGTCATCGCCGCCAGCCAGTTCATGCGTGCCGAAGTGTCGGCCGGGATCTTCATCTCGGTGCTCGGCGCCATGGTCGCGACGATTCCGCCGTTGAAGCGGCTGACGAACGTTCACGTGCTGATCCAGAAGGGGATCGCCGCCGCCGAGAGCATTTTCGACGTGCTGGACCGGGAGCCGGAGCGCGACCTGGGCAAGCATGAGCCGGCGTCCATCGAGGGCCGGATCCGCTTCGACGATGTCGGCTTCCGGTATCCGGGGACTTCGGAACCGGCGCTGGCCGGCATCGATCTCGAACTCGCACCGGGCACGGTCACGGCGCTGGTGGGACGATCGGGCTCGGGCAAGACGACGCTGGTGCGCCTGTTGCCGCGCTTCTACCGGCCGACGCAGGGACGCATCGAGCTCGACGGCATCGACCTGCAGGAGTTCCGACTGCAGCCGCTGCGACGATCGATCGCGTTGGTCGGCCAGCACGTCGTGCTGTTCGACGGCACGATTGCCGACAACATCCGCTACGGCATGCTCGCCGACTGCACGCGTCAACAGGTGGAACAGGCCGCGCGCGATGCCTGGGCGATGGAGTTCATCGAACGACTTCCCGACGGCCTGGATACCCGCATCGGCGCCGAGGGCATCCAGCTCTCCGGTGGGCAGCGCCAGCGCATCGCGATCGCGAGGGCGCTGCTGAAGAACGCGCCCATCCTGATCCTCGACGAGGCGACCTCGGCTCTGGACGCCGAATCGGAGAAGCTGGTCCAGCGCGGGCTGGCCCGGTTGATGGCCGACCGAACCACGCTGGTCATCGCGCATCGGCTCACGACGGTGGAACGGGCCGACCGCGTCGTGGTCCTGGATGCCGGACGCATCGTCGAGCAGGGCACTCACGAGACGCTTCGCGCCCGCGAAGGCAGCCTCTACGAGCATCTCTACCAGGCCCAGTTCCGCGATCCCGCGGCCGCGACCGGCTGACGACCATGCGCGCGTGGGCTGCAAGGTGGCTGAACGACATCTGGTACTCGGGCCGCAGACCGCCGTTGGCCCTTCGGGCGGCGGAGTCGCTTTACCGCGAGTTCGCCTCGACGCGGCTGGAACGCCCCGTCGCACGCCCGCCGGTGCCGGTCGTGGTCGTCGGCAACCTGGTCGCCGGCGGCAGCGGCAAGACGCCGGTCGTCGCGGCGCTGGCCGGTTCGCTGGCCGAGGCGGGACTGGAAGTCGCGATCATCACGCGCGGGTACGGCGGCGCCGCCGGTCGCAGTCCCGTCCGTGTCGGTCGCGAGTCCCGGGCATGCCACGTCGGCGACGAGGCGCTGGAGCTCGCCCACGCGGTGGACGCGCCGGTCTGGGCTGGCACGCGCCGACGAGAGGCGCTGGACGCGGCGCTGGCCGACGGTGCCGACGTCGTGATTTCCGACGACGGTCTGCAGCATGCGGCGCTGCCGCGCAGTTTCGAGATCTGCGTGGTCGACGGCCGCCGGGGATTCGGCAACGGCTGCCTGCTTCCGGCCGGCCCGCTTCGCCAGGCCACTGGGCGCCTGAGCAGCGTCGATTGCGTGCTCATCAAGCAACCCCTGTCCGGCCCGCCGGCCGACGGATTGCCGGACGGCGCCTTCTTTCCGCTGGAGCACGGCGAACTCGTCGCGTTGGATCGAAACGGCGCGGCGCCCGAGCCGGGCAACAGCGTCGACGCGGTTGCCGGCATCGCCGATCCCGAGTCGTTCTTTCGCGATCTCGAGATCCTGGGGTTTCGGGTGCGGCGGCACCCGCTGGCCGATCACCAGCCGATCGACCCGGAATGGGTCGCCGCGTTGCCCGGCCCGGTGGTCGTGACGGCCAAGGATTCCATGCGCCTGGACCGCGCGACGCGACCGGACGTGTTCGTGCTGCCGGTGTGCGCCCGGCTGCCCGAAACCGTCGTGCGACGGGTCGTCGAGCATGTGCGAAAATTCGGGAAATGAGCGAGTTCCACGTCCTCATCCCGGCGCGGCTGGACTCGACCCGTCTGCCGGACAAGGCGCTGGCCGACCTGGCCGGCAGGCCGTTGATCGTTCGGGTCTGGGAGCGCGCGGTCGCCGCCGGCGCCGACAGCGTCCACGTCGCCACCGATTCCGATCCGATCGCGGTCGCGGTCCGCGACGCCGGCGGTCGCGTCGTCATGACGAGTTCGGCGCACGATTCGGGCACGTCCCGCCTCGCCGAGGCCGCCGGCAAGCTCGGGCTGGCGAGCGACGCCGTCGTCGTCAACCTGCAGGGCGACGAGCCGGCGGTTCCGGTCGCTTGCATCCGGCAGATCGTCGACATCCTGGACGCCGACCGCGAGGCGGACATGGCCACGCTGTGGACCGGCGTCGAGAGTGCCGAGGAATGGGCCGATCCCGGCGTCGTCAAGCTGGTCGCCGACCACGCTGGCCGTGCGCTGTACTTCAGCCGCGCTCCGATTCCGGCGAGTCGCGACGGCGGCTGGCCGCAGCGCCAGGCGCGGCGCCACGTCGGGCTGTACGGCTATCGGGCACGGGCGCTGGCCCGCTGGCCCTCGCTGCCCGGGAGCCCGCTGGAAGACTCCGAGCGCCTCGAGCAGCTCCGCGCGCTGCAGGCCGGCTGGAACATCGCCTGCGCCGAGGCCGTCGAAGCCATCCCGCCCGGCGTCGACACGGCCGACGACCTGGAAGCCATGCGTCGCCGCTTTCGCGGCGTCGAGATCGAAACGACCTGAGCGCAGTAAGATCCCGATGAGCCATCGACTTCTTTTCGTTTGCATGGGCAATATCTGCCGCAGCCCGACGGCCAAGGGAATCTTCGACCGCGTGCTGACCGAGTCGGGGATCGACTTCGTCAGCGAGTCGGCCGGCACGCACGGCTACCACGTCGGGCATCATCCGGATCCGCGGGCGATCGAGGCCGCGGCGAAGCTCGGGATCGACATTTCCGCCGACATCGCGCGTCGCTTCGAGCCCGGGGATTTCCACCGCTTCGAGCGGATCTTCGTCATGGACCGGGCCAACCTCGAAGCGGTCGCGGACAGGCGCCCGACGGATGCGCGCGTCGAAGCCCGGCTCGTCATGGAGCTTGCACCCGACTACGGCGTCAGCGAAGTGCCCGATCCCTACTACGGCGGGGACGAGGGCTTCGTCCGGGTCATCGATATGCTCGAGGCCGCCGCCCAGGCCCTGGCGCGCGACCTGAAGCGCTGAATCGGAAGATGGCCAGGCGGCCTAGCGAAGACTTCGACGGGCGCGCGTTCGTGAAGACGCTCGCCGAATCGCCGGGCGTCTACCTGATGCGCGATGCCGACGGCAAGCCGCTGTACGTGGGCAAGGCACGGAATCTGCGCAAGCGGGTCGGCAGCTATTTCGACCGGCGCGACAAGGGACCGCGGATCGGCCTGATGGTCTCTAAGATCGCGTCCATCGAGGTCAGCCTGACGCGCACCGAGACCGAGGCGCTGTTGCTGGAAAACGAGTGGATCAAGGCGCTGTCGCCGCGCTACAACATCAACCTGCGCGACGACAAGAGCTATCCCTGGATCCGGCTGACCAGCCACCAGGAGTTCCCCCGCATCGGCTTCTACCGCGGCGGCCGCTCCCGGCCGGGCGAGTACTTCGGGCCGTACTCCAGCGCCGGCGCGGTTCGCGAAACGCTCAACCAGGTCTACCGCCTGTTCGGCATCCGGCAGTGCACCGACAGCGTGTTTTCCAATCGCAGCCGGCCGTGCCTGCAATACCAGATCAAGCGCTGCAGCGCGCCCTGCGTGGGGTTCATCGAGACCGGCGACTACGCCCGCGACGTCGAGGCGGCAAAGGCGTTCCTGAAGGGCGAGAACGACGTCGTCGTCGATCACCTGAACGAGCGCATGCAGCAGGCCAGCGAAGATCTCGATTTCGAAACCGCGGCACTGCTGCGCGACCGGGTCCAGGCCATCCGGAAGATCCAGTCCGAGCAGTTCGTGACCGACGGTGCGGAGGATCTCGACGTCATCGCGTTGGCGGTCGAAGGCGCGGCCGCCGCCGTGCAGGTCGTCGAGTTCCGCGGCGGGCGCAACGTCGGAGGCCGGACGTTCTTTCCAAGCAACATCGATCCGGACGCGACCGAGGGCCGGCTGATGGCACAGTTCCTGGGCCAGTACTACGCCGAGCGCCTGCCGCCCGTCGAGATCATCGTCTCGCCCGACCCCGACGACCGCGGGCTGATCCAGCAGGCGCTGGCCGAGCGTCGCGGGCGCAAGCTCCGGATCGCGCCGCGGGTGCGCGGCGAGCGTCGGCAGTGGCAGCGCATGGCCGAGGCCAACGCGGTCGACGCGCTGCGACGCCGGCGCGACGAGCGCGACCAGGTCGGCAGGGAGCTGGCGGCGCTGGCCGAGCTGCTGAAACTTCCCGCGCCGCCGGAGCGGATCGAGTGCTTCGACATCAGCCACATCTCCGGCACCGAAACCGTGGCCTCTTGCGTGGTGCATACCAGCGCGGGCATGCAGCGAAAGCTGTATCGCCATTTCAACATCGAGGGCATCGAGCCCGGCGACGATTACGCGGCGATGGAGCAGTCGCTCAAGCGGCGGTATCGCCGCGTGCTCGACGAGGACCCCGACTCGCTGCCCGACCTGGTGCTGATCGACGGCGGCCGCGGCCAGTCCGATCGCGCCCGCGCCGTGCTGGCGGAACTGGGACTGGACCAGTTGCCGGTGGTCGGTATCGCGAAGGGCCCGGCTCGCCGGGCCGGGCACGAGACCTGGGTGCTGGATGCGCGCGAAGCCGTGCCCGGCCCGAATCACCCGGCTTCTCTGCTGGCCCAGCGCATCCGTGACGAGGCCCATCGCTTCGCCGTGCACGGTCACCGCCGGCGCAGGCAGAAGAAGGCGACCGAGTCGCCGCTGGAGCGCGTGCCCGGAGTCGGGCCGAAGCGGCGGCAGAAGCTGCTCAGCCACTTCGGCGGACTGAAGGGCGTGCGCGCGGCCGGCGTCGAGGAACTCAGCCGGGTCGAAGGCATCGACCGGCGCCTGGCCGAGGCGATCTACGCGCATCTCAGGGCGCTCTAGCCGGCGGAGACGGGCAACGACCCCTGTCGGTCCGGCCTGACGCGGGCGCCGCAAAGCGCGTACCATTGTCGACTCCGAACAAGACGGCTTCGCGGCCCGTGACGATCACGTTCCCGACCATTCTGACGCTGATACGGATCGTCTTGATCCCGGTGCTCGTGCTGGCCTTCTACCTGCCCTACGGCTGGTCGAACGAGGCGGCGGTGGGCATCTTCATCGCGGCGGGCCTCACCGACTGGGCCGACGGCTGGATCGCCAGGCGCTACGGGTTGACCAGCCCGTTCGGCGCGTTCCTGGACCCGGTCGCCGACAAGCTCATCGTCGCCGTCGCGCTGATTCTTATCGTTCAACGTCATCCCGATATCCTGCTGGCCGTCTCGGCGGCGGTGATCCTGGGCCGCGAGATCACGATCTCGGCGCTGCGCGAATGGATGGCCGAACTCGGCCAGCGCGCCCGCGTCAAGGTCTCCAGGGTGGGCAAATCGAAGACGATCTTCCAGATGGTCGCCATCGGATTCCTGCTCTACGGCGCGCCGCTGTGGGGCCTGCCCATCCTGCGCATCGGCAAGATCCTGCTCGTCGTCGCGGCGGTGTTGACGATCTGGTCGATGATCATCTACTTGCGCTCTGCCTGGCCCGCAATCCGGCTCGAGAGCTCCTGAGCACGACGCTGACGGCGTCCGGTGGGGCTCGGAATCCTCCAGTAACAATAAGTACACTCCGGGTCCTGCGCGCCGGCGGCCACCGTCAGCGCCGCGCTCACGAACTCTCGTCGTGGGATTCGGAGTTCCGACGGGGCCGTGGCGGTGTCCGGCGCGGCCTTCGAATTCTCGGCTCGTGTTCCGTCGCGGTGCTTCCGGTCGCCTCC